>JADLGB010000065.1 GCA_020849535.1 Candidatus Hydrogenedentota bacterium
AGCGGCCCCGCCAAGCGGGGTTTGTCGTGGAACTTGAGCAGTTTGACGGCCTCCTCCACCGCGCCCTCATAGACCGCCGCCCCGAGGATGCGGCGGTAGGGGCGGTCCCATGGCGTGGCGCTGCACGGCCCGCACCGGAAGTTGCTGCGCGTGCCCATGCCGACGGCTCCCACGTGTGGCCGCCCGCACAACGGGCAAAACGGCCGCTCAACCCGCGGGCTTTGTTCCCAGCACGTCGCACAGAAGTAGCCATTCTCGTCGGTGAGGATGCGTTCCCCGCACTGCTTGCAGTAGATCGGCAGTAACAGGTTGCGCAGGGTGAGGGACCAATCACTGGAAAGCCGCATGGTTCAAAGACCCTATGGGAAAGCTATACGGACGGCATTGTAACAGGACTGGAGGCGGGATCAAGGGAGACTTGCCGCACACGCACCGGCGGATTCCTCACACATGCGGCATGGTGAACGCCATTACGGACACGGACAAGCACGGACCAAACACTGGCGGGTCTGGCTGTTGCGGACAGGTCCGGGCGTTCCCTGTGAGGATTCCAGAAGCGTACGATGGTAGCGACGGAGTGAATTCCCATGTCAGACGCGGATTTGGTAAGGCTGGTGCTGAGCGGCAACCGGGACCGGTTCATCGAATTGGTGGACCGCTACTTGCCCATGCTGCGCGGCCTGTGCGCGAGCTATGTGGCCGATGCCTCAGCGCAGCAGGACCTCGTGCAAGAGACTCTGATCTATGCCTACGAACGGTTGGGTATTCTGCGCGACGGTGATCGCTTCGGCGCCTGGCTTGCAAAGATAGGGCGAAGCCACTGCATCGATTGGCTGCGCAAGCAGCGCCGGGAAGATCGCGCGCGAGACCGAGTCGCGGAGCATGCCCCCGCACACGGCGCAGAGACCGGCGAGGCTGTGGCCATGCGGCGTGAACTCCGGGAGTGGGTGCGCTCACGCATCGCGCAACTCCCCGCGAAGACGCGGGAAGCGATGGTGCTCTGCTACATTGAAGGGTACGACTCGACGGAGGCGGCGCGGTTTCTCGGTGTGCGCGAGGCGGCATTGCGCAAGCGCCTCGAGTATGGCCGCAGACTGGTTGGCGAGAAGGTGTGCGCGGAACTAGGTGAAACGAAGTCCGAGGCCGCTGACTTTGCGGTGCTGCGGAAACGTGTCCTCCTCGCATTGCCAGCCGCTGCGATTCCCGTGAAAGCCAGCACGGCGGCGAGTGTTGCCGCCATTCTCGGCGAATCCTTTACCGTGAAGTCTGCGCTGCTTGCGATAGCAGTATGCACCATTGCTCTGGGGCTCTTGTTCCAACGGCAAGGAGTGCCTGAGCAGCCCGAAGCGCCCATCGTGCAGGTCGCGTCAGCAGGCTCCTCTGTTGGTCAGGCCGATCCAATAGGGAACCGTGATGCATCCGCGTCCGGCCCGGTGGAAGAGTCCAGCGCGCAAGACACGGCGGACGGCGGCAAGATCTACGACCGCTTCTTCTTCATCCGTTACAACACCGAGAAGGACCGTGTGCAGTCCAGCACTCCGGTCTTGGCGACCATTACGCCTGACGGAATCGAACTGGCGGACGGGTACACGCGGAGCGGGCAGTGGTCACAAGTCTGGCCTTTGTACGTGGGGGCAGGGAGGGTGTTCGCAGAGACGTCAGAAGACGAGGGCTCGTTGATTTCCATTGACGCGCAAACGGGGAACGTCGAGAAGATTGCCTCCGTAGAGAGACTTTGCGCAGGACCGGGGAAACTCTATGAAGCCATCCGCAATGGAGATACCGCAACGATTCGCGTATATGATTCTTCCCGGCAGGCCCATTGCGATCTCGTTCGAATCCCCTGGAACTCGCAGATTAGAGATGTCGAGGTTTCACCCGACAATCGGTACCTTGCCTATTTCGCGCCCAAACGCGACCTGGGCGGCAGCGGCGACAAGGTCATTTGGTCCAACGTCCAGACATTGAATATCGTGGACCTCCATTCGGGGGTCGTGTCTGAGATTGGTTCGCCCATTGAGCACCGGGAACCCGCCATCTCGAGCGCCATGTACGGAACTCCTCCGTTTGTGTGGCTCGACTCGACTCGCGTACTTGCTGTGCGTGCTGAAGACGAAAGCGGCAGACCGGCCAGTTCCATTGTGTACTCGGACGGCGCCAAGCGGTACCTCACCTCAATCGATACAAACACCGGAGAAACCAAGGACCTCGTGGAGATACCGGGCAACCCAATCATGAGCCGAGTCCGGCTGCGGCCAGGCGAGTTGGATGGGCAACCCATCGTGGACGTGCAAAGCCTGGGCAAGTTCCAGATCGATGCGGACGGCGGCTCGCTTTCGGAGTACGACGGAATCGGCGGCGCGTATCGGCTGACCAGGACTGAAAACAGTTACACGCTATTCGATAGTCAGAAGGTGGTGTCCACGATGACGGGAAATGTGGACCACGCCCTATCACCCGATGGCCGGCAGATCTTTTGGACAGCGAAGAACGTGCCCCGGGCCACCTATCGAGATGGAAACTCCTATCCCATGAAGCTTCGCTATTACGACGCCGGCCAGGGCAAGATACGTGAGGTGGCCGAGGGGTACTTTCAACTACCCAATCCGGGATGGCGGTGCTGGCTTTCAAACCAAGACCTGGCGCGTGAAGTGGAGCCAGCTCCCAAGGACGAGGGTTGGGTTCCCTTCAGTTCGGAACCGTGGCCTGCGGAGCGTCCCCGAAGGACGGACCCGCGGCCCGACGTCAATGAGCATCTTGCGCTCGAAATCGCCACGGACGCCGACATGTATTGGCTCCACCAGCCCATCGAAGTGTCGGTCACGCTGACAAACATCGGTAGCGACGCGCTCACCCTGCTGCGGCCAGTGGTCTTTGACGAACGAACCATGCATACGAGCGTCGAGGGTCCCGGTTGGCGCGGCCTGGTGAGCCAGATCCAGACCTACTTGCCGGAACCGGAAGAGATTGTGCTGGGTCCGGGTGAATCCGCAACCGCGACGGGCACTCTTGAATTGTCCCGGGAAGGCACGTACTCCATCACTGCGGAGTTTCGCGGATTGGCGGATGACCCCAGCCAGCGATTTCGCGGGAGGGTTCGGACCGAGGCAGCAGCATTCGAGATCCATCGGTCAGCAGACGATTCGGCGCTGTTCCAGGAGAAGGTCGATCGTTTGCTGGCGAAGGCCACGGCCGAATTCGAATCGGCGCCGGATTGGGAGGGCGCGAACGAGACCCTGGACAGCCTCGGCGCGATGGGAGTGGAGGCCGGGCCGGACCTGCTGACATTCATTTCCTCGGTCGAGGATTCGCGTTTTCGCGTCTTGTTGTTGCGGCCTCTCATCGATATCGCGTACCCGGAGGCGATGCCCTACTTTGCCGAGCTTCTGGAGTATGGCACGCCCGGCGAGCAGGATGCCGCCTTGCGCGGACTCGACACGTTATACCGCCGGCACAAGGGCTGCGAGCGGGACGATATCGCCCAGAGTGCGCTCATCCATCTCATGACGGCCGCCCACATAAACGATGCGCGCGCCCGTGGGACGCTTGTGAGGTCGCTGAGCAAGGTGAAGGACGATCGTGTTCGCGAAGCTCTTGAACGCTTCGTCGACGACCCGGAGGAGAGTATTCGCGACACGGCCGCGCGCTACCTCGCCCGGCACGATGGACTCGAGTTGGCGGATTGGATCGCGCGGGCCGCCGCACAACCGTCGGCCACCCAATACTCAATCGCAAGATCCCTCGTCAGCCAGCTTGAGCGCACGTGGCGCGTCAACAACGGGGATTTCCCCGAGGGCGATTGGTCCCAAGTAGGGAGTGACGCAACTGCCACGGCGCAATACCGTGCGACACTGCTCGCATGGGAACGTTGGGCGCGCGAGAATCCGCGCAGCGCCGGGCAGCTACTCAATCCGCCGCAGGAGTGAGCCATTCCGTCTTTAGAGGAGGGCTCAGAATGGGACACAGGCGAGGGCGCCTATGCCACACGCGCTTGCCCAGCCTTTGTTGGCTCTTCCCTTCTTCCAGGCCTCGGTCAGCAGTAGGACTTCAGAAGTTTCTGAATAGACCCGGGAGAGGAGAAAGACGTGTTGCACAGCCACGACGCGGGGTGGCTGTGTCCCCTTGTCCGATCAGACCGATCCGTCCAATCCGTCCGATCGACCACAGCCATGACCCGCGTGGCCTTGCCGGCTACGTCTTGCGAATCACGATGATGGGGCGGTTCACGGGTTTGCTGCCGTCGATGGGTTGGTTGAGGTCCCAGTCGTTCCACCAGCCGATGAACTCGAAGGCGGGGTGGCGATCAATGAACGCCAGGAACTCCTGCGGGAAGATGCGGCGGCGGACGGCCCGGTCATCGACGATGCGTTGGACTCCGCGCTCGTCGATCTGCAGGTGGATGGTGTCTTCGTACGTTTGTTCGACGCGGTTCACGCAGCAGGTCCAGTAGCTGGCCTTGATGTGGATACCGTCCCGCTCGACTTCCCAGGAATCGACGATGTCCACCATGGGATCGAAATCGACGCTCCATTCCATGAAGTAGAGACCACCGGGCACGAGGGCGCGCGCCACAGCGCTGAAGTGGGCTTCGAGATGGGCGGTGTCGCGGGCGTACAGCGAGGCGAGCAACGTGCAGGCGAAATCGGCGGGGGCGGCCAAGGCGAAATCCGCAAGGTCGCATTGCAGGAACTGCGCGGGCGCCGCCAACGAGCGGGCACGGTCACGCGCGAGCCCGAGCATGGTAGGGCTGGCGTCGATGCCTGTGTAGGACGCGAGGCCCTGTTTCACCCATGCCTCGATATGGGGGGCTTGACCGCAACAGATCTCAAGTACGTGCCGGGGCGTCCCAGTGCCGAAGAGCCGGCTGCATGCCGTCATGACCGCGACCTCCCCGTCGAAGTCGCGATACGAGAACGCCACGTCATAGTACCGGGGCTCGCCGTATAGTCCAGTCAAAGTTGTTTCCTCCCGCGCCCACCTTATCTCACAGATTCCCCGGATTACCATAGAGCCGGATAGGGGCAGGGGAAACATCGTGCTTTGGGAAAGAGGTGCCATAGTGCATACTCTGCGACTCCCAAAAAGCGTTCAGCCCCAAAGTGGCCTCTTCAGTACTGCCTCGCTCTCCGAGCGCGGCAGCCAAGCGCTTTGCTCAAGAGATTGGCTTGACTGCACACAGGTGCGGCCGATTCGATACCACCGAGAGGCATTTGGAGAACCCTCCGGCTCCGGGGCCAGGTAGAGTCTTGTGCTGCCGCGCTCGGAGAGCGAGGCAGTACCAGGATGCCGTCCTCTTGCTTCTCCGCGTTCCTCTGCGAACTCCGCGCCTCTGCGTTGAAGAGTATCCAAACCACGGGCGAGATGCCCGTTCCCCCGTGTTGGGTCTACTTCTTGAATCAGTTTAGTCAGTGAAATCGGTGGACAACTATCTTCGTTTGGTTGCGGCTACGACGCGATGGGCTAGTATGGAATCGGCCCTTCAGGCCTCAAGAGGAAGGGCGCACTGTCTCAGTATTCCCTCTGCATTCGCGTTCATTCGCGTTCATTCGCGGACATCTGCGGACATCCGTGGACAAGCACGGACAAGCGCTGACAAGCTCCTTCCTTGGCCGCGGCTATGCGTGAGGTGCATTCAGGTGTCTAGGGCTTGGCGCACTTTCTCGCCCAGATGTTCCCTGGTGAACGGTTTTTGGATGAAATTGACGCCTTTGTCCAGCACACCCTGGTGAGCGATGACGTTGGCGGTGTAGCCGGACATGAAGAGCCGCTTGAGACTTGGGTAGAGGGAGAGCAAGACTCTGGCCAGGTCACGGCCGTTCATCTCGGGCATGACCACATCGGTGATAAGAAGATGAATCTCACCGGCGTGTTCCTTGGCGATCCGAATGGCCTCTACGGGAGACGCGGACCTCAGCACTCGATAGCCCAGCTTTTCGAGCATGGTCGACGTGAGGGTCAGAAGGCTAGGCTCATCCTCGACCAACAAGACCGTTTCGCCACCCTTCAAATGGGAAGACTCCGATATCGTAACGGGCTTCGTTTGCGGTGCCGCGCTCACATGAGGGGGGAGACAAATCCGAAAGGTGGAGCCTCGCCCCAGTTCGCTGTAGACATCGATGAAGCCGCCGTTCTGCTTCACGATACCATACACAGTGGCCAACCCCAGGCCGGTGCCTTCCCCCATGTTCTTGGTCGTGAAGAACGGCTCGAAGACTTGCGCCCGTGTTGCGGCGTCCATTCCGCAGCCGTCGTCGCTGACAACCAGCATCACATAGCGGCCCGGCAGGGCGCCCGCGTGGGAGGCGCAGTAGTTTTCATCGAAATCGGCCATGGCGGTTTCAATGGTAACCGTTCCACCGGCATTGCCAATCGCATCGCGCGCGTTGACAACCAGATTGGCCAGCATCTGGTCGACCTGAGAGGGATCGATACGGATGGCGTCCAAGTCTGGCGTGGGCTGCCAGAGCAGATCGATGTCTTCGCCGATTAAGCGTCTGAGCATCTTCAGCATCGACTCGATCGTCTCATTCAGGTCGAGGGTCTTGGGTTCAACGGTCTGACGGCGCGCAAACGCCAACAGTTGGCGAGTGAGATCCGCGGAGCGTCTGGCGGCCGACTCGATTTGGCTTAGGTCCTCGCGAATGGGGTCGGAAGCGTCGATCCTCTCCAAAGCCAATTCCGTATGGCCGAGTATTACGCCGAGCATGTTGTTGAAGTCATGGGCGACGCCGCCGGCGAGCCGGCCTACGGCCTCCATCTTCTGGGATTGGCGCAGTTGTTCTTCGAGCTTCTTGCTCTCGGTGATGTCCTCCATCGCCCCCATGATCCCCACGACATCCCCGGAAGTGTCGCGAATGGGCGCAATGGAAAGCCTGCCCGTAAGATAGCTGCCATCCTTGCGCTGGCGAAGCACCTCCTGGCCTATGAAGACTTGGCCCGCCATCGACTCCTGGTGCAGTTGCGCGAACGACTCCTGCTGGCCCTCGGGCACGATCGGCAAGGGTTTGCCCAGGATCTCCTCCTCCGTCCATCCGAAGATCTTCTCCGCGGAGGCGTTCCACGTTTGGACGTTGCCCGAGGCGTCGATGCTGTACAACGCGACGGGGGAGCAGGCGATCAAGGCTGCCTGGAAGGCCTCGTTCTTGCGCAGGGCCTCTTCGGCCTCTTTGCGTTTTGTGATATCGGTGGCAATGCTGAGGACCGCAGGCTTGCCGTGCCAGTCGATGGCCTTGGCCAACACCTCGAGCGGAAAAACGGAGCCATCTTTCCGATGATGGACGACTTCGAAGCGGGCCTGGCCCGCTTCGGCAATTGTGCGTAAGTGCTCGGCGGCGAGGTTCCTGCTCTCGGGAACATCCAGGTCATAAAGGTTGGTGGCCAGGAATTCTCCCTTGGTGTCGTATCCATGGAGCGTGAGAGTTGCTTCATTGGCGAAGTGGAAGCGGCCCTCGCTGTCATGAATGGTGATGGACGCGGGCGCGGTATCGAGCATCTGGCCCAGCAGCGCGATGTGGGCTTCGCGCTGCTTGCGCTCCGTCAAGTCGCGGCAGAAGCAGACGAGCCGGCCTCCCTCACGGTCCACATAGGTGCTCGATACCTCCACGGGATATATGGTGCCATCCTTGCGCCGGTGACGGGCCTCGAACAGTTCCGAGCCTTTGGCCATGATCCGCGCGACCCGGACTACCATCTCTTCCGGGGACTCATCGACGTCCAGGTCCGTGATGACCATTCCCAGGATCTCGTCCCGGCGATAGCCCAACATACGGCAGGCCGCATCATTCACCTCGATGAAACGCCCCTGACAGTCCAAGACCCAGAAACCATCCACCGTTGTTTGGAGGATGGTGTGAAGGTGCTGTTCGCGTTCACGCAACGCTTTCTCCGCCTGCATGCGCTCGGTGACGTCATGCACGATGGAGTACAACAGGTTCTTGTCCGCGAAACGCAGACTGCCGCTGTAAACTTCCACATCCCGAACCGAGCCATCCGCCAGACGATGCTGAAAGAAGAAGTGATTGCGCTTCGCTTCTTGGGCCGCGCGCATCTCTGACCGGATCTGCTCTGGTGACAGCGTGTTGATCTCGGAAAGGGGTTTGCCCTTAAGCTCCTCGCGGCTCCAGCCGTAGAACCGCTCGGCGGCCGGATTGGAATCGACGACCGTCGCGGTTTCTGGGTCCAGCATCAGCATCACGGCGAGGTTGGCCTCGAAGAGGCTGCGATGGCGCTCTTCGCTCTCAGCGAGCGTGCGCACTGCGTCGCGCCGTCGCTCTCCCTCCAAGAAGACCCGAGCCGCAACGAGAAAGGCAATCGGATAGCCAATCAGCACCACCGGACCGACAGTCCGGGCCACCTGCCAGCCCATCTGCTGGGGCAGCCACAGTTGGATGATCAGCATGAGCGCGTGGACGAGTAGGCCGAAGAGCAGAAGGGGAACCGGGCGCACCCACCGCTGGTCGCGCTTGCGCAGGTAGCGCAGACCCACACCGAGCAGCGATGCTTCGATGACTACCGCGGTGCCCACATACGCGCCTGCGCCGCCCACGTAAAAGAACCGGTAGAGCCCGCACATGATGCCCGCGACTGTGGCGGGAACCACGCCTCCGAAGAGACCCGCCAGGCTGAGCACGATCGAGCGGCCGTCGTAGATGACGCCCGTGGCAAACGTGACCGGCGTCATCATGCCGATTACGCCCACCACTCCAAACAAGAGACCCGCCAGAAAACGGAACTCGAAGTGCCGGTCCTCGAGCCATTGCGCCAACCCTTGCAGCCCCACAGCTAACGCCACCAATAGCGCGATGTTCTGGATGAGGTCCAACAGCATATTCGATCATCCTGACGCCACGAAGGATGGGAAATGCCGGCATCTCCCAATGACAACTGCTACTACACCCCAGGCTCGATATAAGCAGATCGGATTGTCGGAATCAATAGCCGTGCACTAGCCGTGCTTGGATCAGTCTGCCCAGTATGCAGTAGGCACTGCTGACATAAAACACGTCACGCCAATAAGTCATCCTGATACCCGCCCTGACTTGCCGTGCCTACTTGCCTTCCTTGGCCCGCTGCTCCTGCCATTGCTGGGTGGTGATGGCGGTGCGGACCATCATCATTGTATTCAATAGTGCGCTCTGTAGCCGGGCGATCTTGTCCTGGGCTTTGAATTGGCCGCCGATCGCGTAGGCTTCTTTCAGCACATTCTCCAACGCGGCGTTGTAGGCCATGCGTCCTTCGAACGTCATCTGCGGCTCGAACAAGTAGTCGGGCGTGCCGTAGATTCCGGTGATGGGACGCGACAGGTGCAGTTCACCCGGGCCGGGGAACAACGTGTTGCCCTTCAGGTATCGGTGCTCCTCGTCCCAGTCCATGTTGTTGAAGTAGGCATCTTCGGCTCCAAGCACCAGCGCGACGAGTCTGTCGAGCGCCGCTGGTGATTTCGGCTTGTAGATGCGTTCGAGAACAGCGGCGAGATTCTCTTCGACACTCAGGCCGGGAGCGCACATGAGCTGTCCGCCGAAGGCAATGTTGATTTCGACGCCGGGATTGTTTGGGGGGCCCTGGTAGTACATGACCCCACGGCCACCGTCGGCGAACAACTCCTTCATATGAGTGCCCGTTTGCCGGGCGTACGGAAGGAACCACTGGAGCCGGTCCCACGTGTACGTCGGATAGACCCACAACCCGCCCGAGGTGCCAAACCGGCACTTCAAGCGTTCGATGAAAGGCTTGCGGGCAGGCGGCCGCACGTAGCACCCGTGGTGGCCCTGATCGAAGATGCAGTCCACAGTGTCGCTGATCGCGACCACGGCCTCTTGGTCCTCTTCGGTGAATCCCACATTCCAGTCGGCCCAACTGATCGTAGTGATCAGCACGTATGCCTCGGGCATCTTTTCGCGGATGTACCGCGCCGTGCGCGCGCTGATGTCGCAGAAGTACTCGGGATTCCGTGGCCATTTGGCCATGCAGTCGGGGCACGTGCAACGGCCCAGGTCCGCCGCCTCGAGATGAAACCCGTCGATGTCCCACTTCATCATGAAGTCGATGAGCTTCTGCTGCCAGACCCACGACGCTTCCTTGGAGCCACACATGACATGCTCGTTCGGATACTGCTGGTTTACTCCCGCAACCTCGGGGTGCTTCTTGATGATCTCGTCGAAGCCCCAACTGTAGACGCCCATCCCGCAGATGACTTTGATGTTGCGGGCGTGAGCCGCCTTGATGAGCGTGCGCACGCGCGCGGCCCGTTCGGGGGTCGCGGCGCTCTCGATATCCTCGGGCCACCCCCATGTGGCGAAGAGGCCAAAGATGTCGTAGATGTTGTAGCCATAGGCTTCATTCAAGTCGAAGGTGTCGATGATGCTCTGAATGGTCACATCGTCGAACGCGTCAACCGGCCATGACGAAAATGGCAAGGGACTTGTTCGCGTGTCATTCATCCATGGCCCGAACGCGATTCGATCCACGAACGCGTCGGCGCCTGCCTTGGCCGATTTGGTTCGCGTAGCACCTTGGGCGAGCAGTCCGGCTCCCAACGCGGCGCCACTCACGGAACTCATGCGCATGAATTGTCTTCTGTTCATCGTGTTCATGATGTGCTCCTGCCGGGGTGACTGGGGAGGTCAGACCCATCCTTCGCCGAGTCGGCCGTTACGAAATCACCATCTGGACAACACGCGTAGAATACGCGACCAGAATCCTTCAACTTGTGCGGGTGTCAAGGACTCGCATTTGTACATGGACAGCATGTGGAACCGGCATCTGGGTGCGCACGTGCCGACGATGGCGGTCCTGATGATTCTTCTCACCGGCTGTCTGAGGATTAGCCGGTCAACCCACCAGGGCGCGCCGAGGGTTGTCACGACGAGCATCTCGCGGAGATCGTGCAAGCGCGCCTTGATGGGGCCGTACCCCTTGGAATGATCGTAAGCGACGCCGGGACCCCACACGCGGTCGAACCACCCTTTGAGAATAGCCGGAGGGCCAAACCACCACGTGGGGAAGATCAGCACGATGGCCTCGGCGGCTCGCAGATGCTCCACGTGGTCCGCGACGGACTCGGTGGTATATGGACCATCGTAGTAGCTCGCCCGCTCCGCCGC
>JADLGB010000066.1 GCA_020849535.1 Candidatus Hydrogenedentota bacterium
ATCGGGTCGGCGACAAGACCTACGTCACCACCGTGGATGAGCTGGAGACGTTGCGTCTGCCGGAGCCACCCAAGCAGCAGTCATCCTCAACAGGAATGGGCGCACAATCGAGTCAAGGCGCGGCGGCAACCGCCACGGCGCAGGCATCGGCGGGCACTCCGGCAGGACTTCAATCGCAGCCTGCATCGAAGACCGATGATATGGTTGTCTTGAACCGTGAGAAGATGGTCCAGGAAATGGGTTCGTACAACTATGCTGATGTCGTGTCAGCGTTGAATCCTCAGATGGCCGAAGACGCAATGGGAAAAGTGGTCGGGATCAAGTCCGACAATTTCGCGGGCGTCCCGCTCTGCGGCGTAATTGGCCTGCAAAACGGCGATGTGGTCAATACTATCAACGGTGTCAAGATCGACAGCGACCAAAAACTCGCGGAGATATTTGAGAAGTTCGCGAATGCCTCCAATTTCCGGCTGGGTGTCACGCGCAACGCCGAGCCCGTGACATTATCCTTCCGGTTGGAGTAGCCGGCCGGAACTGCGTCAAGTGCTCGATGGAGCGTGAAGTACTTGAGAAGCGGACTCGGATCTGCCGCGCGTCACATCTCCCTCGGCCCTGCGGGCCTGCCCCCTTCAAGGGTTTGTCGGATTAATCGAGAAGGACTGCCAAAGAGATGATTTCGGATCATCACATCAGTCAGCCGAAGTCGAGATCGTTCAACCTGGGGCATTCCACGAAGCCCCTTGACTCGCCCGAGCTGTACTAGTACGAATAAATCGACAGACCCTCAAAGGGGGACCCATTGCGCGTGCCCTTCGGGCCGCGCATTCTTCGCGCCAGGAGTCCGAGTGTTGCCCTCAAGTCTTTTCGCAATCTATGGACATAGTGTTGCAAGCGTCCCCCTTTGAAGAGGCAACCGACAGAAGTCGCTTCGCCGGCCGGAGAGGAAGGCCCAGAGTTTGCCCTATGACGAAAATCGGCAAAAAAACCAACGAATTGCCACATCTTATTCCCCCTTTGAAGGGGGATCAAGGGGGATGTTCTTCGCTTCCGATTTCCACACAACGCTAACCTTGCTTGCGCGCCTCCTACTTGTCCACTTGTGCCGCGATCGCTATCCTCAGCTACGCGGCGCACGGTGACGCGTGCGTCACGCGCAAAGCCTGCGGCCAAAGTCAGCATTCAACGACTCCGGAGTGTCCTATCTCATGACTCACAATCTCACAATCACCGCGGTGGCGCATGGGGGCCACGGCGTGGCGCGCGTCGAAGGGCAGGTGTGCTTCGTCGCGTACGGGCTTCCGGGCGACACGGTGCGGGCGCGGATCGTCAAGCGCTCCAAGGGCGTGCTGTGGGCGGTCATCGACGAGTTGCTGGAAGCCTCGCCCGATCGCATTCCCGCGCACTGTCCGGTCTACGGTATTTGCGGCGCGTGCACGTGGCTGCACTTCGCGTATCCCGCTCAGGGGGAGTGGAAGCGCCGAATCGTGCGCGAGAGTCTAGCGCGGCTCGCGCGCATCGAGATCGACGTGGCGTGGGCCGATGATTCCAACCATCGGCTGCGCTACCGCACGCGCGCCGAGTTTCATGGCGATGGCGAGCACCTTGGCTTCTACGCGACCGCATCGCACGACGTGGTGGACGTGACGGCGTGCCCGCTGTGCCATCCCCGGCTCAACACGGCGCTGGCAACGCTGCGCGCGCTGAAGCCCGACGGATCCGTGGAAGTGGTCGTCAATCCCGAAGGCGATGACGTGCTGGTGTGGACGCGTTCGCACATTCGCGGTCTTGAATCCGCTTTTGCGCATGCGCAACATCCCGGTTCGGAGGAAGCGCGGGCATCCTTTCTTTTCGACGGCGTTCCCGTGGTCAATGGCGCCTTCTCGCAGTCGAGCCTGCTGCTGAACCGCGTACTCGTGCGCACCGTGCACGACGCCGTGGGCGATGCTGCGAGCGTGCTCGACCTGTACTGCGGCACGGGCAATTTGTCACTGGGTCTCGCGCGCGAGCGAGACGTCACCGGCATCGACCACAATCGCGCCGCCGTGGAAGCGGCCCGGGCGATAGGCGCTGGAGATTACCGCGCTGGCAATGAGCGCGCGTTTCACGAGGCGATCCGCGAGCAGGCGTGGGACGCGATCATCCTCGATCCGCCGCGAACCGGCGCGCGCGAAATGGCTCCAGCTCTGGCGCGGTGCGAGGCGCGTCGGCTCGTGTACGTCTCGTGCGATCCCGCCACGCTGGCCCGCGATACGAAGGTCCTGATTGAAGGCGGCTGGTGCATGGAACGTGCGACAGCGGTCGATCTCTTTCCCAACACGCCGCACATCGAGACCGTGTGCACCTTCGCTCGGGCGGGCTGACTACATCGACAAAGTGATCCCTGGCTGCTGCTCGGCATAGCGAAGCCAGTGCTCGAACATCAGCAGCGCCCAGAGGTGGTGTCCATAGTGGTCGTTGCCCTGGATGTGCTGATCGAACATGGCGCGCACGGCGCGGCGGTTCAAGAGCACCGTGTTGCGCGCTTCGTGCCCGAGCACGATCTCGAGGAAGTGGCCGCGCAAATCCTCGCGCATCCATCGGTGGATCGGAATCCCAAATCCTTGCTTGCGCTGCTTCAAAAGATCTGGCGGCATGATGGACCCGACGGCCCTCTTTACGATGTATTTTGAAATGCTGCCGCGCAGTTTCATGCCGAAGGGAACGGTGGCCGCGAAATCGACGATACGGTTGTCGAGCATCGGCACGCGGGCCTCCAGCGCGTGAGCCATCGTCATCCGGTCCACCTTCGCGAGGATGTCGTCAGGCAGGTACATGTTGAAATCGTGATGGAGCATGCGGTCCTCGACGCTCATCCCCCCCGCGGAATCCACGTGCTCCTGGAACCGGTCCACGGCGTCCGATGCCACCAGCGCCGCCAGCTCGGGCCCGTACAACGATGCGCGCTGGGTGCTGTCGAAACACGTCTCGCGGCGGCGGAACACCGCGTCGGATTCCAGGAAGGAATCGTGGCTGAAGCGCCTCAGCTTTCCCACTAGTGGACTCTGCGGCGCGACACGCAAGGCCGTGTCCACGGCATAGCGCAGAATGGCGGGGATGCGCCGGTAAATGTTGACGTAGCGCGTCATGTGCAGCCAAGTGTATCCCGCGAACAGCTCGTCGCCACCGTCTCCCGAGAGCGCGACGGTCACCTCGCGCCGTGCCACCTGGGCCACGAGCCACATGGGCAGCGCGGAGGAGTCCGCGAACGGCTCGCCGAAAAAGCGGATAAGGTAAGGCGCCGTCTCGACCATGTCCGGCTTGAGGATGGCCTCGGTGTGTTCGGTCTCGAAGTGTTGCGCCGCGACACGCGCGTACTTGAGTTCGTCCAGGTGCGCATCATCAAAGCCGATCGTGAAGGTCTTGACCGGGGCCGCGCTGTTCACGTGCATCATCGCGACGACCGAGCTGGAATCGATGCCGCCGCTGAGAAAGGCGCCCAACGGCACGTCGCTGATGCATTGCATGCGGACCGCATCGCACAGAAGATCCATGAATGCCTCGGCGGCCTGCGGAACGGTCAGCCTCGGATTCGGCCTCAGTTCGAGCTTCCAATAGCGCTCGACCGAGACCTCGCCTTTCTCGAAAACGAGCTTGTGCCCCGGCGGCAGCTTGTAGACGTCGCGGAAGATCGTATCGGGCGACGGGATGTACAGGAACGAGAAGTATGCGTTTACCGCGGCGGGGTTCAGCGCGCCGCGCACAAGACCCGATTGCAAAAGCGAATTCAGTTCCGAAGAGAAGGCCAGCGTGTTCTCGCGCACCGTGTAGAAAAGCGGTTTGATGCCGATGCGGTCGCGCGCCAGCAAGAGACGGTCCTTGCGCGCGTCGTACAACGCGAACGCGAACATGCCGTTGAGATGATGCAGCGCATCGTCGCCAAACTCCTCGTAGGCGCGCAGCACCACCTCCGTATCGCTCAACGTGTGGAAGACGTGCCCGCGGGTTTCGAGAAAGTCCCGCAGCTCCTGGAAATTGTAAATCTCGCCGTTGTACACCAGCACCACGGATTGATCCTGGTTCGACATGGGCTGGCGGCCGCGAAATAGATCGATCACGCTCAGCCTCCGCATGGCGAGCGCGGCGTGGCCTTTGCTCCATACGCCGGAGTCATCGGGGCCGCGGTGTTCGAGTGCGCGGTTCATGCGCTCGACCAGGGCGATATCCGCGAGCTTCTCGCGATCCCCATGCATGATGCCGCAGATGCCGCACATGGCTCAGGCTCCGCGCCGTATGGACTGCACCAGCAGTTCCGCATACAGCGTCCGGTGCGCGGCCACCATGCTCGCGACGCTGAGGTGGGTGCGCACGAACTCCGCCGCGCGCGCACCCATCGCCGCGCTCTCATCGGAATGGTCAAGCACCCAGTCCAGGGCATCCGCGAAATCCCCGGGACTGCGGCTGGCCACCAGCTTGCCCGTGATCCCGTCCGCCACCAGTTCGGGGATACCCCCAACAGATGCCGCGACCACCGGCTTCCCCGCGGCCATGGCTTCGATGATCGCGTTGGGGAAGCCCTCGACTTGAGAGCACAGCACGGACACATTCATCAGCTTGTACAGGTCGGGGATCTCTTCGATGGTGGCGGTCAGCGTGAAGCGGTCGTCCCAGCCGCGTTTGCGAATGCGAGAGGCTATCTCCTTGCGGCGGGGGCCCGAGCCTGCCAGCAGGAAATGCGCGCCGGGCCTGCGGCGCATCACCTCCTCCGCGATTTCGAGGAAGAGGTCGTGATCCTTCACCGGGCTGAAATTCGCGACCATCCCGATGACCTCGGTGTGAAACGGCACCTTGTAGCGCAGTCGCACCTGGTGCAGGTCGGCCTGACTGACGAACGCGTCCGCATCGATACCATTGGGGATGACGCGCACCTGCGCGAGCCGAAGCCCCTCCTGTTTGGCCGCGAACTCGGCCACGGCGCGGCTGTTTGCCACGATGGCGTCCACGTACTCGTTCGCTTTGCGTTGCGCGCGAATATGACGCCCCCGCTGCCACGTCGCCAATTCCCTGCGGCTCGAAATCACGACAGGCACCCCGGTGTCGCGCGCGGCCCGGTTCGCGGCCAGGTCGAATCCGAACAGGAAGGTGTGCACGACGTCCGGCCGGTGCGACCGGAATATCCTCCGTAGCGTACCGAGCAGGGTGAAGTCCCATCCGCCCCACGTGTGCAGTTCGTGCACGTAGGCCCCGATGCGCCGCGCATCCCCCACGAGCGCGCCCATTTCGTGCGTGCAGACGACCGTCAACTCGTGATCGCGGATAAGCCCCTTGAGCAGGTAAAGAAGCTGCCGCTCGGTTCCTCCCATCTGGAGCGAAGGGATGACGTAGCAGATGCGCGTTAGCGAGCCGCCCGGGCGCGTCATGCCACGTCCTCCAGGATCGCCCGCAGACGTGGCGCGGCGTCGCGCAACGCGAAGCGCGATTCTACGGTGGCCCGGCCCGCGTCTCCGATGCGCTTGCGCAGTACCGGATCGCGCAGGCGCTCGACGGCATCCATCCACTGCTCCGGCGTATCTGCGAATATGCCGTTCACACCATCTTCGATGATGTCGAGCACGGCGCCATAAGGTGTCGCAATGCAAGGGACGCCGCAGGCCATGTACTGAAGCGCTTTCAGCGCGCATTTCCCACGCGTCCAGGAGTCCTTCAGCAAGGGCATGATCCCCACGGAGAATCGCTGGATTTCCCCGGCCTCATGTTCGAGCGACCACGGGCGTACCTCGGCGTCCGGCCATGGCGCGCATGCCGCGTCCGCGCCCACAAGGCGGAGCGCCGCATCTTTCACGTCACCCAGCGCCTTCGCCACGTTCAAATGAGGCGTCGTGCTGGGACCCCCAATCCACCCGATGCAAAAGGAGTCGGGGCGCTCGGCGGCGGGCACGAAGCGGTCTGTGTCCACCACGGTGGGAAACAAGGTAGCGCGCGCTCCCACGGCGCTGGCCTCATCGCGAAGCCACGCATTGCCTGCCAATACCCGGTCACTCGTTGCCATAATGGAGCGCACCTGCCCACGGTCCTCTATCAGCCGCCAAATTCCCCGGAGAGGATGCGGCGGCGCCAGATGAACGGCGTCATCTATATCGTAAACGAGACGTCTCGCCCGCTTTCTCAGCAGACGGTCCAAGCCGCGCACGTAGCCGCTCATAAGCGCCTTCTGCAAAACGACCACATCGTAGTTGCCCGCGCCGGCCACCTGCCGCACGCGGCGCGGCGTCTCGGCGGCGTGGTACCAGAAAGGCCGCACTTTCCGCGCCGGTCCCGTAAGCCGCTCGTACTCCGCATCCGACAATGCGGATGCCACCGTGCAATCCAGTCCCGCCGCCCGTAGAAAGGGCAGAAACTGTGCCACCCGGTATCGCGGGCTGGCGGCCCTGTCCGGGTAGAGGGTCAGGAACAACACCCGCAACCCCTTATTGCGCACGCGCCAAACACTCCCGGACTCGCGCCATCACGTCCGCAACGGAGATCGACTCCATGCACGAAGCAATCCCGCGCGGGCAGACACCGGGTTCTGTCATTTCCTGCGACACGTTCCAACACCCCCCGCAAGGTCTCCCGTTGGCGATACACGCGCAGGATGTCCCTTCCCGGATCAGTATAGAGGGCGTAGTAGGTCCGAACAAGGCAAGCACGGGTGCCCCCGCCGCCAAGGCGAGGTGCATCAGGCCTGAATCGCAGCAGATCAGCAGCCTGGCCGCACGCAGCACACAGGCGGTCTGCCACAGGCTGGTACGGTTCATCAGCGACACGCCGGCGCCCGCGGGCTCGTCGTCCTTCCCGACTTGCACCACCCGGTGACCTTCACCTTCCAACGTCTGGCACAACTCCCGCCAGTGCGCCGCGGGCCAGCGCTTGGTCGCCCACGATGCCCCCGTGCAGACGGCGATGAATGGAGAGCCGTGTCCGCAGGACTCGATGGCGGACGCGCACTCCCAGGTATCGAAGTACAGCCGTGGATTCGCCTCCGGTGTGGGAATGCCCGCGCGCCGCGCGTAATGCTCCAGACGGAAGATGTCGCGCGGCGCACCGCGCAGCAGGATGTAGCGATCGCAGGGGATAGTCAACGCGGCACGTTCGCTCAAGACAAGCTGATCGATGAACGGATTCCCGGCCAGCAATTCCGGATAGGCGCTCCAGACCTTCAGCACGCAGTTCGGGTAAGCGCGTTTGATGCCCTCGTAGATGGGAATCGCCATGATCTCGTCGCCAAGACGCCAGCGCGTTTCCACGAGGATATGGGCACGGCGATTCAGCGCGCGTTTCACGTTCCACGTCACCATGCGCCGCACGCGGTGGATGCGGCGGCCCAGGGGCCCGCGCAGCTCTTCATACCCTTTGGTCAGCTCGCTCATTTCAGGAGGGCGTCGTAGACGTCCGACAGGGCGCCCGCATGCGCGCCCAGATCGAAACACTTGAGCACGCGTGCTCGCGCGGCCAATCCCAAAGCTGCCCCGCGCCCGGGATCGAGGATCAGCGTTCGCAAATTGCGGTAAAGGGCATGGAAATCGTTGGGCTGGCACAGGACCGCGGCATCACCCGCGATCTCTTCAATGGCCCCGCTCAACGTGGCGATGGCGGGTTTGCCGCAAGCCATGGCCTCGATCAGGGCCATGCCGAACTGCTCCTGCCATTCATCGGTCGCGATACTGGGCAGCACGAAGACATCGGCACTACGGAAGATCTCCGGCATCGTGCCGTAAGGCACCGCGCCCGAAAACGTGCACGCCTCCTGGATGCCCAGGCGCGCGATGAGCCGTTCGACGCGATCGCGGCCTGCGCCGGACCCCACGATACGCAGGCGGATGCGGCGTCCACGCAGCTCCGGATCGCACAACAGTTGCTTTAAGGCCAGCAATAGGAAATCGATTCCCTTCCGCGGAACGAGCCACCCCACGAACAGGATCTCGAATGCGTCGTCGCTGCGAGCGCGTGGTCCCGGCGAAAAAAGATCCGTGTCCACGCCGGGCGGAACCAGGGAGATGCGGCCCGGCGCGATACCCTCCAGTTCGAGTGCCATCCGAGAGCGTTCCGTGTACACGATGAAGCGGTTCGCGGCCGCGGCGACGCGCTGTTTGATCGCGCGTCGTTCGGCGGTCTGCTCCATGTTGAATGGAATGAGGTCCCAAACCGTGATGACCAGCGGCGTGCCGTAACGCTCGTGTGCGGCGACGGCCTCCGCGGACCAGTCCGTGAATAGTTCCCAGGAATGGATTAGATCGAATCCCTTCAGGCGCTCGGAGAATGGAAGAATGCGGGGTGCGCGATCGAAGTATCGCTCCATCAACATATTTTTCGCGCGGATCAGTGAATTGCCCGACTGCGTGTCGAAGTGGATCCGCTCCATCGCGAACCCTTCGGTGCCGTCGCCGCGTTCGCTGAAGTGCGCCTGGATCTGCGACTCCGCGCGGAATGCCGTGATCCGGGGTGCGTTCCGGAGCATGCGAAACCCTTGCAGGTGCCACGCGTTGAAACGGTTGCCCATCAGCAAGGCGAGGTTCACACGTCGTCTCCCCAGAAGTGTTTCATCAAAACCTTCCGAGCGGCCTCGCGATCCTTTGGGATGTCGATATGCGCGGCGAGGGCCTTCTGCTCGAGTTCATCCAACGTGCAAATGACGCGCGCCGGATTCCCCGCGACAACGGTATTCGGCGCCACGTCGCGCGTGACCACGCTGCCCGCGCCCACGACCGCGTTGGGCCCGATCGTGACATTCGGCAGGATGATGGCGTTGACGCCGATGTGGACATTGTCCTTGACTTCTATCTTTCCGAAACTGGTCAGCGTCTCGTACTTGTCTTGAAATGTCCAATTCGAGTTGTGCGTCACGAAGGTGACGTCGTGCGAGATCCCCACATGGCTGCCGATGCGGATGAGCCACGGCTCGGACCCGAATTTCGTGGTGTACACACGGCTCCGCTCGCCGACGCGGATCCCCATCTCGCGCAGGGTCCTGCGGATCGTCTCGTCAGATCCGTACCGCAGTTTCAGCTTCTGGATGACGCGTTTGATTTCCCCAATCATGGCTCCATCTTCCAAAATCCGTGCAGGCTCGCCCCAGGCCAAACCCTCGCCATGCCTGGGCCCGCCCATGCCGCGAGCCGCTGCAAGCGAAACTGGATCGCCTCCGGCATGCGCGGGTGATCGATCCACGGGAACAAACCCAAGCCGACTTCCGGTCCGTGCCCAATCCGCCGAATGCGCGCAAACCCGGCCTCGCCGTATAGCCGCCGCACGCGCGTACCCGTCAGCGGCTGCTCCAGTTCCTGCGGCTGCCAACGGCGAAACGGCGCCCACGTGTCCTTGGCGTACCCGCCGAAGGTCTCGCAACCCCACTTCACCACCCCCGCGACGTTTCCGTAGCTGGGCGCGGACAAAAACATGAATCCATCCCCGCGCAGCACGCGCCGGAATTCGCGCGCCGCCGCGCCGCCATCCGGGATGTGTTCGAACGCGTCAATGCACAATACACCATCGAAGGAGGCGTCTGGAAACGGCAGGTGCGCCGCGTCCCCCTGGACGAGTGGGAAGCCCTTACCGCTCAGCACGAGGTCCATGCCCGTGTACGTTCCGCCGCGTGCTTCCACGTACTTGCGAACAAAGCCCCGGCCGCAGCCCACGTCGAGGATGTGCCTACCGTGCACGTCGATTTCCAAAGTGCTGAAAACGGACTCCAGCAATGCCGTATTGAGCCCATTCACGCCGCCGAACGGCGAACTCACCATGAGCGGGTTCGACTCGTAGAATTCCTGAATCGCGCGCGTCATGGGCGGAAGGCCCTTCCGAAGCGGCTGCCCGCGTACACGGCCAGCGGACGCGCAACAGGAAAGGCGAGCGCCGCCGCGGTATCCAATCCGCCGCGCACCAGTTCGCGCACCCATGCGCGGTACTTCCCTGGACTCAAGAGGTCCCCGGCAAGATCGATCTCCGCGTACGCGCAACCCAGTTCGCGTAGGCCGAGCCCCTCGTTGCGACAACGCTTCCACAACGATCGCAACGTGTACGCGTGGTGATGCAGCACGGGCGCGTCCTCCGGGAACGCGATGTGGAAGCCTTCCGCACACAGCTTGGTCTGGAACCGGAAATCTTCACCGATGGACTGTTCGCCGAAACGGAGGCGTTCCCACACAGAGCGGCGGATCGCCGAATTCGAATTGGACAGACCGCGCCCGTAACGTTCACGAAACCGGCGCATTTCCGCGGTGAAGTAGAACCAGCCGTTGCGCTCCCACGGAAACTGCGGATACCCGCGCTCGGGATCAGGCAAGGAACGTCCGCAAGAGGCGGCAACCGCAGAATCAGCCAACGGCGCGAGCAGGTGCTCCAGCCACCGCGCGTGTGCGGGGACCGCGTCTTGCGAGAGGCACACCACGATTGGTGCGTGGCTCATCTCAAAGACCTGATCGCGGGCCCGGCCGAAATTGAAGGGCATCGAAGACAGCGGCGCAACCTGCACGCCAAACTCCCGCAGCGTATCCATCGTGCCATCGGTCGAGCCCGAGTCCACCGCCACAAGTTCCACGGCGCGCCCCGTCTCCTGATCACGCACGGCCCGCAGCAGGCGCCGCAACAGCGGCCCCGCATTCAGCGTGAGCAGCGTGACGCTCACATCAGGCACGTTGTCGTTTCCTTCTCCCATCCCGGCCGTCACCATCTCTCCTAAGCCTGTGGGACGGATTTATGCGGCATTTGAGTCTGCACACGCAAGACGGACTGGCGCACGCGATACAGGGCTAATAAACAGACTATCGATGCCCGCTCTTGCGGGAATGGCGCAGGCTGCCATAGACGTAACGTCACACCCACGCCGTCATTCCCGCGAAGGCGGGAATCCACAGGCATGAAATGGGCCTGAGGTACTGTCAACGTGACGGTTTGCTTAGCGTGTAAGGGAAGATTGGCTCGCGCGTTGCCAAGACGGCCGCAATAAACCGTCTTGGAGAGTACCGAGTTCTTGGACAATACTTCCCGTGTGTTTTCGGACATTTTCCGCGTTCTTGCCGATTCTCGTAAAGTCTGGGTTCGGCGAAGAGTCCCGACAGGGACGACAGATAATAGCCCAGCGATTCATCGCTGGGTCCCCGGGACCCCCTACCTCCCAAGCCCCGGCAGGGGCGAAAGACTCCATTCCATTTCCAGTGCCACGTATTTCACGCAATGCTTCTCATCCAAGACCTTCAGCCATTTCTTGAACATCGTCTTCCTACGATACCTCACCTGCTCTGTCGTCCCGCCGGGACTCGTCTTCTGGTTGTTCTTGCTACCCAGCGATGAATCGCTGGGCTATTGTCTTTCGTCCTTAAGGGCTGAGGTCACCCAAGGCGGCTCGGGTGGAAACAGGCATCTTCAGGTCGCTTCGCGCCGTTGTGCGGCTGGAGAACTCGGTATTCACAAGCATCGTCATATGCTGATTGAAATGGTGGGTTGGCCGGATTCGCGAATACTTGGAGGCAGTGTTTTGCCGTCTTCCAACAGCGACTCAATGACCATCTGAGCAACTTCTTGAATGTTGCGAAGAGCTTCCTCTCTCGTGTAGCCCCACGCGGCCGCCCCCTGCGATTCGAGGTCTGGCACCCGCGCAAACCAGCGATCTTCGTCTGGTTCAATCTCGATCGGGAAAGTGAACGACCGCATCAGGCCAACTCCTCATTCGGTGCGTGCTGAAACATCATCCATCATGAAGTATACCACGTGCGAACGACCCGCCGCGTAACGCACAAAATCTACTTCACCAGGTACTCGAAAACCGCCTGGAGGTTGTCGTCGGGCGAATGGACGCTCTCCAGGTCCAAGGCGCCATCCGCGAGCAGCTTGGTTAAGCGGTCGTAGAAGGCATTCGGGTCGCGCGTCTTGATCGCGAGGCCGCCGCCGTCCTCGTCGAAACTGACGGTGACAATGTGCGGTTCGCCCACGAATTTCGCGGCGGCCATCCGGGGATGCGCACAGCGTATGGATACGCTGTGCGGGTGCGCGTCGATCAACGCGCGGACCTGGTGCACGTCGCCCTGCGCCAGCACGCGCCCCCGGTGCAGCAAGACGATGTTTGAGGTGACGCGTTCGATCTCGTAGAGAATATGGCTCGACACGATCACCGTCTTCCCTTCGCGTCCGAGATCGCGGATCAAGTCGAAGATCGCGTTGCGGGCGAGCGGATCGAGTCCGGTCATCGGTTCGTCGAGGAAAAGCACTTCCGGGCTGTGCGCGAAACTCTGCGCCAGTTTCACGCGCTGGCGCATGCCCCGGCTGTACGTGGCGATGCGGTCGTGCATGCGTTCCGTCATGCCGACACGCGCGATGCTGTCCTGCGCGGCCGCTCGCGCCTTCCGCGCGCCCAGGCCCGCACAGCGCGTCAGCCAGTACACGAACTCATACCCGGTCATGTCTTCGTAGTAATTCTCGCGATCGGGACACAGCCCGATTCGGCGCAGCAGCGCATAGTTGTTCCACACGCATTCGCCCAGCACGCGGACGCTGCCCTGACTGGGACGCAGTTGCGATGTGCACAGCGCCATGAATGTGGATTTGCCCGCGCCGTTAGGGCCGAGTAGTCCTGTAATTCCGCTCCCAATCTGGAGATTCACCTTGTTGAGCGCGACCACTTCACCAAACCAGCGCGACAGATCGTTGAACACGATGGCCGCGCTCACGATCCAATCTCCACATTGCGGATGCGCCGCAGCACGATCAGGGCGCACAGAACCGAGAATGCCACGAGCCCCGCTGCGACGTAGCCCCAGTGCAGGGTAATGCGCGTCCGGCCTCCGAAGAGCAGATCGCCCAGATACACCAAGGACCGCGTATAGCTGAGGCAGCGCAGGTTGTGAATCCGCAGGACCTCGGCGAGCACGTTGCCGAAAGCGCTGTTCATGAACAGCAGCGCGCACGCGATGACCGACGCGAATCCCGTCGAGCGGCTCACCGCCGAACACGCCATGATGAACAGCGCCGTGGGTACCACCGCCGCCGCGGAGAGCGCCACGCACGCCGCGGGCACCCAGTAGGATTCACGCGCAAAGGCGACTGCCGTTCCCGGCGAGAAGAGCATGTGCAGGAGATACAGGCCCAGGGCGGGAGCCGCCGTCAAACACAGGGGCACATAGCACACGGCGGCGAGCTTGCCGAAGAAGTACTCGCCTTTGCTGAGGGGTTTTGCGAAATACACCTCAAGCAGGTTATTGCGATAGTCATTGCAGATGGACCCCGCGCCAACCAGCAAGCAGAAGATGAACGAGAAAGGCATGGCCATGGAAATGTACATGCGAAAGAAACGTGCATCGATGTTGGTGAATTGCACCTGGCGCACCAGCGAACGCAGCAGCATGCTCGGATTCGTCGTCATCAAATCGGTTACGAGAAGCAAGAACAGGCAGATGAGAAACGGCACGCAGGAGAGCAACAGCAGGCGCCGGTACAAAGCCGACGTGCGGGCGACACGCAGTTCCTGCGCGGCCACGGCAAGCCAGCGGCCGCCGCGCAACCGCGGCGCTTCCCAGCGCCTATACGTCTGCTCGTAAATGGGCATATGCGGTTTCCAGTTTCGTGGCGTTCAGGAATCGGCCGAGACTCCGTGATAGAAGATCTCCTCGAGGCGGTGCCGCACCGGCGTGAACTGGCGAATCTGAAGTCCTTCCTCCGCGGCTGCCCGGAAGAGCCGTTTCCGGTCCTCCGCGGTGGCCGATTCAATGATAAGCGAGCCGTCTTCCTGTCGCTCGACGCCCTGCCCGAGCGCCGCCAGCCTCCTGGCCAGGCGGTCGGCCCCTTCCTTGATCCGTACGCTCACGCGATGTTCCTGCAATCCTGTCAAATCCGCAAGAGTGCCCTGCTCCACGACCTTGCCCCTATCCAACAGCACCACGCGTTCGCACACGTGCTCCACATCGGGCAGCAGATGGGACGACAGGATGATGGCCACGCCGCGCTGCCGGGCGATATCGCGGATGAGGTCAAGCATAGCGACGCGGCCCAGGGGATCGAGACCGTTGGTAGGTTCATCGAGAAAGAGCAGCCTTGGATCGTGCACCAACGCCTGCGCGAGTTTCGCGCGCTGCCGCATTCCCGTCGAGTACGTTTCCATCATGCGGTAACGCTCCTCGCCAAAGCCCACATAGTTCAAGACTTCGTGCGTTCGCTGGAGCGCGTCGCGATATGGCATCCCCGCGAGGCAGCCGCAGTACGCCACAAACGACACCGCGCTGAGTTTGGGAGACGTCACATCACGTTCCGGCATGTACCCCACGAAGCGCCGCAGACTGCGCGCCCCCGCGGGCTGGCCCAGGAGGCGCGCCCAGCCTCCGCTCGGTCGGCAGAACCCCAACAACGTCTTGAGCAGCGTGCTTTTGCCCGCGCCATTGGGTCCGAGCAGCCCGGAAATGCCCTCGCGAAAGGTCAGCGCGACCCGATCCAACGCCGTGCGGCTGCCGTAGCGGACGGTCAGCTCGGACACCTCGACAATCGCCGCGCCATTTCCGCTCTCGCGCGCTGCCATGACGCCTCAGCCCTTGGGCTCGATGTGGATGAGCACATCGCGCACGTGAGGATTGTTCGCGCGGACCGCATCTTTCACGCGATGCGCCACATCGTGCCCGTCGCGCACAGACATGTCGCCCTTGACCTCGACGTGCAGGTCCACGAAGAAGTCAAAGCCCATCTTGCGCACCCAGCAGACGTCGAGCGACTCCACGCCCTTCACCGTCAGGGCAATGCGGCGCACCTCCTGTTCGATGGACGGGTCAGGCGCGCTGTCCATGATTTCGCCCAGTCCCGGCCGCAACAGTCGCAGCCCATTGAATCCAATGATGATGCACGCGAATAGGGCCGCCCAGTCGTCGGCCGCCTCATACCCCTTGCCGCCTATGAGGGCAACGGAAATGCCGACGAACGCCGCCGCCGAAGTCAGCGCGTCGCTCCGGTGATGCCAAGCATCGGATTTGACGGCCGTGCTATTGATGGAGGCGCCAATGCGGCTGGCAACGCGGAATAGCGTCTCTTTCGTCGCGACGACCACAACCAGCACGGCCAAGGTAAAGGGTTCCGGTGCGTGATGCGGTGCAAGGATCTCGCGCACGCTTTCCACCGCGATGAGGATGGCGCCGGCAAAAAGTCCCAACGACACCACAATCGCCGCGAGCGGCTCCGCCTTGCCGTGTCCATACGGATGCCCCTCGTCCGGCGGCACGGCCGCGAGCTTCAAGCCGCCCCACACGACCAGCGACTGGAATACGTCCAACCCCGATTCGATGGCGTCCGCGATGAGCGCATAGGAGTTTCCCAACACCCCCGCGATGCCTTTGATCGCGGACAGGGCGGCATTGATAATCACCCCGATAAGGACGAAACGAGCCCCCCGCAACGCCGGATGCCTGGTGGGGACTGAGGCTGTGTTCAGGACTGACATGACCCTCTCGTCAATCGATGCACCGTAAACCGGCCGCTCGTCCGGCCCGTTCCATTCCCCTATGATACCGGAACCCTTGGACGGGTATCCAAGCACCGAGTGGCGCCGACATGACAAGGCAATCTCACGCGGCACACATTGGTATTCTGCATGGACGACCACGCAAGGCACTCTGCATTGAGTAGGGCGGGATTTGTTCCCGCCCTCTTGACGGGCTCGGGATTGCCGCGGGGTTGTTCAAAAGCGGGCGATAATGCCTGCGCTTCCGGCGGGGTAGCACATTTGCACACGTCCGGGGCTGGTCCCTTCCGATTCACCATTGAAAAGGCAAGAGGGCGTGAACAAATCCCGCCCCACTGAACCCGCCCATTCCGTACTCCGTGCACCGCCGCACCATCGAGTGAAGGATGCGGCGAAAGCGCGCATGGCCGTTCCACCGGAATTAGCACGATTGCCCTGCCCGATGAGATGCCCCGCGCAATCGTGCTATGATGGGCCGCAATAGGGTGACATCCATGTCTTCAGCAGACCTGTACAACGAGATCGTTCAGATGACCCGGGAATTGGTGCGGCGTTCCGCCCACCCGAGGCGCAAGACTCTGATGCTTTCCCCGGAGCTGGCCGCCTTCGTGACCGCAGCGGTACCCGCCGCGCCCGACGGCCCCATGGTTGCGGCCCCTTCACGGGAAGACAACGCCGAAGCGCTGGCCGCGCTCGCGCGCGATGTCGCGGCTTGCACCAAATGTGAGTTGTGCAAAACGCGCACCCAGACCGTCTTCAGCGACGGCAACCCGCATGCGGATCTCGTGTTCGTGGGCGAGGCCCCGGGGGCCGACGAAGACCGCATCGGCAGGCCCTTCGTGGGACGCGCCGGCCAACTGCTCACCGACATCATCGTGAAGGGCATGAAGATGCGCCGCCAAGACGTCTACATCTGCAATGTCCTGAAGTGCCGTCCCCCCGAGAATCGCGACCCGCTTCCCGAAGAAAAGCGGCTCTGCGAACCGTACCTCATTCGCCAGCTCGAACTCGTGCATCCAAAAGTCATTTGTGCGCTCGGCGCGCACGCCGCCACAACGCTGCTGCGGACCGACCTGTCCACAGGCCGCCTGCGCGGCCACTGGCACTCCTACTACGGCATTCCGCTGCGGGTGACCTATCACCCCTCGTATCTCCTGCGGAAGCCCGAAGAAAAGAAAAAGGCCTGGGAAGATATCCAGCACGTGATGCGCTTTCTCACTGGAGAAGAGAAGGCGGAGAGATCCTCCGCCTCGTTGTCCGTGCCGGACGATTCTCTCGCATAGCAGACGGCCATGGCGGAAGCGGTAACCCGATATTCCAGAGTCCCCTGGTACAACTCGCTCAAGGTGCGTGTGATCGCCCTGTGTGCCGTGCTGGTGCTGTGCCTGCTCGGTTCCGTGTACATCCTTACCGCGCACTACTTCGTGGAGGTCGTCCGCGAGATGGAGAACCAGACACTGGAAATGGCGAACGATGTCCAGATCTGGTTTGACGCGCATCCCGATGAGGAGGTGGACCTCGAGCGGATTAAGGAGGGCATCAGCAGGCAACACCAGGATGTGGTCGTCGACCTGTCAAAGCCCGACACGAACGTGGAACAGGTCAGCAAAGTGGAGTCCCGCTTCGCCGAAGACGGGTGTGTCATTACCCGCTACCACATCGCCCGGGCCGGCATGGACCCGATCCAGTTGACAGCGCAATTCCGCATCCACCCCCAGACCGCCATCCTGCACGCGTTCAAAAATCGCTACCTGATGGCGCTGACGGGCGTCTTTCTCATCACGTTGGGTCTCATGATCTACTTCATCGTCAAGAGCCTGCGTCCCCTGAGCGACTTGGCCGAATCGTGCGCGCGGATCAGCGAGGGCAAACTCAGCGAAGTCGAGGTGCGCAAGAGCTACGGGGAGATCCTTGGGCTGGAGCAGACCTTCAACCACATGGTCCGTTCGCTCCGGGAAAAGGAGATTGTCGAAGCGAACCTGCGCCAGGCGCAGCGCCTGTCGGCCCTCGGCACGCTCGCGGCCGGTATCGCGCACGATGTGCGCAATCCTCTCAACGCGATCAAGCTGCTTTCCAGTCACGCGCTCGACACGCTCGAAGACGCGCCGAATCCTTCCGCAGCCGCCAACCAACTGCGGACCATCCGCAAGGAAGTCGACCGCCTCGATGAGATCGTGTCCGGATTCCTCGCACTGGCCAAAGAACGTCAACTGCAACCCGAGCCGGTCAGCATCGATCCCCTGCTCGCCGGCTGCCTTCATCTGGTCCAACAAGACGCCGAGGCGCGCGGCATCCGCTTGTCGAGCGACCTCCGCGCAGGCGACACGAAACTCTTGCTCGATCCGAAACAATGCACGCGCGCCGTGCTCAACGTCCTGATCAACGCATTGGAAGCCACACCGGCGGGAGGCCGCGTGCGGCTGTTCTCGCGCATCATCGAGGATGCGTGCCAGATCGAAGTCCGCGACGACGGACCCGGCCTCACGAAGGACGTCGCGGAACGGGCCTTCGATCCCTACTTCACCACAAAACCCACGGGAACCGGTATCGGCCTGTCGATCACGCGCGGCATTATCGAAGAACACGGCGGCACGATCGAACTTTCCTGCACCGTGGGTGCCGGCTGCCACGTGTTGATTACATTTCCGTTGCGGCACGAAGGAGTGGTATGAAACCCGAAATTCTCATCGCCGAAGACGATGACACACAGCGCCTGATCCTCAACGATATCCTGAATGTGTCGGGCTATAAGGTGACCGCCGTCGCTTCCGCGCAAGCCGCGCTGGACGCGCTGCGCGCGGAGCCGCGCCAGGTGCTCTTGACGGATCTTCGCATGCCCGAGATGGATGGCCTCGAATTGCTGCGTCAGGCCAAGCGCATCTGCCCAGACATGGAAGTGGTCGTGATGACGGCGTTTGCCACCATCCAGACAGCGGTTACCGCCATGAAAGAGGGCGCGTCCGATTACCTCGCAAAACCCTTCGACAAAGAAGAGCTGCTGATCGTCATGGAGAAGGCCGTCGAACGGGGCAATCTGCGCCGCGAAAACGTGCAGCTCCGCGAGTTGGTCAAAGGTTCGGTGTCATTGGGCAACATCATCGGCGACAGCCCGGCCATGCAGAAAGTGTTCAACATCGTGCAGAAGGCCGTGCCCATCAGCAGCACCGTCCTCATTCTCGGCGAATCCGGCACCGGCAAGGAACTCGTCGCGCGGCACATCCACTTCGAGGGGCCGCGCGGCAAGAAGACCTTCGCGGTGGTCAACTGCGCCGCCATCCCGGATACCCTCGTCGAAAGCGAATTGTTCGGGCACGAAAAGGGCGCGTTCACCGGCGCGGAGGCCAGCCGCGCGGGCAAATTCGAGGTCGCCAATGGCGGCACCCTCTTCCTCGACGAGGTTGGCGACATGCGCCTGGAAAGTCAGGCGAAACTCCTCCGCGTTCTCCAGGACGGCGTCGTGGAGCGCGTCGGTTCGACCACCCCCCGCAAAGTGGACGTGCGCGTCATCGCCGCGACCAACCGCGACCTGCGCAAGCTGGTTGCCGCGGGCGAATTCCGCGAAGACCTCTTCTTCCGCCTCGACGTACTGCCAATTCCATTGCCCCCGTTGCGCGAACGGATCCAGGACCTGCCGCTGCTCATCAGTCATTTCCGAGAGAAACTGTCTGAACGTCTTGGCAAGCGTTGTCCTGCGGTCGCACCGGACGCCCTCGACGCGATGCGCCGCTACCGCTGGCCGGGCAATGTCCGCGAACTCGAGAACACGCTCGAGCAGCTCTACATCCTCTGCGACAGCGACACCATCCGCGCCGCGGAGCTTCCCGAAAAATTGCGCCAACGCGCACCTGAATCGGGTGACTTCGTATTGCCGCAAGGTGGCCTCATCCTCGAAGACCTCGAGCAGGATTTGATCCGTCAAGCCTTGGCCCGATCAGGAGGCTCCATCAAGGAGGCCGCCGAACTCCTGGGCCTCACCTACAAGACCCTCCAATACCGCCTGAAGAAGCACGAAATTGACCGCAAAGGGGAAGCGTCCGACGGGCAGGAATAGGGGCTGGTGAAGGCCCCGGTGAAGCGCTTAGGCCTTGAATTGGCCAGATCCGGCCGATCGGTTGGATCTGTCGGGTCGGGCAAGCGCGTGTGGCACAGGCGCCCTCGCCTGTGTCTTTATTGGCACGTCCGATCGGACCGATTCGTCCAATCCGTCCGATTGGGCAAGCGCGTGTGGCACAGCCACGCCGCGGCGTGGCTGTGTCCCATCCGCTACCCCACGACTACGCGGGTGTGATCTTCCCCATCACCACAGCGGCTTGTGCGCCGGTCGCATGAGGCGCGTTCGACGCCCGCCCGCAGAACGTCTCATTCCCAAGGATCGCCGCCCCTATCGGATCAAGCGATGCATGCGGCAGGCCATACTCGTCACTTGTCCGAATCGTCACGTCGGAAATGCCGTTGCGGACGCGCTGCACGAGAGCCTTGTTGTTCACGCCGCCGCCGCTCAGGATCAGGCGCGACACCTTGAACTGCGGTTTCACGAAGCGGTTGTAGGCCCGCACGATGCAGTAACTCACCGCCGATGTGACGGTCGCCATCAGGTCTTCATACGAGTGGTTCTTGCGCCCGGCAAGCGCATCGCGCAGGTAGATTTCCGGGCCGAACTCATCGCGGCCCGTTGTCTTGGGCGGCACCTTCGCGAAGTACGGGTGATCGAGCAGAAACTCGAGGAATTCATCCACCACCACGCCTTTCGTAGCGGCCGCGCCGTCCTCGTCCATCTCCTGGTTGCCGCTGGTGAGCATCCGCGCCGCCCCGTCGATTACCAGCGTGCCGGGGCCCGCATCGAAGGAGACCATCTCCTCGAACTTGGGCGGAATGACCGTGATGGTGCTGATGCCCCCGAGGTGTAGCCGCGCTGCCAGGCGATCCTCGCGCGCGAAAAGCACATGGTCGGAATACGCGAAGATGGGTCCGCCCTGGCCGCCCGCCGCCATATCGCGCGCCTGAAAATTGGAGACCACGGGAAGCTGCGTGCGCTGCGCGATGATCGCGGGCTCACCCACCTGCATGCTGCCAATGGCCTGATCGTAGCCACGCGGCGGATTGTGCGCCACCGTGAAACCCGTCGACGCCACGAAATCGACTTCGCACAGTTCCGTCTGCGCGAGGCGGGACATCTCCTGGGCCGCGTCCGCGAGGAACTCGCCCAACTCGAAGTTAAGCAAACAAACTTCGCGCACATCTTTTCGGGCAACGATCAGGCGTGTCCTCAATCCCGACGAATAGGGGAAATGGCGCGACTTCATCAGCTTGATGTGGAGACCGCCTCCGCTCCCCTTGATGCGCACGAGCGCGGCATCCACGCCGCGGGCCGACGTACCACAGGTCAACCCGATCGCGTAGCGCGTGGGTTTCTTCGATATGCCCTGAAAGATCATCTTCTCCGCCTGCCTACTCGGTTTGGAGCCCCGTTACCGCACCTGTTCCAGCGCCGCGCCCGCGAAGTAGTGCGCCAGAATCTCCGCATGGCCGATACCCTGGAGGGCCATCCCCCGCGCGCCATGCTGGCACAATCCTACTCCATGGCCGCGTCCCCCGCCAATGATGGTGTAGGCCACTGGTCCCGAGGGGCCCCGCTCCTCCTGAATCAAGACCATGGCGCTGGGCAGTCCCCCGAAGACCTGGCGGATCGGCAACTCCTTGCGGATGGTCGCCGTGCCCCCGGATCCCACGATTTTCACCGACTTCAGTCTGCCGCTGACCCCGCGCTCGCCCGGTTCCACGGAGCGGATCGTTCCCACGTTGTATTGCTGATTCACGAGTTTTCCCAGTTCTGCGGCGGTGATTCGCCGCTTCCACCGGAATCCGGCGCTGTCGCCGCTGCAGTACGCGGCCGGTTGCGACTGGAGCCAGCGCGACATGTTGGCTCCGGGCGCTGCTGGGGTTTTCCCCGCGGGGAAGTCCGCCGTTCCGCGCAAAGCGGGTTCGGGAGGTGAAGACCACACCGTGTCGTTGTTCTCCGTCCAGCCGCCGCAATTCGAACTAAACACCGCGGGCACGATGCGGATGCCGTCCGCCAGAACCTGTCCCCGCGTCGCCACGACGGCCGCATCCGCCGCGGGATGGCGGCCACTGAATCCCCCGTACACGCGGTCGCCTTCGCTGTTCGTAAAGTGAAAACCTTCCAGGATGCGTTTCAATGCCATGTGCCCCAGCACATCGCTGCGCGCGGCCACGGCCTGCGCCTTGAGGGCTTCGGCGGGCCAGAGCGCGGGCATTTCCGAAGGCAACACGCCCGCGAGATAATCTTCCACCGGCAGCGTTTCATAGATGGCCAGCGTGGAATCGGGTTCAACCGCGAGATCGAGAACCCCCGTGTACCGGTGCTCCTCGCGATCCTTCGGAGTCACGACGCCAAGCGGCGTTCCGCACTTCACCTTCAGCGGCAAACGGAACGTCGTGGTCTGTCCCCCGCTGGACGACGCCGTGATAGCGCCCGCGCCCGCCTGCACGAGCTGCGGACGCACCCAGACCCACACGCTCTCCTTCTCCAGACGGGACTTCAGTGCGAGCGCGTCCTTCTCATTCTCGAAGCGCTGCACCGAAATCCAGTATTCGCGCCCGTCGAGGATCTGCCCGCTTTCCGTGGAGAAACGCAATCCTAACAGCACGGGCTCCGCAGGAAAGCCGCGCGCCCGCCACTGCGCCAGGTACGTCTCCATCTCCTGGGACTGGCTGGGCTTGAACGTTTTCGAGAAAACGTGGAAGCGGCGTCGCGGCGGCGCTGCCTTTGCCAGTTTCAACGTCCAGGAGCCCACCGCGAGGCTTGTTGTGCCTTCGCCGCTGCTCACCTCCAACGGGCTCTCGCCCCGCACGGCCAGTTGCGAGAATCCGTGGTACAGGCGAATGCGCACCGGAGCATTTCCTTGCGCAAGGTCCTCCGCGGGCTTGGCCGGTTCCGGCGCGGGTTCCAGCGGAGGAGTAGGTGTGGGCGCCGGTTCCGGTGCGGGAGCCGGCAACTGCACCGGCGGAGGCGGCGGCTGGGGTGTCCGGCACCCCTGGCACCCTAACGCCGCCGCGGCCAGCGCCACAAGCAGTCCGCCGCTAAACTTCGCCCAAGGCCGCACGCACGTTTCCTTTCGCTTGTTCGAGGCGGCGTTCCGCTTCCGCGCAATCCACCCGCAGCCGGTGCATCAAAAGCGCCACGGGGATCCGGTCCTTCGCGGCGTCGAGCGCCTCCGACGCCGCATGAGGCGTAAGGCCGGTCAACGCGGCAAGAATACCCGCGGCGCGCGTGCGCAGCTTCGCATTCACCGGGCGCACCCCGATCATGTAGCCGCCGTAGACCCTGCCCGACAGCGTCATCGCGCCCGTGGACAACATATTCAAGACAAGTTTCGTCGCCGTACCCGCCTTCAGCCGGGTCGACCCCGGCAATACCTCTGGTCCGGTATCCGGCGCGATGTGCGCGTCCGCCACGGCCGGCCCATCCGGATTGCAGGAAACCAGCGCCGTATAGGCGCCCACGCTACACGCATAGGCGATGCCTGAGAGCACATAGGGCGTGGTGCCGGAAGCGGCGATTCCTACGAGCACGTCGTGCGAGGACAGCGGAGGATGCAGCGCCTGAAGGTCGGCAACCGCGGCCGCCTCGTCGTCCTCGGCCCCTTCCACGCTGTGACGCAAGGCCGCGTCACCGCCCGCAATGATCCCCACGACCAGGCCCGGATCGACGCCAAACGTCGGCGGACACTCCGACGCGTCCATTACGCCCAGCCTGCCGCTCGTGCCCGCGCCCATATAGATCAGGCGGCCGCCGGAGTTGAAGGCGGCCGCGATGCGCTCGACGGTATGCGCGATCGCGTCGAGCGTCGGGGCCACGGCGTCGGCGGCGTGGCGCTTGGATTCGTGCATACGCCCCACCAGCGCGCGCGCGCTCAGTCCATCCAGTGGAACGTCATCGGGAGGCCGCGCCTCAGTGGGCACACCGTGCACATGCGTTCCACCCAACGGCAAATCGTAGTACGAGATCGGCGGCGAAGGCTCGATGTCCGTTAACAGTGCAAGCGCGGCGTCAGTTCCCCGCTTTGGCGCGAGACATGGCGCCGCGGAGAAGTCCTGTTCATTCACGAAGGCCGCGAATCGATCCCGGTACAGCGCGCACTGTTCGAAGAGTCCTCCAGCTACATAGAGGTGCACTCGCTGCGGCAAGCCCATGACCTTCGCAGCCGCCCGCGCCAGATTCGCCAAGTGCCGCGCCTGCTCATCCACGCAACCCACGGCCACGCGGTCGCCGCGTTCCGCCAACGAGGTCACTGCATGGGCCAGCCGCGCGACGTCGCTTTTCATCGCGGTGCGCGACCATCCCACGAGTTCCGCAAATGCGCTCTTCCCGGCCGCGTGCGTCAGGGCATCCACGAGGCCGGTTGCTTCGCCGAGTCCATCGATGGAAGCGGCCGCCGCGCGCAGCGCGCACACCGCGAGTCCATACGCGCTGCCATCGTCGCCGAACAGCGCGCCGCGCCCGCCGAACAGACGTGGCTCGCCGCCCGCTGCTTTGGCTACGACGCTCGATCCCGTTCCGGCAATGGCCGCAATACCGGCCTTGTCACCGAAGTTGGCAAACATGAGGGCATCGATGTCGCTGCATACCGCCGCGCGCCGCGCATGCAGCCGCTCGCAGAGTCCGCGCGCCAGCGCATCGCGAAGGGGGGCGTTTCGCGCGCCGGAAATGGCGGCACCGATCTCCAGCGCGGGGTGCTTGTGGCCGCGAAGCACCGTGCGGGCCAGGGCTGTCAGCGCGCGCAGCGACTCGTGCAAACCCAAGGCCGCGGGATTGGACGCGCCGCCTTCGCTGTGGGCCAGCAGTTCGCCCGAAGACGCGTGAAGCGCGGCGCGCGAAGACGTCCCGCCTCCGTCCACGGCCAGGAACACTGGCTTGTCCGCGCTCATACACTCTCCCCGGTCCAGGACCAGCCAGGGGCGAAACGCTCCACCGCTCCGGGCCGGATCGCACCGGATTCGCAAATATCCTTGTACAGGTAGGCGCTGGGATTGGGCGTGCGCCCCAGCGTTTCCCAGTCCACGTGGACGAGACCGTAACGGGCCGAGTACCCATCTGTCCACTCGAATCCGTCGAGCAGGGAGCGGTGGAAATACCCACGCACGTCCGCGCCCTCGCGCATCGCCTCTCCGAGCGCCGCGACGTGATCGAGAAGAAAACGGCACCGCGGCGCATCATCTTCCGTGTCTATGCCGTTGCCCGCAATCAGAATCGGCCTGCCAAAAACGCGCGCCCGCCCCAGGACTTCCTTGAATCCCTCCGCGTCCGGACGGTACGTGCCAGCCCGCGCGGGACGGCCCGCCTCGTCCGTCAAGGCGCGGAAGAACCGCAGTGGCCGGTCGGGCGCCCAGCGCACGGTCTCTGCCCCGTAGTATGAGAGGGCGATGAAATCCGCCGTGTCGCAGATGTCTCGCGCACTCTGAAACGGGAACCGCGCGCGTCCGCCGCAGGCCGCTTCGGCGAGTAGTTCCAGGGCACGCCGATTCTCCCGATTCGCGGCGCGCAGATCCCATTCGCTCGCAACATTGGCCGGGCGGCACCGGCGCGCCCGCACGGACAGACCCACCTGCGCGTCAGGCTGAATGCGGTGAATCGCGCGATACGCCGCCGCATGGCTCTTCATGAGGCTGTGCAGCGCCGTGTACGCGCTCCAGAAGGGCCCGCCACCCGGTGGCCACTGGCCTTCAATCCACGCCATGTTGACGAGATGCTCCGGCTCCAGGATGGGTATCCAACGCGTCACATTGCTGGCGAGCGTCTCCGCGATCCGCGTCGCGAAATGGCCGAAGATTTCCGGCGCCTCGCGGTGCTGCCAACCGCCGCGCCGCGCGAACCAGTCCGGCAGCGACACGTGATTGAGCACGCAGACGGGCTCGAGTCCCCGGCGCGCCAGCGCGTCCGCCACCGCGGCGTAGTGGGTGAGTTCGTCGGGATCGAAACGCTCGGGCTCCGGTTGCACTCGGCTCCACTCGATGCTGAACAGGTGTGCCGTATGCCCCAGCTTGCGCGCAAGGTCGAAATCCGATTCAAAAGTCTCGGCGTGTCGCGCTGCCGTATGCGCGCTCTGCCGATCGCGGATGCGCCCAGGACGCTGCTCCCAGCGCCACCAGTCGCTATTGAAATTGCCCCCTTCCACCTGGTACGCGGAACTCGCCGCGCCCCAGAGGAACCCTTCAGGAAAGGTGAACACGCTTGACTCCAGCACATGATGCCGACGCCCTGTATGCGCGGGCCGCCGGGCACGCGCGGGATGACATCGGTGGGTGTCAATGGTAGCATGGGCCTCCCTCGGGGACGAAACCGGATGAACACCCGTTCGATAGCGGCCCTCATGGCCCTGCTTCGCCAGCCCGGCGCGGGCAACACCACCGCGCGCCGTGCCGTCGCTATTGCGCAGAGCCTGAAGGTGCCGCTCGATGAATTCGCGGACCTGGCGCCATCCGAACTCGCCCAGCGCCTGCCCGGCGCCGACCTCGATGGATTGACCCCTTTCCTCGCGCGCTGCGATCAGGCCGCATTGGACAACGAGCTTCGCCTCCTCGACCGCGTCTACGCGGCGGGTGCGCAGGCCATCGCATGCTGCGAAGAGGACTACCCCGAATCCCTCGCGTGCCACCTCGGACTGCGCGCACCTGCCCTATTGTTTGCCGCGGGGAATCTTGGATTACTGGAGACTCCTTCCGTAGCCATCGTGGGCGCGCGCGAAGTCTCCATGCGGGGTTCCTTGCTGGCCTCGGATTGCGCGAAGGTCTTTGCGGGGCACAGCGTCACCGTCGTGAGCGGCGGCGCGCCCGGCGTGGACAGCGCCGCCCACTCCAGTGCGCTCGCCAACGGCGGCGCCACCGTCATCGTGCTGCCGCAAGGATTGCTGACCTTCCAAGGTCCGCGCGATTCGATGGAGGCACTGGATGAAGGCCGCGCCCTCGCGGTGAGCGAGTTCCTCCCCGACGCGATCTGGCAGACCCACGCCGCCGTCACGCGCAATGCGACCATCAGCGCCCTCGCGCGCATGGTCTGCGTGATCGAACCCAAAAAGACCGGCGGCAGCGTGCGCACCGCGCGCTGCGCCATCGAACAAGGCAAGCGCGTCCTCGCCTACTACGCCCCCGGCTTCGCGGACCTCGAACGCACGCTTTCCCAGGCCGGCGCCTCGCGCCTCCTCGACGCCGAAGGACAATTCAGCGAAGACCACATCCTCGGCCTCTGGCAGTCCGCGCCCAACAGACCCTCCGGCCAGGCGGAACTGTTCTGACGCACGAAGCAACTCTACGGCGGAGGCGCGTTCGTGGCTGCGCACCTGCGGGGACCCTGGCAGAGGAGTTGAAGTTCTTCAGTACCGCCTCGCTCTCCGAACGCGGCGGCACAGCGCTACCTTCAACTGAAGAGCTTGCCGGTTACCCCCGCCGATGGGTGGCCCGCGAAAGCAGGTTGCCTAAGGTAAGCCAACGCCCTTGGAGCGGGGTACAGTCTTGTGCCGCCGCGCTCGGCGAGCGAGGCGCTACCAAGAGGGCCTTCCGCTCAATCCCCTCTTGTTCTTGAATCGGTGCAATCGTTGAAATCGGTGGACAGCACCATTCCGTAGCCGGCCTCTCTATGCGGCCGTTTCACCGTCCGTGGTGGAAGATCCCTCGAACGACGTCAACACTCCGCTGGGCCCTATCGTGAGGCGGAAGTTCTGCGGACTGTTCGCGCCCGACAGCGAGGCCCCCACATCCATCACCGCCCCTTGCGGATCGCGCAGGTAACCCACCGCGAAGGGGAACTGCACCGCATACGTGCGGACCAGGCTGGCGTTCACCGCCAGGCGGCTGAAGGCATTGCTCAACATGGGATGCGCCTTGAACAACGCGTCAATCTGCTCCTTGTCCGGGTGGTCGTTCATGACCGTGACGTTGCCCTCGGAGTCCGTGCCGAGCACCAATTCGGGAAGATTATCTATGGGAAGTTGCTCAAAAAGGCTGGTAAGTTCTTCCCGGAACTTGGCAATTTCTTCCTCCAGCCGCGCGGCGAGATTGGTGGGCAGGTTCGTGAATCGGTCCCCGGCGACGGCTGTGGTCTCTTTGGTAGCGCTGTCCGAGGAACTGGCCGCCTGAGCCGCCTTCAGCAGAGACGCAAAATCGTTGGAACCTATTGTCACAGCTTTATTTGCCGGGTTCGACTTGCCGATGCCCTTCAATTCATGAAGCAGCCCGCGAGCGGCGTGCAGCAGTTGAACCCCTTCCAGAATTGGGAACGCCATGACGTCTTCTCCTCGTGTGCCATCCCTGCGGTCACCCGAGAAAAACGCAAGCCCCGTGCCACTTCGTCAGAGCGTAATCCCTTGGCCGCGCATCGCTGAGGCCGCCGCCTCCGCCCAGCCCCGGTTCGCCGCGGGACTCGCCGGGCTCGGGTGCGGTATCCGGCCGATGACCACCGCGGAACCGTCCAAAGCCTCGCGGATACGCGCTTCCGCGAACGCCCCCACACCAAGAACATAGCGGGGCTTCTGGGCGTCCACCAGCCGGCGCAGGGCCTCATCGCAAGCCGCATTCACAGCGTCTCGCTCCGCGCGCGGCAATTTGTCCGGGGTGAAGTTGCGGCCGCTGGCCTCCATGAAGCAGAGCGGGCAATAGTTGTGGACGAAGAAGCGCGCGAAGAAGTGCTCCGGCGCACCAAAGGAGTCCCGCGCCCATCCCCACAAACGCGAACCGCTGACCTCGCTCCTGCAGCAACCAAAACCTTCGATCGGGCGCTTGGGATGTTCCCATTCGGGACGTGCCACGGGCTCCTCGATACCCATCCAGTCCCGGACCATCGCCACATCGCCAAACGGCACCCCGGTTTGCGCCATGCCGAAGGGACCCGGATTCATGCCCACGAGAATGACTTCCTTCTGCCCCTGTCCGAAGCGCTCGAGATAGCGCGCGTGCGGTGCCCAAGCGTATTCCAGCGGCAGGTACACGTAGGATACCGGCGCTCCGAACTGGAGCGGTTTCAGCGCCGCAATCAGGGATTTTGAGATGTCTTCCAGCAACATCCGCCGAGTGTAGCAGGCCCGCCCTGGAAGTTCACCACGCCAAATCCCTGTCCTTTCCTGCCCGTGCCTGTCCTTGCTTGTCCGTGTCTGTCCGTGCCTGTCCGTGCCTGTCCTTGCCTGTCCTTGCCTGTCCGTGCCTGTCCTTGCCTGTCCGTGCCTGTCCGTGCCTGTCCTTGCCTGTCCTTGCATGTCCTTGCTTGTCCTTGCTTGTCCGTGTTCGTCCGTGTTCGTCCGTGTTCGTCCGTGTTCGTCCGTGTTCGTCCGTGCCTGCGATCTTGACAGCAAGTCTGGCCTGTGGTACCATACCGCCCTGTTAGCACTCGTTTGAATGGAGTGCTAACATGGCGCGCCGGGCGCGCAAGCAAGTACCCATATAACACAAGCAAGTTGAAGGAGATAGATGCCATGCCTAAACAAATGGCCTTCGACCAGGAAGCCCGTACGGCTCTCCTGCGCGGTGCCGATGTCCTTGCAAACGCCGTCAAGGCCACCCTCGGCCCCCGCGGCCGGAATGTCGTGATCGAGAAGTCCTTTGGCGCGCCCAACATCACCAAGGATGGCGTGACGGTCGCCAAAGAGGTCGAGCTGAGAGACGCCTATGAGAACATGGGCGCGCGCATGGTCCGCGAGGCCGCCAGCAAGACCCAGGACACGGCAGGCGATGGCACGACGACGGCGACGGTGTTGGCCCAGGCCCTGGTCCATGAAGGCATGCGCCACGTGACCGCCGGCGCGAACCCCATGTATCTAAAGCGCGGCATGGACAAGGCCCTCGCCGCGGCCCTCGACGCCATCAAGTCCGCCAGCAAGAAGGTGCGCAACAGCGAGGACATCACCCACGTTGCCACCATCTCCGCCAATGGCGATGCGGAAATCGGCAAGATGATTGCCGATGCGATCGAGGCCGTAGGCCAGGATGGCGTTGTCACCATCGAAGAGGGCAAGGGCCTCCACAGCGAGCTGGAAGTGGTCGACGGCATGCAGTTTGACCGCGGCTTCCTCTCCCCCTATTTCGTGACGAATCCGGAAATGATGACCGCCACGTTCGAGGACTGCTACATCCTTTGCTACGAGAAGAAGATCAGCGCCCTGCAGGACATCATCCCCTTGCTGCAATCCATTGCCCAGAGCGGCAAGCCGCTGCTGATCATCGCCGAAGACGTCGAGGGCGAAGCCCTCGCCACCCTCGTGGTGAACCGTCTGCGCGGTACCCTGAACGTGGCCGCCGTGAAGGCCCCCGCCTTCGGCGACCGCCGCAAGGAAATCCTGCGCGACATCGCCACACTTACCGGCGGCATGTACATCTCGGAAGACCTCGGCACCAAGCTTGAGAACATCACGCTCAAGGATGTCGGCCGCGCGAAGCGTGTCGAAGTGACCAAGGATCACACGACCATCGTCGAGGGCGGCGGCAGCAAGAAGGACATCATGGGCCGTTGCGAAACGATCCGCAAGGCCATCGAGACCACCACGTCGGACTACGACCGCGAGAAGCTCCAGGAGCGCCTCGCAAAACTCGCGGGCGGCGTGGCTGTCATCAAGGTGGGCGCGGCCACCGAGATCGAGTTGAAGGAAAAGAAGGCCCGCACCGACGACGCCCTGAACGCCACCCGCGCGGCCATCGAAGAAGGCTTCGTGTCCGGCGGCGGCGTGGCCCTCCTGGCCACCCGCGGCAAAGTGGATGCCCTCAAGCTGGAAGGCGATGAAGCCACCGGCGCGGCCATCGTCAGCCACGCGCTGGCGTCTCCGCTCGCGCAGATCGCGCGCAACGCGGGTTTCGACGGCTCGGTTGTCGTACAGGAAGTCTTGAAGGCCAAGGGCGGCATCGGACTCAACGCCGCCACCGGCGAAATGGAAGACCTGGTCAAGGCGGGCATCATCGACCCGGCCAAGGTGATCGCAGCGGCCATCCGCAATGCCGTCAGCGTCGCCGGCGTCTTCATCACCACCGAATGCCTCATCTCCGACATCCCCAAGCCCGAGAAGCCGGCTCCCGCGGCTCCCCGCGGCCCCGGGATGATGTAAACCGGGACACATCACTGGATTTCCCCGCGGGGTGCGTGTGCCACACGCACCCCGCGCCGTTCTTTCCAAAGCGTTGCGCCAATGCAACTTCACGATACGAGACGAACTGAACGGCCGTTTCAAGGGTAAACGGCTCTCTGGTGCGCTCACCCACGACCCCCACCTAACGCAAACTGCACGCAAATACGCACCCGGAGAGGTCACGCACATTTTTGTGGCTTGTTGACAATTTTCCGTCGTGGAATCCTGTCAGGACTACCTGACCCATCCCTACGGACACGGATTCTTCGGCTCTGAGTCATTCCTCCGGCCTCGTGACATACCAAGACTTACGGGATATACACGCTGATTATAGGAACAATTCCATCACTCAAATCCCGCAAAACCCGTTAAATGCCAATTTTGGCCCGCCGTTTGCATTGGTATGAGCCAATGCCGGCCGATCCCGGTCCGGTCTCAGGGCAGTAGTGGGTCACTCAACGATCTTAGGACGGTGCGTCGTTACGAGCCATGCGTCGTTCAACCTTCACCTTCACGTTGCTTGGGTTGCTCACGGCACAAGTGCTTGTGCCCGCAGCCGCCCCGGCGCCTGTGACCACGATCCTGGTTGAAGACACGATTCAGCTCGAAAACGCCAAGCGCCTGGGAGTCAATCTGGGCGGTCCCGAAACCTGGGGCGCCGCACAATACATGAAGAACATCGTTCCGAACCCCGGTTTCGAGGCGGGCGAATACGGGATGATGTGGCACGTGGCCCCCGGCGCCACCGGGTCGCGCTTGGTGCAGGATTTCTGGTCGGTCTCCTGGAACAACGACACCTACGGAATCGGCCAGCCAACGTCTTTCTGGGATGGGGCGCAGTTCGAGGTCGTTTTCGGGCCCTCGAAGGGGCACCGGGGCCAGATCGTCAACTTCGCCCATGAAAACGACCACTACGTCTGGTACGTGAATCCCCAGGTTCCCAGCATCAATGTGTGGGATGTCGTCATCGCCCACAAGACCTTCCAGAATAGCTTTGGCACGCCCGCCCCCGCCACGCAGGCGGACAGCACGGCTACCCGGCCCGGCAGCCCCGGCGTCCAGTCCTACCACGCGGTCTATCCAGGGACGTCGTGGCAGCCGATCTACGCCTCCTACTTCGATTCGTACTGGCGAGACGGCGACCAGACGGCGGGCAAGCTATTGAAGGTGGAGGGGAAGTGGCGGCTCGAGTTCTGGGCTAAGGGCAAGCACAGCAACGATCAGCTCCGGGCACGGTTTTACCGCGAAGGCGAAGCCGACTTCCTGACGACCACCATCAACCTGACGACCGCGTGGGAGAAGTACGCAGTCGAAGCCACGATTCCAGGCACGGCCGACAAGCTCGGCCCCTACGGTCCCACCGACTATCACGCGCTGTTGGCGCTGAACTTCTGCATCCTCAACGAAGGCGGGGAAGTCTGGCTGGACGACGTCAGTCTGGGGCAAACAGGCCAGACCAACCCCACCGCGTTCACCGATACGTTTGTCGCGCGGCTCAAAGAGCTTCGTCCAGGCGTGCTGCGCGACTGGCGCACGCAGTGCGGCGCGTCATTGGACAACGAATTGGCGGTACCGTTCGCGCGCATGCTCACGGGATTCCGCCCGCATCAGCGTGCCTCGGATATGTACGGCTATTCGCTTCACGAATTCCTGCAACTGTGCAAGGAAGTGAACGCCGAGCCGTGGTACGTGATATCGCCGGTCTTCTCTCAGGAAGACTTCGCCAACTTGACGGCCTACCTCTCCGCGCCGGTCAGTTCCGGCCACCCCTACGCGCAGAAACGCGCCAGTCTCGGACAGGCCGAACCGTGGACCACCGTGTTTCCGTCCATCCATCTCGAGTTTGGGAACGAAATGTGGGGCAGCGCCTCGGGCGGAGACCCCTTCTTCGGCGCGTCGGCGCTGGGCGGCGAACGGCTCGGCACCATCGCCGGGGACCGCTTCGGCATCATGAAAGCCAGTCCCTTTTTCGACACCGGCAAGCTCGACCTGATTATCGGCGGCCAGTCGGCGTGGCCGGGCCGACAGACCGAGATTGAGGCCTCCAGCTCCAACCACACCTCGGTGGCCGTTGCCCCGTATTACGGCATTCTCAATGATTACCAGACCAACGAGGACATGTATTACCCCATGTTCGCGAAGGCCATCGCGGCCAGTACCGGCGTCGTGCGCGAGACCAAGGACATCCTGACGGCCAGCGGCAAAGGCACCAAACTGGCCATCTACGAGATCAACACCCACACGACCGGTGGTCCCGCGCCGCATGCGGTGCGCGACAACTTCGTGGCGGGCCTGGGCGCGGGCCTTGCCCTGCCGCTGGCGATGCTTTCGTACCAGCGCGACCTCGGCATCAACACGCAGTGTGCCTTCACGGCCCTGGGCTATTCATTCAAGTACGGGTATGGCGCGGCCGACTACGTCCGCCTCTGGGGCATGCTCCGCGATGTCGCCTCAACGGGACGCAAACGGCCCACGTGGCTGGGCATCGAATCCGTCAACCGCGCGATCGTGGGCAGCCTCATCACGACGTCCCACGAGGGAGAAGACCCCGAATACACCCAACAGCCCGCCAACGGCCTCGAATCGGCGACCACCTTTCCGCTGCTGCACTCGTTCGCGTACCGCGGCAACCAGCAGTATGGCCTGGTGCTGTTCAACCTCGATCTGAACAGCGGCCACGATGTCACGTTGTCATTGCCCTCCGCGCCGGACGGCGGCGCTTCAGTACTGACGATGAACGCGGCCGGCATCAACGCGACAAACGAAGATGCGATCAACGTGACGCTCACGGAGAACTTCCTCGCGGACTTCTCCTCCCAATATGCCATGACATTGCCCGCGCATTCGCTGACGGTCCTGACCTGGACAGGCACCTCCGGCCTCAGCTCCATCCCGGACCCGCTTGAATTCCCCGAGACCCCAGTAAACGGCACGCAAGAGAAGAGCCTGACCGTCAAGAACAGCCCGGCTACGGACGGCACACGAACCGTCCTGGGAATCATGCCGGTTTCAGGCGATGTGCAGGATTTCCAGATCGCATTCCCTGGCGAGAAGAAGGCCCTGGCGCCGGGTCAGCAGCTTCCGGTGCCCGTCGAGTTCTCCCCCCGCAGCGCGGGAAACAAGAGGGCCACCTTCCGCGTCCTCTCCGACGACCCGGACATGCCCAGTCACGATGTCCTGTTGACGGGCAAGGGACTCGGCGACGCCGATAACGACGGCACGCCGGACTCGACCGACGCGTTCCCGAACAACCCCGATGAGACCCAAGACATCGATAACGATGACCTTGGCGACAACTTCGAGCAGGGACTCATCCACGAAGCCCAGGTGGATGGCGACCCGCTCAACGACTGGATCGTGTCGATCACGGACGTGAATGGAAACGACGATTTCGATGGCGACGGCACCTCGAACCTGACCGAATTCCTTTACGGCACCGACGCGACCGACCCCAACTCAAGCGTGCCTCTTGGCGGGGTGTTCTGGCTGGCCCTGCTCACTGGAACCATGACCCTTGTCATGCGCAGGACCTACCGGCTCGCCTTCGCGCCCCAGCGGTAGCAGACCTTCCACATCACGCGCGTTGCCCCTCATGGTTGCCCGACGAAAAGCAGGGAACGGGCACTGCACCTTCATTGCCCAAGGCTTTGGGGTATTACTCCAAAAACGTCAGTCGAGCCTGAGAACGTCACGTCGGTCATTCCAGCGAAGGGGGAATCCATCCTCGTCCGTGTCCGTCCGTGTTCGTCCGTGTTCGTCCGTGTTCGTCCGTGTTCGTCCGTGTCCCCTTCCGCATCTCCTTTCTGAATCGGTGCAATCGGTGCTTGCTTTTCTTCGCCCGGTTGCGGGTTTGCATTTGGGGTTCGGCTCGTGTATGCTTCCGTCAACATTAGTCTGCTGGTCAGGTAGGCGGTCGCCTCTTTTCGGTCTTCCATCCTACACGATGCTCACCTCAGAATTTGGGTACTCACCTACGTGTCGTTCCCTGTTTTGCCGGCGCTGAGCATGCAGAATCAGCCCACGTCTGGCTTGGAATTAGCCGGCACAACGAAAGGGAATCCCTATGTCTTTTGATCAACTCGGAGTCCATCCACGCTGTTTGGGCGTGTTGAAGGGACAACGCATCACCGAACCCACTCCCGTGCAGGCGGAAGCGATCCCCGTGGCCGTCGAAGGCCGCGACGTGATCGCGATCGCCCAAACGGGCACGGGCAAGACGCTGGCTTTCGGGCTACCGTCGCTGACGCGGCTCGCAGGCACGAAGCCCGGCCGCACGCGTATGCTCATTTTGGCGCCCACGCGTGAGTTGGCGCAGCAAGTGGAAAGCGTCATCGCACCGCTTGGAAAGGCCCTCGGCCTGCAGACGGCGTGCGTCTACGGCGGCGTGGGCATGGAGCGGCAGACCCAGGCGTTGCGCAAGGGCACCGCGATCATCGTCGCCACCCCCGGCCGCCTGCTCGATCACATCAACCGCGGCAACACGCGCTTCGACGAAGTCTCCATCCTCACGTTGGACGAAGCCGACCGCATGCTCGACATGGGTTTCCTGCCCGACATCAAGCGCATCCTCGGCCGCCTCCCCAAAGAGCGCCAAACGCTGATGTTCTCCGCGACGTTCGCGCCGGAAATCGCCAGCCTGACACACGAGTTCATGCGCGGCCCCGTGCGCATCGAGGTGGGCGCCATCGCAAAACCGGCGGAAGCCGTGCGCCAGGGCGTGTACACCGTGGACCCCGCGGGCAAGGTGGACCTGCTCGCGAGGATTTTGCGCGAACAAGAGGTCCAGTCCGCGCTGGTCTTCATCCGCACGAAACACCGCACCGACCGCGTCGCCAAGGCGCTCCAGACGGAAGGCTTCAAGGCCCAGGCCATCCATGGCGGCCGTACGCAACGCCAGCGTCAACAGGCGATCGACGGATTCCGCCAGGGACGGTATCAAGTCCTTGTGGCCACCGACGTGGCGGCCCGCGGCCTCGACGTCCACGGCATCACGCATGTCGTCAATTTCGACATCCCGATGAGTTCCGATGACTACATCCATCGCATCGGCCGCACCGCGCGCGCCAGCGCCGAAGGCGACGCGATCACCTTCGTGAGCCCCGGCGAGCATGTCGCCCTCGGCAACATCGAGCGCGCGCTCGGCAAGGCTCTGCCCCGCACGGAGTGGGAGGGCGCCGTCCACGTGCAATCGCGCTTCCGGCCCGCGGGCGACCACGCACCCCGGAATGGACGTCCCGGGCACCGGAAGGGCCCGCGCCCACAAGGGCAGCCGCAGCGCGGCGGTGACTCCAGCGCTCACCGCACCCGCGATGCGCAACCCGGTTCCTTCCGAAAACCGCGCCGCCCCTTCGGGCGCACGAGACCGGCCCGCCCCAGCGCAGACCGCTAAACTACGACTACCGATAGCTCTTGACCGATCGGTCGGATCAATCTAATCCGACCGATCGGTCTTTGTTTCTTGTCGCGGCGGTGCCGCGAAGCTCAGGGCAATCGCACTAAACCTGCCCGTTCCGTCACCCTCACAGAGTTTGGCCGGTATCACCTTTCTTTGGGAGCTATCGCAAGTTGACGGTGATTCAGAGTGAGTTGAGCCCGGGCAGGATGGGTGCCAATCGGCGGCGGTGAGCCCAGGCAAGATGGGTGCGAATCGGCGGCGTTGAGCCGCCGCAATGGCCTGAAAGGCCTATGTACTCATAGCCCAGGGTTGGCCCGCCGAAACGGCGGGACTACCCCGGGGTCAGCACGCCGCACAAGAGTTCCCTGAAGGGGATGCATAGCTCACGGTTCAATCTAAGGAACAGCGCCTTTGGGATTGGCGACTCGACGAC
>JADLGB010000067.1 GCA_020849535.1 Candidatus Hydrogenedentota bacterium
ATCTCGTAGCGGTCCCAGACCCCGTGGTATTTCATCAGCTTGTGCCGTTCGGTGCGCACGCCGAGCACGGATGGCGTCTGTGCGAACGAACGCTCCCAGAAGTACTCGTAGAGAAGCGCCTCGCGCCACGCGGTCTTTCTGCCCGCGAGCAGACTCAGGAACGAGCGCCCCTGCACGCCTTCGGGGACCGGCGCCGCCGCCACTTCCAGGAAGGTCGGTGCGAAATCGATATTGGCCACGACCTCCTGGCGTTTCTGTCCCGCCGCGATCAACTCCGGGCAGTGTGCGATCAGCGGCACGCGGATCGATGGCTCGTACATGCAGCGCTTATCGATCAATCCGTGCTCGCCGAAGAGAAAGCCGTTGTCCGACGTGAAAACGATCAGCGTGGAATCGAGCAGGCCCTCGCTGCGCAGCGTCTCCACGATGCGGCCCACGCTGTCGTCCACGGCCAGCATGGTTTCCGCGTAGGCGCGCGTGAACTCATCGAAGTCCACTTTCTTATCATACATGCCGTCGACACCGTGCCAACTGTCGCGCTGCGCGCGGACCCAATCCGGCTTGCCTTTGTAGTTCTCCTCGGTGTTCTCCATGGAAGCGGGGTGCGGGTAGGTCTTGTCCGCGTAGCGGCCCTTGTGGCGTTCGGCGGGGATGAACTCGGCGTGCACGGCTTTGTGCGAGACGTAGAGAAAGAACGGCGCCTCCGTGCGCTTCGTGATGAACTCGACCGCATGATCCGTGATCAGATCGGTGACATAGCCCTTCGCCTGGCCGCGCGTGCCATTGATATTCAGCACCGGGTCGATGTAAACGCCTTGACCGCGAAACGAGAACCAGTCGTCAAAACCCGGTTGCGGGTCGTCGCTTTCGCCGCCCATGTGCCACTTGCCTGCGAAGCCGGTGCGATAGCCCGCGCGCTGCAACTCGCGCGGAAAGGTCGGCGCCGTGTCCGGCAGCGGCGTGCTGTTGTCGAAGATGCCGTGGATGTGCGCATATTGCCCCGTGAGGATCGTCGCGCGGCTCGGCGAACACAGCGCCGTTGTCACGAAGGCGTTGTTGAAGACGGCCCCGCCCGCGGCCAGTGCATCCAGGTGCGGGGTTTCAATGAAGGGATGCCCCATGAAGCCCATGGCGTCGAAGCGCATATCGTCGATCAGGATGAACACGATATTGCGGCGAGGCGCGGACTCCGCCGCGTGTGCGGGCGGCACGGCGGCGCCCAGTGCGGCAAGCGCGGCAGTCTGACACAGGAACTCTCGTCTCGACGGAGTGTGCTTCATGGTGTCTCCTCCCAGTTGCAGAACCCAATAATAACCGCAAGCGGTGCCGAGACCAAAGGCACGGACGGCCACGGACGAACACAGACGGGCACGGACCGAGCCCTCCCTGCGCGCGGGGGGGGGAGTGCGCGCAGACCGGCGAGGGCGCCGGTCCCACACGAGCCGTCCCCGCACTCGGGGAGGGAGTGAATGGCGGGTAGGAAAACCCGCCCTCCTATGCGGGCCCTCCCCGCATGCGGGGAGGGTGCCACGCATCCCATAGCTCCCATAGTTCCCATAACTCCCATGATTCCCATTACCCGTCCCTGGGTTTGGGGAAGAGCATAGAAAAGACCATGGGCACGGATGCCCATGCCACCTCCTCCCCCTGAAAAAGGAGGTGGCGACCAGCGGGAAGGAGCCAGGGCCGCTGGTCGCCGAGGTGCAGTGTGGGTGTGGTGAGCTAATTCAACGGTGGCGACGTTGCGGTCGGCGCCGAGCCGTCAGAGGTGAATCGAATGACGCCCGTCTCGTCCACGAAGTATTGCCGGTAACCCGTGCGGCCCAAGGCCGCTGGAGTGGCCGTGCACGTGTACGAGGGCATCGTTGTTGCATTTCCCATTGTTACACTCAGTGTATAGACGTAACCTTGTTTGAGACCGTTGATGAGGACGGCATCCACGAAGGCCGGCGTGGTGCCGCTGCCATCGGGGTTGCCCAGTTGGGCGAGGGTGCCGTAGTCGCCCATCCCGTCGCCGTTGCTATCGACAAACGCGGCGGTTTGAAACGCGACCTCGGCGGTCGAGATCGTCCGGATGGCTCCCGAGGCGCTGGCTTCGTTAGCGCTCATGCGGGAGCGCAGAAGATTCGGAATGGCAATCGCGGCGACGATAGCAATAATGGCTACCACTATCATCAACTCGATTAGGGTGAAGCCGCTTCGCCGTTCCATACTCACTCTCCCCGGTTGCCTTGGAGCTAACTCCAGGCGCCACCATTGAGGTAGGCGAACGGGGAAAGCGCATCTGGCGTGCCAATTCTGAGCACATTGCTGTAAATGGTTCATATTGATGATTTTATAGTTATTGATGTCCTGTCAACTAGCATGAAATTAGCCCATTAATGCGACCTGAACCGAGCGAACGTGACAATTATTGTCACGTGGCCGATGAGGTGCCATTGAGAAACTATTTTCAAGAGGGAAACGCCGTGTCCAAGCCGTGGGACGGAGTTGTATGGGCAGAAGCAGGGCGCCTGTGTCCCGAACGCCCCTTTCCCGCGTACCGCCACATACCCGGTCAGACCCCTCACCCGACGAAAGATACCCGGGGCCACAGTTTTTCGAACACGCGGCAGCTCACAACGGAGGCGCCATGGGAGACCTGCGAAGCGTACCGCTGCGGCATCGACTTGTATCACCATGGGTATTTGTGGGAATCCCACGAAGCGTGGGAGCCACTCTGGCGCGTGGCAGGAAGGCACACGTTGGAAGGCATTTTCTTGCAGGCACTTATACGAAACAGCGCGGCCCTATTGAAACTTCGCGATGGCAATTTGCGCGGGACCGCCCACCACGGCAGGGCGGCCTGGAGACTCCTGCGGCAAGCCGTCCAAATCAAGCACGCACAAAGGCTTGTACTAGGAGTTGAAATCATGCCCCTGATAACGGCGATTGAGAGTTGCTATCGTCCCTTCTGGGACCCCCAGGCTGGGGCTTCCCCGGTCCCAGGTGCCGCGCCCAGGATCTGCGTTAATAGTGTATGTTAATCAGAAGAAACCACTTACGCAGAGGATAGGAAACGTGAAGGCGTAGGGCAGGTGGCATTCTGCATCCTCACCCGCCCCGCGAAACTGGCTAACTTCGGAACCCAGCTTGAACTAGCGCGCCTTGCTACTTGAATTGGGTGAAGTGGTGTAGTCGAAATCATCGAATTCGCCAGTGAGAGCTTCTCCTGAAGCGGGTTGATCCTGAGTCGCGGCGGCCGGGTCGGCAGCGGGTGCAGCCGGGTCAACCGGAGCTGGAGCGCTAGCAACCGGGGCAGGCTCAGTGGGCTGAGCAGGTGCTGGCACCGAATTCTCAGGCTGAGTTTCCGATGGTGGAGTCACAGGGGCTGGCTTCTCCACGGGCGCGCCACACCCCGTAAACGCCAAAGCAAACACCGCGACAAAATTCACAGCCAGGAGCACCGAAAACTTCTTCATAAGAACGCCTTCCCTCTCCAACTCTTGCATTCGCAAGGCTGTTAATACTCCCAATAACGGCCATTGTTCGCGGATCTATAGGTTAAACGGGGGACGGGCAAGAGGTCAAGTCCAATATGGGGATGCGGCCGCAAGGGTCTTCGGAGCCAATTGTATTGGTAGGTGTTTTTTATCAGTCACTTACGAGGAATAGTGAAATGGGGCAGGCCGGGCTCTCGGAACCCTGCCTGCCCCATAAAACGGTTTCAGTTTCGGGGACCAACCGGAACTAGCGCTTCTTGCTGGCGGCACCGCCACCCGCGCTATAGTCGAAATCGTCGAACTCGTCTGTCAACGCGGCGCCCGAAGCGGCCTGGTCGGTAGCGGCCGGAGCAGCGGCGTCAGCCGGAGCGGCAGCGTCAGCCGGAGCCGGCGCGGCAGCATCAGCAGGGGCCGGAGCAGCGGCATCAGCAGGGGCCGGAGCGGCGGCGTCGGCGGGGGCCGGTGCGGGAGCAGGCTCAACAGCCGGAGCCGGGGCTTCGGTCGGGGCGGGCGTTTCAGACGGGGTTTCCGTTGGGGGCGGCGTGTCGGTGGGCGCTGGCGCACCATTGCAGCCCGTGACAACAAAAGCACACACCGCGACCAGGCTCAAGGCGAGAATCATTCCGAACGTCTTCATTGGGATACCTTCCTTCTTCTTTACTTGCCACTGCAAGGTTGTTTCCAAGGTCCGTTTCACCCCTTGTGCACGGGGATATAGCATACATGCAGGGAAACCGTTCGGTCAAATCCCGGTGTGGCGCGAAATCGTGGGCCCTGTCACGATTCGCAAGTGTCTGTTGCGGGCCGATACGGATTTTCCGTGCATTCTTGTGTTGACACCGGAGTTTGCTTGTGGTACACTCCGTGTTTGTGCTTCCCTCAGGCAGAAGTGTGTCTTTTTGTCGAGACTCGTCACACAGGTGAGTTGTCTTTTGCGCGTGCCGGGTCCAATCAACCTTACCGAAACTAGAGGGTAATCTGCATGGCCGTTGCTCCCGTGAAACCTGCCAATCGCGTCTCTTTGGGGCGTATCCCCGACGAGATGGAACTGCCCGACCTCATCGAGGTGCAGACCAAGTCGTACGGCGACTTCCTGCAGTGGGACGTACCCCCGGATGAACGCGCGCCCAAGGGACTTCAGGAGGTATTCCTGGACGTGTTCCCGATCGCGTCGCCCGATGGCATGACCCGGCTCGAGTTCGTGCACTACTCCTTTGCTCCTCCCAAGTATACCGTACGGGAATGCCAGGAGCGCGGGCTGACCTACGCCGCTTCGCTTAAAGCCTTGCTGCGCCTGGTCCGCTACGAGGAAGTGGGGACCAGCGGCGAGACGCGGGAGCGGCTAATGGTGGAGCAGGAGGTGTTCCTGGGCGAACTGCCCATGATGACCCCCACAGGCACCTTCATTATTAATGGCGCGGAGCGCGTCATCGTGAGCCAGTTGCACAAGTCGCCGGGCGTGTCGTTCGAGACGAAAGTCCACCAGAACGGCAAGACCTTGCTGACGGCCCGCATCATTCCCTATCGCGGGGCCTGGCTCGAATTCGAATACGACGTGAACGACGTGCTGTGGCTGACCATCGATCGCCGTTCGCGGATCATTGCCACAGCCTTCCTTCGTGCTTTCGGCTACGTCGCCAACGAAGAAATCCTAAAGCTGTTTTACCGGGTCGACCATGTCGAGCTTGGCCGGACCAAGGTGAAGATTGGGTCGAAGTCCCTCGCGCCCGAAGAGTTGGTTGGCCGGGTTGTGGCGGAGGACGCCATCGATTCCGAGTCCGGGGAAATCCTCGCGGATGCGGCCGAGGAGTTGACGGAAGCGGCCATTGGCCGGCTCATGCATTCGCATGTGAAGACGGTGACTCTGCTGAATCACGACGATCTGGTCAAGGATAGTTCGATAGCCAGCACCTTGACCCTGGACCCGACCCAGACCCAGGAAGACGCGTTCCGCGAGGTGTACGCCCGGATTCGTCCCGGCGATCCCGCGACGGACGCGACGACGCGTTCGTTCTTCCAGAAGCTCTTCTTTGACGCGAGCCGTGACGACTTCGCGCCGGTGGGCCGCTACAAGATCAATCGCAAGCTGGGCCTGGAGATCTCCCAGGACACCAAGACCTTGACGGTCGAAGACGTCGTCGCCACGTTGCAGTATCTTGTGAAGTTGCGCGGGGGCGAAGGCGTGCTGGACGACATCGACCACCTGGGCAACCGCCGCGTGCGCGCGGTGGGCGAGCTGCTCGCCAACCAGGTGCGTATTGGTCTGGTCCGCATGGAGCGGACCGTGCGCGAGCGCATGAACTTCCAAGAGGAAGATCAGCTCACGCCGCAGAGCCTCGTGAACCCGAAGCCCGTAAGTGCGGTGATCAAGGACTTTTTCGGCCGCAGCCAGTTGTCGCACTTCATGGACCAGATCAACCCGCTGGCCGAGTTGACGCACAAGCGCCGTCTCAGCGCGCTGGGTCCGGGCGGGTTGAGCCGCGACCGAGCGGGATTCGAGGTGCGCGACGTGCACCCGACCCACTACGGCCGCATCTGCCCGATCGAGACGCCTGAAGGTCCGAACATCGGGTTGATGGCGTCGCTGTCCACCTATGCGCGCATCAACGAATACGGTTTCCTCGAGACGCCGTACGTGAAGGTCGACAACGGGCGCGTCACGGAAGACATCGAGACGCTGTCCGCGTACGACGAAGACAACTACATCATCGCCCAGGCGAACGCCGCGCTGGACAAGCGCCGCCGTTTCGTGAATCCGCAGGTGCTCACGCGGCACCGCGGCGACTTCCCGCAGGTCGAGCCGACCCAGGTCGACTACATGGACGTGTCGCCAAAGCAGTTGGTGAGCGTGGCGGCCGCGTTGATTCCGTTCCTCGAGCATGACGACGCGAACCGCGCGTTGATGGGATCCAACATGCAGCGCCAGGCGGTGCCGCTGCTGCGCACGGAGTCCCCGGTCGTGGGCACGGGCCTCGAGCATGTGACCGCGAAGAACGCGGGCACCGTGGTGAAGGCCGAGCGCGACGGCGTGGTCGAGTATGTGGACAGCGAAGTGATTCGCGTGCGCCACACGAAGCGCTCGAAGGACCACGACGAGAATCCGTTCCGCGCGGAAGAAGACGTGTATCCGCTCAAGAAATACATCCGGTCCAACCAGAACACCTGCATCAATCAGCGCCCGATCGTGAGCAAGGGCGACAAGGTGCAGGCGGGCGACATCATCGCCGATGGCCCGGCGACCGATCAGGGCGAACTGGCGCTGGGCCGCAACGTCCTGGTCGCCTTCCTGCCGTGGGAAGGCTACAACTTCGAGGATGCGATACTGCTGAGCGAAGACCTGGTGAAGGACGACGTATTCACGTCGATCCACATTCAGGTATTTGACATCGAGGCGCGCGACACGAAGCTGGGGCCCGAAGAAGTCACCCGCGACATCCCGAACGTCGGCGAAGACGCGTTGAAGAACCTCGACGAGAGCGGGATCGTGTGCCTGGGCGCGAAGGTCAAGCACGGCGATATCCTCGTCGGCAAAGTGACGCCGAAGGGCGAGACGGAACTGGCGCCGGAAGAGAAACTGCTGCGCGCCATCTTCGGCGAAAAGGCCGAAGACGTCCGCGACGCGTCGCTCACGGTTCCGCCGGGAGTTGAAGGCGTCGTGGTCGACGTGAAGGTGTGCAGCCGCCGCGACAAGACGACGGACTCCGGATCGAAGTCCGCGCTGACGGCGCAGGTCGCGAAGGTCAAGCGCGAATATCAAGAGAAGATCGACGAGATCCGCAACACGTTCGTCCGCCTGGTCAAGGACGAGATGATTGGGTTGAAGATTCTCGAAGATGTGGTCGATCACAAGACCGACGAGCTGATCCTCGAGAAGAACAAGCGCGTCAAGGTGTCGCACCTCGAAAAGGCCGACTACAGCGTGCTGGCGCGGATGCGCGTCGAAGACAAGAAGATTCAGCAGAAGCTGACGCGCCTCGTGAACATGGCCGCGATGGAAGAGGCGAAGCTGGTCGCCTTCCGCGACAGCGAACTCGAAACGCTGCGCAAGGGCGACGAGTTGCCCCCGGGCGTCATCAAGTTGGTCAAGGTATTCGTGGCCACGAAGCGCCGCCTGTCGGTGGGCGACAAGATGGCGGGACGGCACGGAAACAAGGGCGTGGTCGCCCGCATTATGGCGGTCGAGGACATGCCGTTCCTGCCGGACGGTTCGCCGGTGCAGATCATTCTGAACCCGCTGGGCGTGCCTTCGCGCATGAACGTGGGCCAGATCCTCGAGACGCACCTCGGCTGGGCCGCGCAGGCGTTGGGCATGAAGGTGGCCACGCCCGTGTTCAACGGCGCTTCCGAATCGGAGATCTCGAACTACTTGCAGAAAGCGGGATTGCCCGCGACCGGCAAGATCAAGCTCCGCGACGGACGGAGCGGCAAGGAGTTCGACCAGGAAGTTACGGTGGGCCAGATCTACATGATGAAACTGAACCACCTCGTGGACGACAAGATTCACGCGCGCGCCATTGGCCCGTACTCGCTGGTCACGCAGCAGCCGCTGGGTGGCAAGGCGCAGTTCGGCGGCCAGCGCTTCGGAGAAATGGAAGTGTGGGCGCTTCAGGCCTACGGTTCCGCGTACACGCTGCAGGAATTGCTCACGATCAAGTCGGACGACATCCAAGGCCGGACGAAAGCCTACGAGGCCATCGTGAAGGGCGATCGCGACGTCGAGCCCGGGCGGCCGGAGTCGTTTAACGTATTGGTCCGGGAAATGCAAAGCCTGTGCTTGGACGTAATCAAGCTGATGCGCGTCGAAGGTGCGGACAGCGACGACGAAGAAGAACCACTGGAGGAATGACGATTGGCCAAGTACATTGAAACGACAGGTGATCGGTTCGACGCGATTCAGATCCGGTTGGCTTCTCCAGAGGACATCCTCAAGTGGTCTCGGGGCGAAGTCAAGAAGCCGGAGACGATCAACTACCGCACCTTCAAGCCTGAAAAGGACGGCTTGTTTTGCGAGCGCATCTTCGGCCCGGTAAAAGACTGGGAGTGCGCGTGCGGCAAGTACAAGAAGGTCAAGCATCGCGGTATCGTGTGCGATCGGTGCGGCGTCGAGGTGACCGAATCGAAGGTCCGCCGCGAGCGCATGGGCTGCATCAAGCTGGCCGTGCCCGTCACGCACATCTGGTTCTTCAAGACGACTCCGAGCAGCATCGGCAACCTGCTGGACCTTTCCATTCGCGTGCTCGAGCGGATTATCTACTTCGAGAACTACATCGTCATCGACCCGGGCGACACCAGCCTGGAGAAGATGCAGACCCTCACCGAAGACGAGTACCAGGACGCCCGCGAGCAGTGGGCCGACCGCTTCGTCGCGCGCATGGGCGCCGAGGCGATCAAGCTGCTATTGGATGAGATTGACATCGAGCAGTTGAGCGCCGACCTGCACGCGCAAGTATCCAGCACGACCAGCATGCAGGCGCGGGCCAAGGCCATCAAGCGCCTGAAGGTCGTGGAAGCGATGCGCAAATCGGGCAATTCGCCCACGTGGATGGTGCTGGACGTCGTCCCGGTGATCCCGCCGGATCTGCGTCCCCTGGTGCCGCTGGAAGGCGGCCGCTACGCGACGAGCGATCTGAACGATCTGTATCGGCGCGTGATCAACCGCAACAACCGGTTGAAGCGCCTGATCGAGTTGCGCGCGCCAGAGGTCATTCTCCGCAACGAGAAACGCATGCTGCAGGAAGCCGTCGACGCCCTGTTCGACAATGGGCGCCATGGGCGCACCGTGCTGGGCGCGGGCAACCGGCCGCTGAAGTCCCTCAGCGATATGTTGAAGGGCAAGCAGGGGCGGTTCCGCCAGAACCTGTTGGGCAAGCGCGTGGACTATTCGGGCCGCTCAGTGATCGTGGTGGGTCCGGAGCTGCGCCTGCATCAGTGCGGTCTTCCCAAGAAGATGGCGCTCGAGCTGTTCGAGCCTTTCATCATTCGCGAGTTGAAGGAGCGTGGCATCGCCTCCACGATCAAGGCCGCTAAGAAGATCATCGCGCAGGGCCGCGAGGAAGTGTGGGACATCCTTGAAGAAGTTATCAAGGATCACCCCGTACTGCTGAATCGCGCGCCGACGCTACACCGTCTGGGTATCCAGGCATTCGAGCCGGTGCTGATCGAAGGTAAAGCCATCCGGATTCACCCGTTGGTGTGCGCCGCGTTCAATGCGGACTTCGACGGAGACCAGATGGCCGTGCACGTGCCGCTGATGCCGGCCGCGCAACTGGAAGCGCGCCTGCTGATGCTGGCGTCGACCAACATCTTCTCGCCGTCCAACGGCCGGCCCATCGTGACGCCGAGCCAGGACATCGTGCTCGGCATCTCGTACATGACCAAGCAGCGCAAAGGCGCAAAGGGCGAGTGGAAAGCCGAGTGGATGGACAAGGAGGGGCGGATCGCCCAGCCCGGCCGGATCTACCGGGACACGGCGGCCGTGGTCCTCGCGTACGAGATGGGCGGGGTTGCGTTGCATGCCGGAATCAAGGTCTGGAACGACGGCAAGATCGTCACCACGACGGTCGGCCGCGTCCTGTTGAAGGAAGGACTGCCCCCGGAGATCACGCTGGATGATGTGAACCGCGAGCAGGATAAGAACTCGATCGGCGATGTCATCGCGCGGGCCTACGCGAACCACGGTCACAGCAAGACCGTCGAGCTGCTCGATGCGCTGAAGCGCGTCGGGTTCAAGCACGCGACGCTGGCCGGCATTTCCATCGGCGTGTACGACATGCTCGTGCCGCCTGAGAAGAAGGGCCTCATCGACGAGGCGCAGCAGGAAGTGTCGCGCATCGACGAGATGTATCAGAACGGTTTGATCACGGAAGGCGAGCGCTACAACAAGGTCATCGACCAGTGGACGACGACCACCGAATCGGTGTCGTCCGCGATGCTCAAGGCCATGGCGGACAATGACCAGGGCTTCTCGGGCATCTACATGATGTTGACGTCCGGCGCGCGCGGCACGAAGCAGCAGATCCGCCAGTTGGCGGCTATGCGCGGCCTGATGGCGAAGCCTTCGGGCGATATCATCGAATCGCCGATCACCTCGAATTTCCGCGAGGGGTTGACGGTGCTCGAGTACTTCATCTCGTCGCACGGCGCCCGCAAGGGTCTGGCTGACACGGCCCTCAAGACGGCCGACGCCGGTTACCTCACCCGCCGCCTGGTCGACGTGGCCCAGGACGTGGTGATTGAGGAGATCGACTGCGGCACGCTGAATGGCATCTGGGTGGAGGCGTTGATGGACGGCACCGACGTGGTGCAGCCTCTGGAAGAGCGCATCGTCGGACGCTACACGCTGGACGATGTGACGGTGCCGGGCGAATCCGAGCCCCTCGTCCCCGCGAACACGGAAATCACGGAAGAAAAGGCCAAGCTGATTGTCGACAAGGGACTGCCGGGCGTGAAGATCCGCTCCGTGCTGACCTGCCAATCCAAGCGCGGCGCGTGTCAGTACTGCTACGGCCAGAATCTCGCGACCGGTCGCGTGGTCGAGATGGGCGAGGCCGTGGGGATCATCGCCGCGCAGTCGATCGGCGAACCCGGCACGCAGCTCACGATGCGCACCTTCCACATCGGTGGCGCCGCCAGTCGTCAGGTCGAAGTGAGCGACGTCAAAATGGTCGATTCCGGCACGGTCGAATACCGCAACGTGCGCACGGCCATCAACCGCGAGAAGAAGCTCGTGGTTGTGAACCGCGGCGGCGAAATCGCGGTGTTGGACAACGAAGGGAAGGAACTTCAGCGCTACGCCGTTCCGCCCGGCGCGCACCTGCTCGCCGACGATGCCCAAAAGCTGCGCAAGGGTCAGACCCTGTTCGAGTGGGACCCGTACAACGTGTCCATCGTGGCCGAGGTTTCGGGTACGGTTCACCTCGAAGGCATGGTCGAAGGCGTGACCGTCCGCAAGGACGTGAACCCCGACACCGGCATCGAGGAACGCGTCATCACCGAGCACAAGCAGGATCTGCACCCGCAGATCACCGTGCTCGGCAAGCAAGGGGAAGTGTTGGCGTACGCCACGGTTCCCGCGCAGACGCACGTGATGGTGAACAGCGGCGACAAGGTACAAGCGGGCGACCTGCTCGCGAAGACGCCTCGGCAATTCAGCAAGACCAAGGACATCACCGGCGGTCTGCCGCGCGTCGCCGAGTTGTTCGAGGCGCGCCAGCCGAAGGACCCCGCCATCATCAGCCATATCGACGGCATGGTGGAACTCGGCGGCGCCACGAAGGGCATGCGCAAGGTGCGCGTCGTGCCGCCGGTCGGCAAGGAGCGCGAGTACACTATTCCACCCGGTAAGCATTTGAACGTTCAGGCGGGCGACCGCGTGTACGCGGGGCAGCGCATCACCGACGGGCCCGTGATTCCGCAGGACATTCTCGAAGTGCAGGGCGAGGACGCGCTACGCAAGTACCTCTTGGACGAAATCCAGCAGGTGTACCGTCTGCAGGGTGTGCGCACGAACGACAAGCACATCGAAGTGATCATCCGCCAGATGCTGCGGAAGGTCCGCATCAAGGATGACCCCGGCGACACGCCGTTCCTGGCGCACGAGGAAGTCGACAAGATCCGGTTCCGCGAGATCAACGAGCAGACGCTTGCGAAGGGCGGGCGGCCCGCGGAGGCCGAGCCGGTGTTGCAGGGTATCACGAAGGCCGCCCTGAGCACCGAGAGCTTTGTGGCCGCGGCATCGTTCCAGCAGACCACGCGCGTGCTCACCGACGCGGCGCTGTCCGGCAAGCGCGACTTCCTGCGCGGGTTGAAGGAGAACGTGATTATCGGACACCTGATCCCCGCGGGTACAGGCAGCCGCCATTACCAGAACACCCACGTGGAGGTATCCGAAGACCTGATGCAGGACTTTGCCGAGGACTTGGAAGTAGGTCCGGCGGCAGAGGAAGCATCGGAGGAGCTGGCGGAGGATTTGTCGGCGGGTTGACAGGTGTCGCGGGACAGAAAAATGTCCCGCTTGACATGACCCTATTTGTGTGATAGACTTTCGGGCCGTTGTCTTCGGGGGAAAAGTGTGCCTGTTTCCGAGGGTTTCAGGTGTCTGCGCAGGACGCCCCCGAGTGGCGAAAGAAGGAGCTAAAGCCCCGTAAACCGGGTGCTTAGGAGTTCAAGGAGAAATGACTTGCCAACCATCAACCAATTGATGCGCGGCACGCGCAAGAAGCGGGTCAGCAAGACCAAGTCGCCCGCTCTGTTGCAGTGTCCGCAGGCCTCCGGGACCTGCACGCGCGTGTACACGATGACCCCGAAGAAGCCGAACTCGGCGCTGCGCAAGGTGGCGCGTGTCCGGCTGAAGAACGGGATCGAAGTGACGGCCTACATCCCCGGCGTGGGTCATAACCTGCAGGAGCACTCGCAGGTCATGATTCGCGGCGGCCGCGTGAAGGACCTGCCGGGCGTGCGGTATCACCTCATTCGCGGGGTGCTGGACGCCACGGGCGACTGCGGCGGCACGGCCAGCGAGAAGGATGATGGCGGCAAGAAGATTCATAACGGACGTTGGGTCAGCCGGTCGAAGTACGGCGTGAAGAGACCCAAGAGAAACTGACGAGGAGCGGTGAGCAATGCCACGACGTCGTGAAGTCCCCAAGCGCCAGCCGCTTCCGGATCCCAAGTTCAAGAACATCACGTTGATGAAGTTCATCAACACGGTAATGGTGGATGGGAAGAAGAGCGTAGCCGAGTCCATTGTGTATGGGGCGATGGACATCATGCACAAGCGCCTTCCCAATGAGGATGTCATTCGGATATTTGAAGGGGCCATAGACAACGCCAAGCCGATACTTCAGGTGAAATCCCGGCGCGTTGGTGGTTCCACGTACCAAGTACCTGTGGAGATCCCTCCTGCGACGCGGACGGCTCTGGCCTTTCGCTGGATTATCGACTACGCGCGCAAGCGCGGCGAGAAGTCCATGGCGGAGCGATTGGCCGGCGAGTTGCTCGATTGTTTCAACCGCACGGGCAACACCATTAAGAAGCGTGAGGATACGCACCGGATGGCGGAGGCAAACAAGGCCTTTGCCCACCTCCGATACTGAAGTCTGGCTCGGCTTGTCTCGAGCCGATTCCTTTGAATTGATTGTACTTATGACTGGACGAGGAGCCCTTTCCGCGGCCCAGGGCGCGCAAAGGGCTTGAGTTGTGGGATGTCTTGCCGTTAAGGCGCGGCAAGTGGAAGGTGAACAGGTAAGTTAGGAATGTTTGGCAAACGCACAAAGCATGAAGCGCGCAGCGCGGCGTATGCCTCGTTAACCAGCGCCCGGCACACGGTGACCGGGACATCAGCGAGGACGTATGCTCATGTCTAAGCGCCGCTTTAGTTTAAGCAAGACCCGGAACATCGGGATCATGGCGCATATCGACGCCGGCAAGACCACGGTGACCGAGCGGATTCTGTATTACTCCGGCCGCCTCCATCGCGTCGGCGAGGTGCACGAAGGCACTGCGACCATGGACTACATGGAGCAGGAGCGGGAACGCGGCATCACGATTACGTCCGCAGCCACCGCGTGCGAATGGAACGAGCACCGGATCAATATCATCGACACGCCCGGCCACGTGGATTTCACGGCCGAAGTGGAGCGCAGCCTGCGTGTCCTGGATGGCGCCGTGGCGGTTTTTTGTGCCGTCGCGGGTGTCCAGCCGCAGTCGGAAACCGTGTGGCGCCAAGCGGATAAGTACGGTGTACCACGGATAGCCTTCATTAACAAAATGGACCGCGTTGGCGCCGATTTCGAGAGGGCGGTGCAGACGATGCGCGACCGCCTGGGTGCCAAGGTCGTTCCCCTCCAGGTTCCGATCGGCTGCGAAGAAGCCTACCGCGGTGTCGTGGACGTGGTGAAGATGCGTGCCATCGAATGGCGCGGGGAAGGCACCGCCACCGAACTTGTGGACGTGCCGATTCCGGAAGACCTGAAGGAACTCGTTGAGCACGTGCGCCACGACGCAATCGCCATGGCGGCCGAATGCGATGAGGCGCTGATGGAGAAGTACGTCCTGGAGGAAGAGATCGGCACCGAAGAGCTCCAGGCGGCCCTCCGCAAGGGCACCATTTCCAGCAAGATTTGTCCGGTTTTCTGCGGCACGGCGCTTCGCAACAAGGGGGTCCGCCTCCTGCTCGATGCGGTTGTGGACTATCTGCCCTCCCCGGTGGACGTGGAAGCGGTGATCGGAAAGAACCCAGACCATCACGACCAGGAAGTGGCGCGCAAACCCAGCGACGATGAGCCATTCGCGGGTTTGGCCTTCAAGATTTTGACCGATCCCCACGTGGGACGCCTCACGTTTGTGCGCGTGTATTCCGGCATTGTGAAGTCGGGCGACATGGTGCTGAACGTCCGCACGGGACGCAAAGAGCGTCTGGGCCGGCTTCTGGAAATGCACGCGGACCAGCGCATCGACCTTACCGAGCTGCGGGCGGGCGACATCGGCGCCGTGATCGGGGCCAAGAACACCACCACCGGCGATACCCTATGCGACCCCAAGAAACCAGTGGCGCTCATGGCGGTGACTTTCCCCGAGCCGGTGGTGCATATCGCGATCGAGCCCAAGACCAAGGCCGACCAGGACAAAATGTCCGACGCGCTGAACAAGCTCAGCGAAGAGGATCCGACGTTCCGGGTGCGGGCGGATGAAGAGACCGGCCAAACCATCATCGCAGGCATGGGCGAGCTTCACCTCGACATCATCGTGGACCGCATGCGCCGCGAGTTCAACGTGCACGCGAACGTGGGCAAGCCCATGGTAGCGTACCGCGAATCCATCCGGGTACGCTCCGAGGCGCGCGGCAAGTTCGTTCGCCAGAGCGGCGGCCGCGGGCAGTATGGCGATGTCGTCATCGCGGTCGAGCCCGGCGAGCCCGGTTCGCACTATGTCTTCGAAAATCTGACCGTGGGCGGTGTCGTTCCCAAGGAATACCACAACGCCGTGGAGCGCGGGGCCCGCGAATGCCTCGAAAGCGGCATCGTGGCCGGCTATCCCATGGTGGACGTGAAAGTGTCGTTGCTCGACGGTTCGTATCACGAGGTGGACTCGTCGGAAATGGCATTCCAGACCGCCGCGTCCATGGCCGTGAAGGCCGCCATTCCCAAGGCGCGTCCGGCCCTCTTGGAGCCGGTCATGAAGGTGGAAGTGGTGTGCCCGGACGAGTACACGGGCGAAGTCATCAGCGACTTCAATGGCCGCCGGGGCCGCCTGGAAACGATGGAGCAGATCGGGCAGGCGCGCAAGCTCTTCGCTTTCGTGCCGCTGGCGGAGATGTTTGGCTACGCGAACGACATTCGTTCGCGTACGCAGGGGCGCGCGTCGTACAGTATGGAGTTCGCCCAGTACGAACCCGTGCCGCCCAGCATTGCGAATGAAATCATGGAGCGTTCGGGAAGTTCGTTCCGGTTCAGCTAAGTCGAGAATAAGGAAAATGGATTCCGGGGCGCGGACCGCGTCGATTGGAGTGTAAGGAGACTACCATGGCCAAGGCGAAATTTGAGCGGACGAAGCCGCACGTAAACGTGGGAACGATTGGACACGTCGACCACGGGAAGA
>JADLGB010000068.1 GCA_020849535.1 Candidatus Hydrogenedentota bacterium
GGTCCAAATCTATTGAACACTCCGCAGCCCGAAGTATGCTCCTGGCCGCGAGTTGTTTTAGAGACCTCGGACTTTCGTACCGAGGCCTCCGCGGAAGGAGAAACGCCACATGTGGCGCTGACCAACCATATTGTATCATGGACTCTTCAAGAACGCAAACCCCTTCTCGCCGTCCATGGGGAAGTGTGGGGCCGTCTTACGCGATGGTCCTGTTAATTGCTGCGCGCCAGCCACTTACGGCAGCCTCGCGCCTGTTGATGTTCCATTGTGGAACGAATCGCCGCTCTTCCCTCCAGATATCCCGTAACTCGTTCTTTTCTTTCCAAATACCGGCCGCGAGACCCGCCAGGAACGCCGCACCCAAGGCAGTCGTCTCCGTGGTTTGTCCACGCAGCACGGGCGCACCCAACACGTCGGCCTGATGTTGCATCAGCAGGTTGTTTCGGGCGGCGCCGCCGTCTACTTTGAGGACGGGAATTCGAGATTTGAGTTCCGCCTCCATGCACCGGATCACGTCAGCCGATTGAAACGAAATGGATTCCAGTGCCGCGCGCACGACGTGGGCGCGGCCGCTGCCACGGGTCAAGCCGGTAATTGTGCCTCGGGCAGACATGTTCCAGTGCGGCGCACCGAGCCCGACAAAGGCGGGCACCACGTAGACTCCACCGTTGTCTTCTACTTCCGCCGCGACCGTTTCACTCTGCGCGGCCGAGTCGATGAGGTGCATCTCGTCGCGCAGCCATTGGACCACGGCGCCGCCGATGAAGACGCTGCCTTCGAGGGCGTACTCGACCTTTCCGTCGAGGCCCCAGGCGATCGTGGTGAGCAGCCCGTGGTGCGAGGCGACAGGGCGTTCGCCGGTATTCATCAGGAGGAAGCACCCGGTGCCGTAGGTGTTTTTGCATTCTCCGGGCGCGAAGGCCGCTTGGCCGAAGAGGGCGCTCTGCTGATCGCCGCATAGCGCGGCGACAGGAATCTCGGGGCCGAAGACCTTGGTGATGCCGTAAATGAAACTACTGGGCTTGACCTCTGGCAGCATGGCGCGGGGAATCTTGAGTGCCCCGAGCAACGTATCGTCCCAGTCGAGATGGTGGATGTTGAACAGCAACGTGCGGGACGCATTGGAGTAGTCCGTGGCATGGATTCCGCACAGCTTGTACAAGAGCCACGAGTCGACTGTGCCGAAGCAGAGGCCGCCCTCTTCCGCGAGGGCGCGTGCGCCATCCACGTGGTCTAGGATCCAGCGCAGTTTCGTGCCGGAGAAATAGGCGTCGAGCACCAATCCCGTGCGTTGCCGCACCTCGGATTCGAGGCCTTCCTGTTTGAGTTGCGCGCAGAGGCCGCTGGTACGGCGGCACTGCCACACGATGGCATTGAATACCGGGCGCCCGGAAGTCTTGTCCCAGACGACGGTCGTCTCGCGCTGGTTGGTAATGCCGATGGCGGCGATGTCGTGTGGGGAAAGGCCGGCTTGCAGGATGGCGGCGCGGGCCGTGGCGATTTGCGATTCCCAGATGGCTTCCGGGTTGTGCTCGACCCACCCAGGCTGTGGATAGAGCTGATCGTACTCCTGCGATACGGACGCGCGAATGCCGCCCGTGGCGTCGAACACGATGCTCCGGGAGCTGGTTGTGCCCTGGTCCATGGCGAGAACGAAATCCTTGCCCACGATGAAACCTCCGCAGTTGCGGGCGCGCGTGCTCCATGCTTCGCTGTGCGCCGCCGACCTGCTATTATGGCGCACCGGAGTCAGGATCAACATGGCCAAGCGAATTATCATCGCCGGTTCACCGCAGCCGGATCTGTTGCGCGCCGCGGCGGAGATCGGGCTTCAGCCCATCGTGCTGAATCCTCAGGGGGACGGGGGCGACTCCTCGGTGAACGCGGCGGCGGTCTCCGGCGATAGCACGAGCCCCGAGGCGATCAAGGGATTGGCGATTGCCGAGGATGCCGTCGGCGTCGTGGCGTCCATCGAAGAGTCCGTGCAGGCGGTGGCGCAAGCGGCGAGCGAACTGGGATTGCCAGGGGTGTCGCCATGGGCCGCCACGCGCACCCGAAACAAGGTGGCGTTGCGCCAAGCCCTCGCCGCGAAGGGATTCCCGAACCCGCCGTACCGCGAAGTCATCACCGAAGAACAGGCCGAGGAATCGGCACGCGCGATTGGACTGCCGGTCATCGTGAAACCCGCAGACGGCTACGCGTGCCAGGGCGTGCGTTTCGTCGATCAGATTGAAGAGGTGTCGCTCGCGTTCACGATGGCGGCCAAACACTCCGCGCTCGGCGTCGTGATCGTCGAGGAAGTCATGCTGGGCGATGAATACTCGGTGGAAGGCATCAAGGTGGACGGGGAGTACCACGTGTTTGGCATCACGAGGCGCATCCGTTCCCAGTCGATTCATCCGTATGCCACCGGACTCCTCGTGCCGGCTAACGTGAGCACGACGGCGCAGGGCGCCTTGATTGCCACGGCCCGCGCGGCGTTGACGGCGATCGGCATGAAGACGGGACCAGCGCATGTCGAGATGATCTTGACCGACAAGGGTCCGCAGATTATCGAGATCGGGGCCTACCTCGGCGCGGCGCGGATCGAGTCCGCGCTGATCCGCTTAGCGTACGGAATCGACTGCCTCGCAGGGTGCCTGCGCGTGGCCATCGGCGAAGCCCCTCGCCTGAAGCCCTGTGTGGATCGCGCGGCCGCGGCGAGTTGGATCCCTTCGCCTTCCGGCATCATCGCCGCGGTGGAGGGTGTGGAGGAAGCGCGCTCACTTCCTGGGGTGGCCGCGGTCCGCGTCAACGCGCAACCCGGCGAGAAGGTGGGGCACATCACCGACTGCCGAAGCCGCGACCGCATAGGCTGGGTAGTGGCCACCGGCGCCAACGCGGAAGAGGCGCTTGCCACGGCCGTGCGCGGCCGCGATCGGTGCCGCGTGGTCACGCGTTCCACAACCTGACGGGCGCAGGAATCTCCATCTTGCGCATCGAACCGGAGCGGAGTATTTTCGCAAAGATTCACCTTCGACCCACAGGAGAATGATTCGCAATGACGCCGTTTCAATTCGAATGCTGCCCTGGCAAGCAGTGCTGCCAACCCCAATCCACAGGGACAGGGCTTAATCGCCGCGATTTCATCAAGACCGCCGCCGCGGCGACCGGCGCGCTGTCCGCGGCTTCGTTTGCCTTGCAGGCCCAGGTTACGCCCGAGGCGCTGAACGCCTGGAACAAGTCGCTGCTGGAACAGGGGCAGCGCCGCGTCTATCGCGGAGAAGAATTGACCTATATCGCCATGCCATTGGGCGGTTTCGGCGCGGGCCAGGTCTATCTGCGCGGCGACGGCACGCTCAATCCCTGGCAGGTGGTGAACAATTTCAATACCAACGCGAACGTGCCCGGCTCGTTCTTTGGCGTGCACACCCGCACCGCGGACGGCATGGCCGCCGCGCGACTGCTGCAACTCAGTGGGATGGGAAGCGCGGCGCCGGTGAAGGAAATCGAATTCGAGGGCGAGTATCCGTTTGCGTGGATCCGCTATCTGGACGATGAACTGCCTGTCGCTGTGCGGCTTGAAGCGTGTTCTCCCTTCATCCCGCTCAACACAAAGGACTCCGGGCTTCCGGCCATACTGCTTTCGTTCGTGATGCGGAATCGCACGGCCCAGCCCGTGGAGGTTTCGTTGTTGGCGTCCGTGCCCAACCTGACAGGATGGGATGGCTATCGCGGATTCAAGGACCTGAGCCACGTAGACTTCGGCGGCAACGTGAATACGATCGAAGAGCGCGGCGACTCGCCGATGCTGTTGCTTGGCGCGAAGGAGGGCGTGTCCCACGCCTTCGCTCAACCCACGCGGTTGCAGACCAATCATGAGGACGTCGCCTATGCGATGCGGCACTGCGGCAACGCAAAGGTGACGTTGGCTGGAAACCTGCCGAAGCCTGACGCGGTGCAACCCGGCGATGTCTTCTACGTGGCGGATACCAACGGCGCGCTTTCACCTACGGAACTGGCGGCGCTGCTTGATGCCGTTGAGGCGGGCGCGCGCGTGGTGCTCACGAATGACGATCAATCGCTGTTGGCGCAGCTCGCGAAGAAGAATTCCACAGACGATGCGGAGATCTTTGAGGACTGGGAGTCCGGCAGCTACGCGAACTGGACCATCGAGGGCGACTGTTTCGGCACGGCGCCCGCTACGGGGACACTGCCCAATCAGAATGCGGTCAGCGGCTGGCAGGGGACGTATCTGGTCAACACCTTCATGAATGGCGACGGCACGCAGGGCAAGGCCACGTCGCACGCGTTCACGATCTCGCGCGGCTTCATCCACCTGCGGGTGGGCGGCGGCAGGCACCCCGGCGAGACCTGCGTCAATCTCGTGATCGACGGAGACGTCGTTGCGACCGCCACGGGAGACAACACCGAAGTGCTCCGCCCGGTCCTGTGGGACGTGCGCGCGCACAAGGGCAAACAGGCGGTCATCGAGATCGTCGATCGCAACACGGGCGGGTGGGGCCACATTCTGGTCGATCACATCATGTTCAGCGACTCGGCGCGTTCCGATGCGCTCGACGCGGAGCTGGCTAAACGCTTCCGCTCCGCGCTGCCGTTCAAGTTTCAGAGCATTCGTCCCGCGGGAGAAGATGCCGTCGTGGCGGCAGGCTCGTCGATACTCTCGGGGGTAGGTAGTGGTTCGGTAAACGCGGAGGGATGCCATCGTTTCCGGTTCTTCCGGCTCGCCTCGGGCGCTGAGGTCCTCATGGAAACGGATTCGGGCACGCCGCTCGCCGTGCGAGGCGCATTCGGGAAGGGAGTGCTCGTGGTGTGTAACGGGCTTCCGGACACGTGGGCCCAGGGCGCGGACCGCAAGGCGATCATCGGCAATCTTTGCGCGGCGGCCAGCGGCATCGCCTATACGCGAATGACCGGCATGGCGCAGGACGCGCCCCTCGCGGGAACCATGGCGCTTGCGCTGCTCGCGGGGAAGGGAGAGGTCATGGCCTGCGCGCAGTGGGACTCCTTTGACGCGCTGTGGACCGACTTCGCGGATGATGGCCGATTGGCTCCCAGTTCCACCGGACCGAGCGCGCCGGGACGCACGTGGAACGGCGCCTTGGCGAACGCGTTCACGTTGCAGCCGAACGAAGAGCGCATCGTGACCCTGGCCCTCGCGTGGCATTTTCCGAATCGTTGGCGCGACGAAACCTACGGCTGGGGTCCGCCTCGCTATCAGTACGACCACCGCCTCGGGAATCAGTACAACAACTGGTTCACAAGCGCCGCGGAAGTGGCCGAGTACCTGGCCGCGCATCGCGCGCGGCTCGAAGACGAGACGCATCAGTTCCACACGACCTTTTACAACAGCACGCTGCCGCGGTACTTCCTGGACGCGGTAACCGCGAACGCTTCGATCATGCGTTCGCCGATCTACATCTGGCTCGAGGACGGCACCGTCGGCGGTTTTGAAGGCAGCGATCGCTGTTGCCCGATGAACTGCACGCACGTGTACAACTACGCGATGTCCACGGCGTTTCTCCTGCCCGCGCTCGAGCGCAACGTGCGCGATACCGATCTGCTCGTGCAGATGCATCCGGAGAAGCATTACATTCCGCACCGGACGGTGCTCCCCCTTTCGCTACCGCGACTCGAGTGGGAAATCGGCGGTCCGCATCACCCCGCGCTGGACGGCGAATTGGGGACGATCCTCAAGACGTACCGCGAGTATCGATTGCAGGGCGACAAGGCGTGGCTTGCTACGGTGTGGGAGCGCGCCAAAACGCTCATGCGGTACGTCATGAGCTATCACGACCCAGATGGCACAGGCGTGATCCGCGGCGAGCAGCCGAACACCTACGACACGCACCTGTACGGTAGCAACACCTTTATCGGAACGTTGTATCTCGCCGCGCTGCGCGCGGCGGAAGAGATGGCGCTCATCATGGGCGAGCCGGACACGGCAACCGAGTTCCATCGCCGATACGAGCTGGGCCGCGAAGGGTACGATCGCGCGTGTTGGAATGGCGAGTACTACGTGAACGTATTCGATGCGCCGGACGTGGATCCGAAGCTGTACAACGATGGCAACTGTTACGGGCCGGGCTGCCACTCGGATCAACTGCTCGGCCAATGGTGGGCGTACATCCTGGGGCTCGGCTACGTGCTGCCCGAGGAGCACGTGCGGCAGACCTTGAAGGCCATCCACCAGTACAACTGGCGCGCGGACCTCAGCAACCACCAGCACCAGCAACGCGTGTTCGCGCAGGGAACGGAAAAGGGACTGCTCACGGCGACGTGGCCCAAGGGCGGCCGCCCCGAACGCCCGATCCTCTATTGCGATGAAGTGTGGACCGGCATTGAGTACCACGTGGCCGCGAGCTTCATCTATGAGGGCATGGTGCAGGAGGGCTTGCAGATCGTCCGCGGTGCGCGCGACCGCTATACCGGCAGCCAGCGGAACCCGTGGTCCGAAATCGAATGCGGTGGCCACTACGCCCGCGCGATGTCCTCGTATTCGCTCATGACCGCGGCGGCGGGCTTGCTGTACGATGCCGAGTCCGGCTCCTTGACACTGGCCCCGCGCATCTCTCCTGGGAACTTCAAGGGCTTCTTCGTGGGGTCGAGGGGATGGGGCTCCGTTTCGCAGCAGCGCGAGAAGGGACGCCAACGCAATGCGGTTTCGATCCGCTACGGGGAACTGACGCTGAACGAGCTTACCTTGGAGTGCCCACCCGACCTGAAAGGCGTGCGCACGCGCGTGATGCGGCGGCGCGGGTCGGTGCGGGGCAAGGTCCAGTTTGCGGAGGGGAAGTGCACGGTGACGTTCAGCAAGCCGGTGCATTTGTCGCAAGGGGAGGAGCTGCAGGTGGAGCTGGGGTAGTGATTGATTCGATCGAATACAAAATGTAGTCGATAAATCCATAAGTGGCAATTGAAAGCGCAGAATAGTCGCTGGTCTTTTGTTGTAGGCGGTTACAGAACCCGGTCTGTTAACCCGTTGGGTGAGAGGCTTTTCGCGCGGTCAAATCGGAAGTGCAGCCCGAACCCCGGGAACACGGGGAAGGACGAAACAGGAGCTGGACGGGGTGGACGCGGTGGACGAGGTGGACGGGGTGGACGAGGTGGACGGGGTGGACGAGGTGGACGGGGTGGACGAGGTGGATGGGGTGGACGAGGTGGACGATAATAGCTCGGGGTTTTTCTGATTTGCCCGACTATTTCGCGTGAAGTGCAATAATTCGAGTATGTTGACTACCATATGTATTCGTACTATTCAATTTGTGGTGGTTGTTGACTGGGTTGTGGGATGGCTGTCAACTCACCGCATAAACAGCAGCACGATGAGCTGGGCCAGGATCACCCTGAGGATCATTGTCAGGGGGTAGACGGCCGCGTAGGAGACGGTGGGGGCTTCGGAGTTGGTGATGTTGCCTGCGAAGGCCAGGGCGGGGGGGTCGGTCATGCTTCCGGCAAGGAGGCCGCAGATGGTGAGGAAGTTGGTCTTCAAGAAGAGTCGGGCGACCAGTCCCACCACGACAAGCGGGATGATCGTGATGAGGGAGGCAAAAGCCATCCAGCGAAGACCGTCGCCTTGAACCAGGGTTGCCACGAACTGATCCCCAGCTTTCAATCCCACGCAGGATAGAAACAAGACGATCCCCACTTCGCGGAGGATGAAGTTCGCGCTGCTGGGCAGGTACCAGACGAGCGGGCCGATCTTGCCGATGCGGCTGAGGATGATGGCGACCAGCAGCGGGCCGCCGGCGAGACCCAGCTTCACAGGCGCGGGCACGCCGGGGAAGTGGAAGGGCCAACTACCCACGAGCACGCCCAGCGCAACGCCGACAAATATTGGAATGATCTCGGGGGTGTTGAGGGCCTTTTCGGAGTTTCCCAGCAGCGACGCGATCTGCTCGATTCGCTGCGGCTCGCCCACCGCGACCACGCGGTCGCCATACTGGAACCGCAGCGTGGGGCTCACCGGCAGTTCCAGACCGGAGCGGCGCACGCGGGTGATCTGCACTTCATAGCGCGCGCGCAGGCCCAATTCATGGGCCGTTTTGCCGAGCACGCCTTTCTTGGTCACGATCAAGGTGCGGCTGGTGATGTTGCTGGGCACGGCCGAAAGGTCGACGTCGGTTTTCTTGCCGACCAGCAGTTTCAGCGCGTGCAGTTTGGCTTTGGGTCCCACCGCGAGCACGATGTCGCCCAGGTGCAGGATCGTGTCCGCATGCGCGATGGCTTGCTGATCGCCGTGGCGCACGCGGGATATCACGACGCCGGCGTCCTCGAAGAGGGAGATTTCACCCAGCCGAAGGCCTTCGAGATTGGGGTTCTCGACGATCAGGTTGGTCACCTCGAGCGGCTCCATGCCCTGCTCGAGCTTCTGCCGCAGATCTTCCGCTTCCTTTGGCGTATTGACCCGGAACAGGACTCGGATCAAGAGCATTGTCAAGATGATGCCCATGATGCCGAATGGATAGGCCACGGCGTAGCCCAGGCCGGGCAGCGTGGCGATGCCGGCGTCACCGGAGGTCACATCCGCGAGCGCCTGTTGGGCGGCAGCGAGGCTTGGTGTGTTCGTTGTCGCGCCCGACAATAGACCCACGACAACTGGAATCTCGATGCCAGCAGCATAACTGATTACAACTGCGGTGATGGATCCCAGGATGACAATGCTCGCAGCCATGAGGTTGAGGGGGAGCCCTTCACGCCGCAGGGAGGCCAGGAAGCCGGGTCCCACCTGGAGGCCGATGGTGTATACGAAGAGGATGAGTCCAAACTCGCGGGCAAACTCCATGACTTCGTGGTTGATGGCGAATTGGAAGTGGCCGAAGAGGAGCCCGGAGAACAGCACCCCGGCGATTCCGAGCCCGATTCCCTTGAGGCGCAGGCTGCCCAAGGCAATTCCGGTGCCTGCGACGAGGCTGAGAATGAGAATGGAACTGGCGACCGATTCGCCCTGAAACAGTTCCGCGAACCAAAGCATGACAGGACAATACCTTACGTCGGGGATGGCCTGGCAGCGGGAACCGCCGCCCCGGTGCACATATCCGCGAGTCGTTGTACGCGATGGCGTAACCGACCTTGCTTGAACACTGGCCGGCGCCCAGGGAAGTGCTTCGGTCCGGGCGAGCAAGGAATCGCCTCAAGGGCACCGGGAGAGGGAGTATATCACTGCGCGGCGTGTGCGCGCATCTTGTGGGCAATGCTGGGAGTCCTCATCGCTCGAGATCGTGAGGAACTCCCGGATTGGACGGACCAGACCTATCGGTCGGATCAGACCGATAGGGTTAGCCATGAGGCACAGGCAGCATCCTTACTCGGAAGCGCTTTTGGCTATCTGCTCTTCCAGGTCTTTGAGGAAGCGCTTGAGCTTGCGGTGATCCTCGTCTGAAAGCGTGTGGAACAACACGCCGCACGCGTGGCCCTTCTTTTCGAGGATGGGTTTGGTCCAACGCACCTGCGCTTTTGGGGTGATGCTCATGAGCCCCTGCAAGTCGATCTCGAGGGAGACCTCTTGGCCCGGGGTAATCTCGTACTTGGTGAGCACGCAGGCGCCGGCCAGGCTCAGGTCCAGGAGGCGGCCTTTTGTCGTGTGGGTGTCCATGTGCATGACATCGCTCGTGCCCACGGCGAAGCCGACCGAGAATTCCACCTTTACGTGGCAGGTCTTGCGGATGACCCTGCGGCGCAGGCGCCGCTGGTCGTGACTATCCTCGCCCTGGGGAGCACTTGCCGGAGTCGAATTGGATGGCGCGGCCTTCTCTTCGCCGCGGCGTTTGAAAAACATGAGAAGTATCCCCCGAATGTGGTGAATGGCGTCTATTACAATACCGCGAGTAGACAACGCGGGACAAGAGGCGAGCGGCAATCGCATTGAAGCCACGGGCCCGCATGGAGGGCCCTCGTGTCACCCTCAGGCGCTTGGGGCTTCGCCGCGCTCGGGACGGTGACCGTGGCGCGCGGCGTGGTGCAACAACGCGCGAGTGCACACCCGCTCGAGCGTCTCAGCGAACTCGCGAGGACTGTGGTGGGTATCGACAGCCGCGCGTGCGGCATTCCCAAGGCGGGCGCGTTCGCCAGGGGAACGCAGCAGCCGCACGATCGCTTCCGCAAAGGCCACCTCGTCGTTGTCGTCCACAATAAGGCCGGTGCGTTCGTGTTCCAACGGATGGGCCGCCCCGCGGCATGCCACGATGGGTTTGCCTGCCGCCATGGCGTTCAGCAGCTTGATGGGGTAGCCCGACCAGGACACGCGTGGACACACCACCACGGCATCCTGCGCGAGCAAGGCGCGCAGCGCGGCGAAACTCGATGCGGGCACGATCTCGGCTCCCGGGAACGGCAATGGATCGCGAGTGGCCAGCATGAGCCGCGCCGCGGGTTCCGACTTGCGCACCCGCGCCATGACGTGCTCGAGAAAGAGGATGTTCTGGTACGCGTCGAGGTTGCCGGTGTACACGACCGGCGGTAAGGCGGTGTCTGGTGTGGACGGATCGAACCAGCGCGTCAGGGCCGGGGGCGCGAGGACGGAGACGCGGCCCGGCACACAGCCGCTGGCGATGAGATACTCCGCCAGGCCCGCGTGCGGCGCCACTACCTCCGCCGCGCGCCGCGGGAATGTGCGGTCCAGCCACGCGCCCACGGGCTTTCCGAGAAGACCGAATCCGCGGTAGTGGGGCAGCTCGTCCGCCATGGCATTGTGCGCTTGGTACACGATGGGCCGTGCGCGCGCCGCAAGCGCCACGAGCAGGCCTTCATAGTTGTGCGCCTGGATCACGTCGATCGCGTGTGCCCGCACCACGCGCCGCAACGTGCCCACGAGCGCCAGGTCGTGGAGGGGCTTGGACCACGACGGGCCGGCCTTGGTGGAAGGAGAGCCCAGCCACCGCGATGTGGTCCTATGCACGCGCAGGCCCGCCTCGTCTTCGCCATCCCCGTACCCGTAGACCACGAGATGCACTTCGTGCCCGTGCTGCTGCAGGGCGTGCGCGGTGTCTTGGAGAAACACCTGCGAGCCTTGCGGAACGGGAAAAGGACACGCGCTCACGATGGCGATTCGCATCACTCGAAATATCCCAGCTCTCTCAAACGCCTCTCCACCTCGGCCTCCTCGGCTGGCGAGTATACAACGGTCGTACTCGGAACAGTCACGGATTCTCCTGCGGCGGGCGGATCCAGCAGGCTGGTTCCGTCCATGGGCGGGGCGGCCACGCCCAGCTCCGCGAGCACCGTCGGGGCGATGTCCTCCAGGCGCGCGGCGCCGCATGGAGTCTGCTTGGACAGGAAGAGCACTCCGACGGGCCGGTGATTGCCGTTCATGCCGCGCTCTTTGCCGCCAAGATGTTCGTGCGCTTGGATGCGCCGGAACGGTAGACCGCCGCGGCTACGCAGGCACGAATGCGAGTATCCATTCTCCAAGGCCAGCTCCACCATGATGTCCGGCGCGTTCGCGACATGCGGCCCATGGAATAACTCGTCGCCGCGCCACGCCTTCTTGACCGGCGTCCAGGACTCCAGTTTCGCGCAGAGGTCGTGGCAGAAGGGATCGTAGTCCTCTTGCGCTACAAGCCCGTTGGGTTCGCGTCCTCGCAGGTTCACCCGGATCGAGGGGAAGTAATTCAACTCCTCCGAGAACGCGGTTGTCTGGGACCAGTCGAGCCCGGCGAAGCGCGACTGGCTTTCGGCGCGCGTGGCAAGCGAACGAAAACGCCGGAACAACGGACCCCGCATGCGCGCCGGGGCGACGGCGAGCGCGAGACGTTTGAGGAGGCTGTCCGTCGCGAGAGAGAACTGAAGGTAGCCGTGCTCCGCGAGCCAATTGTTGAGATGCACAACACCGGTGCCCGCGCCGCCAAAACCGTGATCGGAGCATACGCCCACGGTGACACCTTCACCCGCCGTCTCGATCAGGTGGCCTACGGTTTTGTCCAGGCGCTCGTAGACCTGGCGGATCGCCGTCTCGTGCCCGGGGCGGTGCCTGGGCGAGGCGGGATCGTGAAACAGCCAGAAATGATGGCTTACCGTGTCAGTTTCGCCAAACACAACCATGAAGAAGTCCCAGGGTTCATGCGCAAGCAGGTCGCAGGCGATACGCTCTTTCACTTCGATCTTGGCCAGCAGCCGCGCCAGCGCCATGTCGTGCCAGCCCTCGCCGATATCGCTCTCCTGGAAATCGGCGAAGCGCCACTCCTTCACGGAGTCGTAGAGGTCTTGCGGATAAACGAAGGAACGGTCGATGCTCGTCGCCACGGGCGAATCGAAACCCGAGACCATGAACCCGTTCACCGGACTCGGGGGATAGGTCCCGGGCACGCCGAGCACGGCGACCCGCTTACCCGCGGCGGACAGGATGTCCCACAGCGCGGGGGCCCGACGGTCTGTGCTGTTCACGAAGCGGATAGCGTAGGCACCCGGCACCATCTCCGTGAAATCGAAAATGCCGTGGCGGCCGGGATTCACCCCGGTCACGCACGTGCACCACGCGGGGTAGGTGACCGGGGGCTCCACGCTGGCGCACGGCATGTAGCTCCCGGCATCGCGAAGACGCGCCAGCGCGGACAAACGCCCTTCGTTCATCCAGCGTTCCGCCAACGATGGCTCCATACCGTCGAGACCTATGAGTAGGAAGCGAGGCATGGGATCATTCTACCGCGCGGCGGGCCGGAGAGACAGCGAGGATTCCGTAGACCTCGCGTCACTCGAGTATTACGTTCGTTCCCTTATGGCGGCGGTCATTTTTCCTGGATAGACCCAAGGGTTTCGAACCACTTGGCGACGTCCCCGTAGTGCGCCTCAATGCCATCCCAATAGGTGTGAGCGCCACCGGGCTGGACGATGAGTTTGACCGGCAGTCCGACTTCCTCGTACTTCGCCTTCAGGATTTCGGACTGCTGGAGGGGCACGGTCAGGTCCGCGTCGCCATGGATAAGAAGCAGTGGCGGATCGTCAGGTGTGACGTGATAGATGGGTGAGATCGATTCCAGCTGTTTTGGCAAGTCGCTGACCGTTCCGAAGATTTGTTCAAAGAAGCCAGGCCGCGCAGTCTCGATCGTCTTGTACCCGCCCGCCTTTCCCCAGTTGATGAGGTCGGTTGGAGGAAACCACGCAACGATCGCTTGGACACGGCTGCTGACGCGCGCCACAGGGTCTTTAGCGTCGGGGTCACCGTCGTCGCCGGTCAGGCCTACCATGAGAGCCAGATGACCGCCGGAGGAACCGCTCGTGATCCCGATTCGATTCGGATCGATTGCATAGTCCGATGCCTTCATCCGAACGAATCGAACCGAACGGCGAATGTCTTCAATCATTTCGGGGACACGGAAACGCGGGCCGCTCCCGTGGCGGACGACGAAAACCGTGAAACCGCCATGCAGCAGCCCCATCGCCCAATGGTCGCGTCGAAATTCGGTGACCTCCTCTGGCACGTTGGACTTACTCGATTTCCAACTGCCGCTCGAGATGAGAACGATACCTTGGCCGTTGCGGTTCTGCTCGGGCTGCAGCACATCGAGCGTCAAACCCATACCCTCTTTTTGGCCATAGACCACGTCTTCGATGGCCGTATAGGGGACGATCAAGGTTTCAATGCCCGCGTAACAGACCCCCGTGGAGACCAAGCAACCGATGCCAAAAACTGAAAAGACGATTCCCCGCACAATACCGCGTTTCATACCTGCTCCTTCATCAACCACTTGTTTATATGGTTAGCCACTTCATTGACGTATGGCTGGCTAAATAATGTCACGTGGTTCCCCCCAACCGGAAGCACTTCTACTCGCTCTCGAGCCAAACTCGCCCAGCCCAAAGTAGGGTTGTCGGAGAACCGGCGCTTCAGCGGTTGGTCATTTGCGCGCAACACGACCAACCGCCCAGGATATGGCTCGGGCACGTAGCGCCGAAGCGAGCGCGCGTTCGCGGCGAGCACCTTCAAGGTTCTGATCAAAGTGCCCTTTGGAGCCGTTTGCAACCGCGAGTCTCTCGACACATATTGGGCCACGTCCGCATTCCGCAACAAATGCCGCATCCAGTTTGCGCATGCCCTGCCAGCGCGATCTCGCCATGCAAGTCCACCGGAGTCGCCGTCTACCTCCCCGCGCACATCGAGTGTCAGTAGATAGAGCCCGTCAACAATGTAGGGCCATGTGTCCTTGGTCATCCCCACGCCAACCGCGAGATTGGTCAGGGCCGTGAGCACACTGCGCCAGAGAGGTCGCGCGGGCTCTCCCCGAGCGGCGTCAATAGCGTGAGTGTCCATGAGGAACACAACGGGAACTTCGTGGCGCTCCCGGGTCAACTGCTGTGCCATCTCGTAGGCAACCGTGCCTCCAAACGACCACCCGCCGAGCAGAAAAGGTCCGTCAGGCTGGACAGACTTGATCGTTTTGATTTGGTACGCCGCGAGTTCTTCAACCGTCTCGAAAGGGTTTATCCCCGGCTGCAGCGCGGGGTCCTGCAATGCATAGATGGGCTGGCCTGGGTCGAGCAGGTTCTGAAGTTTGTAGAAGGTGTAGACAATTCCGCCGCCGCCGGCCATCAGAAACAGCGGTGGCCTTGAGCCAAGAGGTTGGATCGGCACCAACGAAGGAAATGGCTTCTGCCTCACACCAATGCCTTCTTCGGGCAACGCTAGACTCATCCGCACACCTTTCCAGGAAGTGGCAAAGAATTCCCTTTGAGAGCGGGCCCTCGAAGGCCCTCTCTCGGGGAACCCAGAATGTGGGGGATTGTGCAGCATGGCGCTTTTTGTACACAAGCCAAGAGGCTATGCGAACAGAACGGGGATACTCCCGTCTCCGCTTCAAGGCCGGTCTGCTTAATGCCGTGTCTGTTTTCCAAAGAACTCGCACCTCCCGCTATAATTGGCCCGATTGTCCGAAGTTCAACGCAGGGGGCGCCGAAGACGTGAGTTCTATCAGGGGGGATCATACATGTACGACTTTCTACTGACCGGCATAGGGGCCAACGGAAAACGTGAGACGTTGTGTATTCAAGCGGAAACCGCTCAGGACGCGCACAGCCAGTTCGCCTCCATGGGATACCGCGACATCACACTCCACACCGACGATTCAGCTGCGGCCGCAACACGGCTGACCGCGCTCGACACTGGACACGTATCCCCCGCGGATATGGTCGAACTTCGGGGTACTTCGGATCTCGGATTCTTCCTCTTTCTGTTGAAGAAACTGTACCGGCTAGGCTGGTGGCTCGCCATCCCCGCCATTCTGTTGCTCCTGGCCGGATGGTGGGCATCCGGCGCAATCGGGGCCATTTTCATTCTGATCGCCTTCGGCCTCGCGGCGTTGCCGTTGGCCTTGGCGTTGTGGACCGCGCTTACCGGCAACTCGCGGAAGTACGAGAAGATGCTGGAGGCCGCGTGCTGGGGCCGCTGGCCGGAAGTTCTGAAGAGACTTCCGGCGCTGCGCGGACACGTGCCCGATTTCGAACTCGACGTCCATACCGCGTGCGCACTCACCGGCATGGGACAATTCGAAGAGGGATTGGCCACTCTGCAACCGCATGCCGATCGGAGTGATTGTCCGCAGTGGATGTACTTGGCCCGGCTGGCGCAGGTATACGACACCGCACATCGGTATGAAGAGGGGCTCGACTGCTATCAACGCGCGTACGAAAGCGAGCCGTGTAACCCCACGCTCATGCTGGAACTCGCGATGGCGCTCCTCAAGAACGAACGAGACACTGCACGAGCCATGGAACTCATCCACAGCGCGGAGCAACAGCAATTGAGTGATGTCCTTCTCCTGCTATTGCCTCACGTCAAAGGCCTGGCGGCGCTGAATTGGGGGAATCCTGGCGAAGCGGAGCAATACTTCCACACAGCCGAGGAGAACCTGCGCCCCATGGCGCCGGCCGCCGCGATGGTCAGGCTGGTGATGGATGTCAATCGCGCGTATCGCGCAATCGCCCTCGCCGAGTTGGGCCGCTTGCGCGAGGCGGAGGCGCTTTTCGCGATGGCGCGTCCCCGGCTCGAGGCGCTGAAGTCTGGGCGAATACTCGACCGATGGAATAGGGTCACGCGACGCGGTTGAGACGGATTAGAGGCGGAAAAGAGGGACAGTCCCGAATGGCGCTGACTTTCTGCGTCGCCGAGTCTGGACCAACACAAGACACCCCGCGAAGGCGGACCGGCCAGGAGCGCCGGCATCCCTGCCGGCTCTTGGAGGGGCATCCTCTCGCAGAGGCGCAAAGACGCAAAGGCTACCAATAAAGACACAGGCGAGGGCGCCTGTGCCACACGTCCATTTCCCGCAGACAAGCCTCCGCTCCAGAAGTTAGTGACATTCGGGACTGTCCCTCTTTTCCTCTACCGGTGTCTGGTATCGCGCAGTACGGGGTGGAGGCGCCAGTCGGCTTGCTCGCCGAAACGGAGTTCCTTACCGGCGTGTCCGGCATAGTGGTTGCCGTAAACCGAGCGGACAACACCGGTGAATGCGAAGGTGGCAAACACCGCGGCGACGCACATCGCCACCAAGCTCTTCACGAACAAGGGCCGGTAGTTCTCGACCGGGGTGACGGGTATCACGTCGCGGTCTTCTTCGCGCGCGAATGCCGCAATCAGGAAGGTGGCGATCACTGCGTTCATGAACAACACCCCTTCCGTGGCGATGCGCGATTCGTGAAACGCCACGAGCGCCTTCATGAAATTGAAGGTGACGGCAATCCACACGAACACGAGGTACAGAAGTTGGCCCTTGCCGAGGCCCGTCATTGGGATGAAGGGCAGGCGCCGCCGCATGTGGATGAACAAGAGCACGACGATGCACAGCGCCAGGAAGTAGTAGACGATGCAAAACCAGGTGTACGCGGGGAACTCGATGCGCTCGAAGAGCGGCATCTTCATGACTTGGGGCACTGAGCGGAAAGAGCTATCGCCGATCGGGCGCACGTTTGTCCACTCGTTCACGCACTTCACCATGTTCACGAAAACAACGGCGATGAGGACGAAGCCTGCGGCAAAGGCCTCGGTCCAGCGACGCTCTGGAGGCTGTTCATTCGTGTGACCTATTCGTTTGGCAAGCATCGCCATGGCGACTGCGAGGCCCAGCCCGTACAAGAGCCCGACGCCTTGCTCGATCACGATGCTGTGCCAGTTGGCGCTCTGCCAGTGGGCCCATTGCGCGATGATGGGGTCGCGCACCTCGGGCGGCAGGTCGGCCAAGCGGTCCGGATTACCCGGTGCGACGAGGAGCAGTTTGAGGCATTGGGTGAACGCGATTCCAAGTCCGCCAATCGTGCCGCACACAATGGAGGCCACCGCCACCGGCACAAGCTTGTTGCGGAACATGTACAACAGAATCCCCAGCAGCATCCCCAAGCCACCAGCCCAGTTGTCCCCGCGCGGCGGCGTCATGCGAATGCCGAACAATACCGGAAGCAGCAGAAACGCGATGAACCAGCCCACCGCCATGTGCACGAGCAGCGACGCACCGGAGCGCCATTTGCCAAAGATCGCGTAATAAATGGCGATGGCGATTATGCCGCCGAACAAGATGCCGACGTATGGGGAGTATCTCGTGAATATGGTTGGCCAGTTCGTGACCATGTTGGCTGGGTCGAAGGGTTGGCCGGTGTCCGGATTCATGATGCTCAGATCGCCCTGCACACGCGCGAACCACGGCAGAATGCGGGGCAATGCGCCGCTGAATGTAAGCAGCCACTGCACTCCCCACCCGGCCGCGCCGCCCGCGGCAGCAAAGACCGGCAGCAGGAAGGTGTTCCAGGAGCGGCGTTCCCAAAGATCGAATGCGCACAGCGCAAGCAGAGCGAGGAACGCGGGCACCACGTCCGCGTCAAGCCAATAGAAGGGATCGTTCTGGCGCATCTCGCGCTCTTGGCCGCGCTCGGGTCCGACGACGGCCCCGCCGGTATATTGGATCACTTCCGGCCGGTTCATGACCGCTTCCCAGAAGAAGTAGTACGCCACCCACACGACGAGCACCCAGCACAGAGGTTTGAAGATCTGCGTGAGCCGGTCGCGGCTTTCTACCGCGGCGTAGGCCGTGCCCGCGCCGCCTAGCGCGGACCACAGGAAACTGCCGGCGAAGAGGCCAAAGAATCCGTAGAATTGAGAGGGAAGGTGCCCCGAGTGGGTGTAGGAAACGACTTTCATGTACGAGAAGGAACCGCCGAAGGCCCAGCCCAGCGCGCCGAAGAAGGCGAAGTACGCCACTCGCCGCCGCCAGTCCTCGCGCCCGGACATGAGACAAACGGCGATGCTGGCAAGCACCCCCGGCAGCATGGCGCCGTACTCGTGTCCGAAATTGCCCCGAATGCCCCAACCGATGGACAGGCTGATGCTGACGAGAATGAGGGTTGAAATGCGCCAACTTGGATGAATGCGCTGTCGAGCCATGTTCCCCTCCCCGCAAGCGTGACCACGGCGCGCGAATGCCCCCGCGCTAGCTGCCCCGCTTGACAATAGTACGATGCGGGGACGAGATCAACGGCAATTGAAGTCCAAGACAGTCGGACCGAATCCGGCTGGCAATATGGGGAACTTCTGTGTTCTATCCCAAAAGGGTTTGAGTAGGGCGGGATTTGTTCCCGCCTTCTTCAAGGGGCGGGAACAAATCCCGCTCTACAGTACGACCTCGAAAGAAGACAAAACCCAGGTGTGCCATTCACTGCCCATTCGGCGGGTCTGCTATGATTCTGCGTTCGTCGCAGTTCCTTTGGAGCAGGTGCAGTAGTGAGGTTCTCGATGTCTTCTTCTGAAGGTCCCGCTCAGCGGGTGGTGGTTCTTGGTATCGACACGGCCCGGACGGATCAGATCGAGTCCTTGTGCGCCGCGGGCGTCATGCCCACGCTGGCAAGGTTACGGGCGCAAGGCGTGTTTGGTACGTTGCGCTCCGTGAGCGATTATTCCAGCGGAGCGATCTGGCCGTCCTTTGTGACGGGCCTGCTCCCGCACAAACACGGCCAGTATTTCACCCATATGCAGCTCGAAAGCGGCACGTACCACATCGTCAAGAAGTATGCGGATGACCTGCGTGGCGAGCCGTTCTGGAATCATGCCGCGGCCGCAGGTAAACGCGTAGCGATTGTCGACGTGCCGCAGACCCGGCCCGCTCCGGGATTCAACGGCGTTCACGTCACGGGATGGGGCGGAGAGTATCCCGGCTGGCCGCCGTCCACGTGGCCGCCCGCGTTGCTGGGCGAATTGATGGATCGCTTTGGACGCCACCCCATCGTGCATGGTGATCCGCGCATCTTCATTAAGCCGAACACACGCGAGCGCTATCGCGCCGTGACCACGGCCCTGCTGGAAGGCATGGAGAAGAAGCGGGCGCTCGTGAACTACCTGCTGGAGCAGGAAGCATGGGACCTCTGCATCAGTGTTTTTCCCGAGACGCACTGGGCCATGCATGTGCTCTACCAATTGCTCGACCCCAGTCACCCCGATCACGATCCCGCGATGAAAGAAGAGTACGGCGATTTCTTCACGCGTTTGTTCGCCCTACAGGATGCCGCGTTGGCCGACATGGTGGAGCGCGCGCCTGATGCAACGTATGTGGTCCTCTCCGGGTCGGGCATGAGGCCAAACTACACCGGCAGTCACCTGCTCCCGGATGTGCTCGCGCGCCTCGGTCTCGCGCCGGGTGGGGAGCAGTTGAGCGAGGCACAGGCCACGCTCGCCTCGCGCACCAAGCGCTGGACGTACTACCGGATTCGCCGGTTCCAGGACTTGTTCGGGATGCCTCTCATCATGGCGGCGAAACGAATCGCACCGGAACGTCTTTGGGATCGCTGGACCCGCCGTCTTTTCTATCCGAGCAAGCAATGGGCGCGCAGCCGGGCGTTCGCCATTCCCAATGACTGCAACGGGTCGATCCGGATCAACCTCAAGGGGCGCGAACCGCAAGGGACCGTCGAGCCGTCCGAGTATGACGCCCTTTGCGAAATGCTGGAGAGCGAACTGTCCGCGCTCTCAAACGTCGGCACGGGCAAACGGGCCGTCGAACGGGTTATCCGCACACGGCGGGAATTGGGCACGTCAAATGCCAACGATCTACCTGATATCATCGTGACATGGGCCGAGGATGGACCCAAGACCGGTTTCACCTCGCCGCGAATCGGTACAATCCTTGGGCAGGATCCCGAACGGCGCTCCGGCAAGCATCATCCCGACGGGTTCGTGGTCATGTCCGGTCCTGGCGTGGCCGCCGGAGCGCAGTTGCAAGACGCGCAGCTTGTGGATGTGCCGCCGACCGTGCTGCATCTGCTAGGCTTATCGCCACCCCCGGAGTTTGATGGGCGAATCTTCGACGAGGCACTCGCGCAACCGCGCAATAAGGATTAGTATATGACTTCTTCTCGCGCACTTCTCGCAGCATGGTGCGCTGTGGTCTTTGCGTTGGCGCACTCCTGCGCGACGAGCGGCGCGCCGGCCACGGGTCTTAGCGGCTACCTCATCGGCTACACGGAGTTCCGCACCAATCTGCCCGGCGGGCGGCAACCCAACATCGCGACCATGCGTGCGTGCGTGGTTCGTGCGGATGGGAAGAGCCGGCGCATGCTCGCCGAAGAATTGGTTGCGGACGAGAATAGTTGGACCCAGTTCGCGGGCTGGTCTCCGGACGGCCGCTACGCGATTATCGGATCGGGCTGGGAGAGTCCCGAGAATGCCGCGTGGGAGGAAGAGCACAAGACCTTCCGCATGACCGAGGGTTGGCGTTACGACACGAGTCTTCTTGAATTGAGGACGGGGCGTCTGGAAAACCTCACGGCCATCGAACGCGTGAGCGACTATAATACCGGCCTCTTCTTCTTTCCCGACGATCCAAATAAGCTGGGGTTCCAGGCGCTCATAGAGGGCGTCTCGCATCCCTTCACCATGGATCGCGACGGCCGCAACAAGCGCGACATCAGCAGCGACAATGACGGGTTCACATACGGGTACAGCGCCTCGCCGGACGGCAGCCGCGTGGCCTACCACAAGGACTACCAGATTTACATCGCCAACGCCGACGGTTCGCAGCCGCTCCACATCGAAACCGGGCAGCCCTTCAATTTCGTACCCCAATGGTCGCCGGACGGCGCCTGGCTGTTGTTCGTCTCCGGCGAGCACTACGATTGCCACCCCACGATCGTGCGCCCGGACGGCAGCGGCCTGCGCACCATTGCCAAGCGCGGCGGGTACTCCGGTGTGACGGCCTTCCTCGACGTTGAGGATTTTCATGGAGGCAGCAGCGACGTACCCGTGTGGAGCAAGGATGGCAAGTGGGTGTATTACACCTGCCAAGTGGAAGACCGGGTCGAGCTGATGCGCGTCTCCCTGGAAGGCACCACCGAAACGCTCACCCAATCGCCACCCGGCAAGACCAATTACCATCCAACGCCATCACCCGACGGCAAGTGGCTCGCCTTCGGCTCCAACCGCACCGGAACGCGCCAACTCTATGCCATGCCCGCCGAAGGCGGCGAGGCGCAACCCATCACAAGCGTGGCCCCCGGCTGCGGCGCCATGTGGCCGTACTGGCGGCCAGGCACGCAGACACCATCTGACGGAGTGCGCTGAGCGGAGAATCGCGCTAGACTTGTTTGCTGGCAACAACGTGAAGTCAGTGCGGTAGTTTCTTCAACTGTACACATCTCTCCGTTTGATCCGTCTCGTGATATACTGCTGGCGCTACTAAAGGGTAGGGCGATCCTTCACGTGCAACGCTGACTGGGTTCACCTGAGCAAATGCCCGGTCCATGGAAAGTCCGCATGCGGTATCAAGGCAAGTTGAGGAACTGGAAGGACGAACAGGGCTATGGTTTCATCACCCCTGACGGGGGTGGGGGCGACGTGTTCGTTCACATTAAGTCGTTTTCAAACCGAAGACGCCGCCCGCTCGCGAACGAAATCGTCACATATGAACTCGCCATGGATGCGAGAGGGCGTGCGCGGGCGGAGAATGTGAGATACTATGAGGACCACTTGCAGGCCATAAGCACAATGGTCCGGAACACCTACTTACCAACAGTGGCCTTTCTCTTTCTGTTCACTGTGGCTGGCTTCGTGGTCGCGGGAAAGCTGCATTTTTCTGTGTTGGGTGTATACATCAGCCTCAGCCTGATTACATTTTCAGCCTATGGACTTGACAAATCTGCTGCACAGAACGGTGACTGGCGAACTAAGGAAAGAACCCTGCAATTGCTCGCACTCGCCGGAGGCTGGCCAGGGGCCTTAATAGCGCAATGGGTACTACGTCATAAATCCAGCAAGAGATCATTCCAAGTTGTGTTTTGGGCAACGGTCATTTTTAACTGCGGTGCACTCATCTGGCTGTCAACCTCCGAAGCCGCCAGCATCCTGGCCTCGCTCTTCAGCGCGACAAACTGAATGGACATCTCCATAGGGCGGCAGCGTCTGTAGGCAAAGGGCCGTTCCACTGGTCCTACTCAATCAGGCTGAGCGTGATCGTCGTCTTGAAATGCATGGGGACGCTGGGGGCGCCGGACTGGCCCAGGGGTGTCATCGATCCATCCACGTTCTGGTAGATGGTGCTGGAGAGCGTCCAGCCTGAATCGAGGTCGAGGGTGGCCGTCCCGCTCTGGGTCCCTTCCAGTTTGACGTCCACCATGGTGCCGAAGAGATCGACTTCCGTCTTTTCACCCGCGGGCCGGATGATCGAGGTGACTTCGAGAGTGGCCTTGTTTCCTTCGACGGATTTGAGCGTCCACGTGTTCTCTTCCTCGACTGGGAACATCATCGAAGCGCGAAGCGTGCGGGACCAGCTTTCGCCGATCGCCACGGGCTTCGACGGAAACATCGCGAAGTTCCCTTCCATCATGTCGCGGATGGATTCATCGCTGGCCATGCTCTTCATCGCCTTGATGAACTGCTCCTTGCCTTCCTCGTCCATGGCGAGGTCCTTGCGCATGGCCTCGATCATCTCGGTCATTCCAGAGACGGATCGCACGGACCCGTCGCGGGCGAGTTCCATGGTGAAGCCTTTCCCCACGAACGAGGCCAGTACCGCGAATTCCTTTGGCGGCGCACCGCCAGCCGCGCTGTCGTAGAAAGTCTCGAGCCCCATCGACTTCAGGCTGGAAGCGGTCCGGACATACGTAGCTTTCACCGTGGCGATGCCGTCGGCAGAGACCTGCTGGACGTCGTAGCGGATGTCGAAGGTCATCGTCTGGCCCGACTTCGACAGCGTATTGCCCACGCGCTGCGTCTCTTCCTGCGAGGTGGTCATGCGCTGCGTGTAGCTCTGGCCCGGCTGGAGGTTCAGGCGCAACGTATACGTGTCCGCGGCGACGGCGAAGACTGATGCCGTCAGGGCAACTCCCACAAGCAAAAGAGCGCGCGCCGGCGTGTGCATAAGTGGATATCCTCCCAAGTGAATGCGTTTCGTGGTCCCTTGCCGGAGAAGAAGATCTCTCCGCTCCAGATCGGTGACAGCATAGCGCGGACGAGCGCCCGATCAAAAGAGTATTACGAGCGTGCCAGACTACCCAGGATACGTGGCCAAACCCACCATCGATGGATTTCAGCTCAATCGCAGCCTCTTCCGTACTGCCTCGCTCTCCGAGCGCGGCAGCCAAGCGATACGCTCAATCGATTGACGCGACGTCCGCCCGGGGTCTCGTGTCCCTGCACCATTCCGAAAAGCAGGAATGGTGAAAACAGATGGGCGGGGAATTCCCAGACCCATGCGCCCTCGCAGTCATGTGCTGCCGCGCTCGGAGAGCGAGGCAGTACGGAGGAGGCCGCCCTTTGGCTTCTCGGAGTCCCTCTGCGCACTTTGTGCATCTGTGTCGATGTGCATTCAAGAGCACGGGCGAGACGCCCGTGCCCCCAAGCTCTGTGCCCTACTTCGCCTTCCGGTAACGGAGCCATACCGCCTGTGCGGCGGGCTCATGCCGGGTGCCTTCGGAAATGGGTTGCAGCGTGACCTGCTGCGGATCGGGGTAGCCCCCGTGGATGTACTCGCAGGTGATGTGCGCGCGGGGAATCACAAGCGGCGACCCGCTTCCGCTCGCACCTTGGAGCGTTGCAGGCAGTGCGATGACGTTTTCCATCCACGGCTCTCCGTAGAAGAGCGGATCGTCGGATTCATTCACGCCGAGCAGCCAGGGCCCATGAAATAGCGCTGCTTCCAGGGGCTTCTCCGTGAGCTGGCCCGGCGTGCTGGTCGAGCCGTCACGCAGGAGAAGGCGCGTCGCCAGTTCCATGGACACGTCCAATTGGTCGCCTTGCCGCAAAGGCGATTCGGGCACGAGATACCCCGCGTCTTCACGCGCCGAAACCGGCTTTCCATTGAGCGATAGCGTCACGGTCGATGCCCACGAAGGCTTGCGAATGCGCACAGCGATACCTGTGTCCGCGGCTCGATCGGCGGTGATTGCGCAGAAAGGCTGGCTGGCATCGGATGGGTTCGTCGTTATCGTGATACCACGCGCGCCATCATCCCGTTGCGCATCCAGGAAGAGGTTGATCGCGAGCGCGTTGTCCTTGTCCCGCACGATGGCGTCGGCCACGTCGCGGAACGCCCGCAGCCCGTGCATCGTGCAGCACCACCACGCGCGACCCTGCCCAAGCGATGGCGCGACACCATGACTGAAAAACGGGTGGTGCCCGAAATCACCTGTGGCAAACTGATCGTTGTAGAACTGGTTCAACAAGCAGCGTTCGGCACGCTCCAGGTACGCCGCGTCGCCGGTGGTTTCCCACAGCATCAGGCTCAGCCGGATGAAGTCGGCTTCGGAACAGCCTTCATCGCGGTCAAACTTGTCGCCGAAATACTCGCGTACCCCGCCATACACGAGATAGTCCGGCGAGTTGACCAGCCCTTCATACAGGTTCTTGACGAGCGTGAGGTACTGTTCGTCCCGCGTGGATGCATGCAGCATCATGATGCCCCGGAGGGTCGTCAGGTATCCGTGCGTGTGTTGAGCCCCACGCTCCTGCAGAAACCACGGCAAGAGGGCGATGGCGCCTTCGCGGTACTTCGCATCTCCCGTGGCGTCCGCAAGCATGACCAACGGCTCGACGAGCTGGCTCAGACAGATCATCCCCGCCGCGCCGAGGCTGGTCACGCGATCGACCACCGCCTTGTCCATGCAGCCATTGGACACGGAGATCAGGAAATCGCCCGACCGCTTGCAGGCATTCAAAACCTCTTCGCTGGGCGTTGTGGCGTTGTATTCGAGAAGGCCCACGAGCAGGCGGCCGTTGCCCCAGAGCAGAGCCATGTGGTCGAGCCCGACAACGTCCGGCGTGTATTGGAGTTCCACATTGCCGAAGCGTCCATCCGGTTTCTGGCAGGCGAGGATCTTGTCCACCAGGCGTTCCATGCGCAGGGCAACGCCCGTGGGAGGCATGCACGCAAACGCACCCAGGTAACGTCCCGAAATATCCCCGCTGTAGTTGGCGAAACGGCGTGGATAGTCCGGCCGGAGCGCCACGTCCGCAATGATGAAGTCGTCGGTGAACGCCGGGTTTGTGCCGTACAGCATGCGGTCCTGCGCCATCGCGATTCGGTATTGCAGTTCGCCGCCCGGCTCAATCATGGGCGCTTCACTTCCCGCCAGCGCGCAGCCCATCACGAGCAGCGCGAGCGCACGACACATTGCGTTCATTCCGATTCTCCCCATGCCATGCGACGGCGTCGTTCGCCGGCGCGCTGTATGCCGCGCACGATCTCTCGGAGTTCTGTGATCCGGTGCGTCGCGGCATACGTTCCCCTATGATTCGAGCGGTGACCAATGGCGATCACTACTAGATGGTGCGCTTTTTCCAGGCGAGACTTCCACTACGGCGCCGGTGCGCTTCACCCCTTATCGGCGAGGGATCGGCTCGGGTAGAAGGTCTGGAGGAGCCCCGCGGTCTCTTCGAGGGACAACTGGCCGGCGGCGGTGCCTTCCCCGAAGGACGCGAAGGTGAACAGCGAACCCAGCAACGGGAAGAAGATGCGCGTGGCCATGCCGGTGTCGCCCATCCCGATGGCCAAGACCCCTTTCTCGCGGTGGCGCAGCGTGAACTGGACGAGGGTCTGCACATCGTCCGGTGATGCGGTAAGAGCAGCCACCTTCACGATATCGGCGCCGCTGGCCCGCGCACGATTGGCGATCGAGTCCAGGAAGTCCAGCGAAGGCGTGTTCTCAAAATTGTGATGGGAAACAACTACAGGCTTCTTCGCCGCCCGCGCGGCGTCGACCACTCGTGTGAGGATCGATGATGAGGACAACTCGATATCGATCGCGTCCACGGCGGGGAGAATATCTTCAAACAGGGCGGCGCGCTCTTTCTCGGGGGCGGTCCATTTGCCGCCTTCCGCCTGCGAACGGATGGTGGCCAGGACGGGCGTGCCGCCGAAGCGCCGGACCACCTCCAGCACGTGTTGGGGCGTGCAATCCGCGAAATGGTCGATGCGCAATTCGGCGATGTCCATACCCGCGCGGCGTGCTTCGGCCACCTGCGCTTCGGTCACCCCGTCGCGGAACGGAACCGCGATTCGGGGTATCCGCCCGTCCAGACGCACTCTTCCAAACATGACTGCCATAGGAGGATTCTCACGCTCCATCGCCTGCCCGAATCCCTCGCCAAACACCACATTCCACGCCCATCACCCTGAATTCAGCAGTTGAATGGCACGGACATTCCGCATTGCGAAGTCTGGACCAAAGCACCCCCCACGAAAGCGTACCGGCCAGGAGCGCCGGCATCCCTGCTGGCCCTTCAATAGGCCAGCAAGAATGCTGGCGCTCCCAGTTACTGCGCTTTCACAAGAAGTTCTGGTCCGTTCTCCGGTTCCGCACTGCCAAAAGTCAGCGCCATTCGGGACTGAGCCCGCCTTTCGCGCAGTTCTTGCGCAGCGAAACACGAGCCCGTCTCTCATCCGCCCGCAAGGCAGGGGCGCACTGAGATAAGCAAGCTAACCGATTTCACCACCGTATTGTACCGCCTTTTGGCCACCTGCGCCAATATCGGTACACGGGCAGGGCCGCACGTGATACGCATTGGGCTTCGGAGGAAACGGCCGAACGAGAAACTGTGTATTGGGCAAGGCGGGACTCGTTCCCGCCTTACTCATGCAAGGCAGGCGCATCAAGACACAGGCGAGGGCGCCTGTGCCACACGTCTACCTCCTGTCCTTTGCTTGTTTTGGACTCTCGAAGATTTCAAGCATGCCCATGATGGGAAGAAAGGAAGAAACGCTCAAGGCCGGGCAGGCGCGTGTGGCACAGGCGCCCTCGCCTGTATCCCATACGTCAATCTTGGCCTATCAGGAGCGTCGGCGAAATGCGGCGTCCGCCCCGGTCTTTACTTCCCTGGCGTTCCCTGCCAGAATTCACCGGTTGTGTGAACGGTGCGGGCCTCTTGCCCATGCCGTTGAGGAAGCATCCCGCAGGAGGTCATCGGAATGCCGGCATTGCCCGCTATCAAGCCCGCTCTGCGCGCGCGGGTCGGACTCTATTCCATTGGACACGCCCACTACTGGAACCAGTTCGACGGACTCCTGCAACGCCTCATTGACTATGGGAAGTTCGTGGAATCGCAATTGAGCGCCTGGGCCGAGGTTCACAACTTCGGCATGGTGGACACCGAGGAGAAAGCGCACCAGGCCGGCGAGTTCTTCAACGCCCACAACGTGGACCTGCTCGCGTGCCACGCCGCCACCTACGCCATGAGTGCGACCCACGTGCCCATCCAGCAGATCTGCCGGCGCCCCACGGTGGTCCTGAACCTGCAGCCTTCCGAGCGCATGAACTACGCCAAGACCGCCACCGGCGAATGGCTGGCCCATTGCTGCGCATGCTGCGTGCCCGAGATCGCTAATGCCTACACGCGGTGCGCAATCCCCTTCCACGTGGTCAGCGGCCTCCTCGGCCTGCCCGCGACTCCCGCCATCTCCGTCGCCAATGAGGCGACCGAGAAGCACCCCGACGCCGTGAATGCATGGCGCGAAATCGAGGAGTGGGTGCGCGCCGCGGGCGTCGTCCGCACACTGCAGTATGGGCGCATGGGCTTCCTCGGCCACACGTACCCCGGCATGCTAGACATGTACAGCGACTTCACGATGGTGCAAGGGCAGACCGGCCTGCACGTCGAGATCCTGGAGATGTGCGATTTGGACCGCCTGGTCGCCACAGTGACGGAAGAGGAGAAGCGCGCCAAGCTCGATGAGGTCAAGGAGCTATTCATCATCAGCGAGGACTCGCCCTCGGACCCCTTGGCTAAGAAGCCCAATCCCGAGCAGCTTGACTGGTCCTGCACGGTGGCCGTAGCCCAGGAAAAGCTGGTCCGCGAATTCAATCTCGATGCGCTCACCTACTACTACCGTGGCGCTCCGAACAACGCCTATGAGCGGCTGCAGGCGGGCTTCATCCTCGGCCACTCACTGCTCACGGCGCGGGGCATCCCCTGCTCGGGCGAAGGCGATATGAAGACCGCCATCGCCATGAAGATCTCCGATATCCTGGGTGTCGGGGGCAGCTACAGTGAGATTGTGTCCACGGACTTCGTCGATCAAACCATACTCATGGGGCACGATGGCCCCTTCCACATCGGCATTTCCGATCGCAAGCCAATTCTGCGCGGCATGGGCCTATATCATGGCAAGTGGGGCGCGGGGGTGTCGGTGGAAGCGAAGGTGAAGACAGGGCCCGTCACCTTGCTCAGCGTCACGCAGACGCAGAATGGCCGCCTCAAAATGATCGTGAACCAGGGCCTGGCTACGGATGGCGAAATCTTGCGCATCGGCAACACGATGACACCGGTGCGTTTCGCAAAAGGACCATCCCAGTTTATGAACGAGTGGTTTGCGCTCGGTCCCACGCATCACGCGGCGATGTCCGTGGGCCACAATGTGGATGTATTCCGAAAGGTCGCCAGAATACTGGACTGGCCCTTCGAGACCGTTTCGCTGTAGAGCCGGGGCGGCGTGGCATGCCGCTCCACGAACAGGGGGAGTTTGTGAACGGTGAGTAATCCATTCTTTGGGGTCTTTCTTCATGCCGTAGGCGGATTTGCGGCCGGCAGTTTCTACATTCCATATAAGGGTGTCCGCAAATGGGCGTGGGAAAGCTACTGGCTTGTGGGCGGCGTCTTCTCGTGGTTGATCGCGCCCTGGGTAGTTGCATCGCTTGCCGTGCCCGACGTGCTGGGCGTGCTTGCCAATGCGCCGCTTAAGAGTGTAGCTTGGTCCTACTTCTTCGGACTGTTATGGGGCGTCGGCGGGCTGACCTTCGGACTCTCCATGCGTTATCTCGGACTCTCCCTCGGCTACGCGCTGGCTCTGGGATTCTGCGCCGCGTTCGGCACACTCATCCCCCCTATCTTCGAAGGAAAGTTCGGCCCGCTTGTGGAAACGGCCTCCGGGCTCACCATCCTTGCAGGGGTGGGCGTCTGCCTCTGCGGCATTGCGGTCTGCGGCGTCGCGGGCATCCGAAAGGAGCGCGAACTTTCAAAGGAGGCGAAGACTGCGAGCATTACCGAGTTCAACTTTGCCAAGGGCGTTTGGGTGGCGATCTTCGCAGGCATCATGAGCGCGTGCATGGCATTTGCCATCGCCGCCGGAAAACCGATCGCCGAAGCCGCCCTCGCGCGCGGCACAGGCCAACTGTGGCAAAACACGCCCGTCTTCATCGTGGTGCTCGCGGGCGGGTTCACCACCAACGCGATCTGGTGCGTTTACTTGAATTGGAAGAACCGCAGCGCGGGAGACTACCTGGCGAGTGGCAAGACGCCGCTGCTGCTCAACTACGTGCTCTCCGCGCTCGCGGGCGTCACCTGGTACCTGCAGTTCATGTTCTACGGCATGGGCACCACCCAGATGGGCCAGTACGACTTCTCGAGTTGGACGCTCCACATGGCGTTCATCATCATCTTCAGCAACCTGTGGGCGCTCGCCTTCCATGAATGGCGCGGAGCAGGCTCTCGCACGCGCGCCTGGATTACTGCCGGCATCGTGGTGCTACTGCTGTCGACCATCGTCGTGGGTTACGGAAACATGATTGCGGATCCCGAGCAACAGCCGCCGCAACGTGAGCAATTGATGGAGAAGATGACACGCGCGGGCAGCTAGCCGCGCGAGGAGGTGTGAAGATGCTGAGTCCATTCGTGAATCGAAATGCGGCCGCGATGCTGTGTCTTTCATCCCTGCTGTGCATGGGCGCGGCAAATGCCCAGGATGCCGCTACCGGCGACACACGCCTCCAATGGTGGAGCGAGGCCCGTTTCGGCATGTTCATCCACTGGGGTCCCGTTGCGATCAAGGGCACCGAGATCGGCTGGTCGCGCGGCACCGATGTGCCCGCCGAGGAGTACGACGCGCTCTACAAGCAGTTCAATCCCGAAAAATTCAGCGCGGCCGAATGGGTGGGCCTCGCCAAAGAAGCAGGCATGAAGTACCTCGTGCTCACGAGCAAGCATCACGATGGGTTCTGCCTCTGGGATTCGGCACAGACCGACTACGACATCATGAACACGCCCTTCAAGCGCGACGTGATGCGCGAACTCGCCGATGAGTGCAAACGCCAGGGCATTCGCTTCTGCACGTACCACTCCATCATTGACTGGCATCACCCCGATTACCTGCCGCGAGGCAAAGGCGACGCGCGGCCTCCGGAGACCGCCGTGTACGAGCGTTACGTGACGTATATGAAGGAGCAGTTACGCGAGATCGTTACGGGCTACGGCCCGCTTGGCATCATGTGGTTCGACGGTGAATGGGACCCGACATGGACGCATGAGCATGGACTCGCTCTCTACGATTACGTGCGCGGACTCCAGCCGGACATCATCATTAACAACCGCGTGGACAAAGGCCGCAGCGGCATGGCAGGCGTGACCAAGGAAGGCGGCTACACAGGCGACTACGACACGCCCGAACAGGAGATCGGTGCTTTTCGCCGGGACCGTGCGTGGGAGACCTGCATGACGCTCGGCACGCAGTGGGCCTGGAAACCCAACGACAAGGTCAAGGACAAGAAGGAGTGCATCCAAACGCTCGTGCGGACCTGCGGCGGCGATGGCAACCTGCTGCTGAATATCGGGCCCATGGCCGACGGCAGCATCGAATCTATCTACGCGCAGCGGCTGCGCGAAATGGGCCAGTGGCTTCAGGCGTACGGCGAGAGTATCTACGGGACGCGCGGTGGCCCCATCCTCCCGGGAGACTGGGGCGCGTCGACGTGCAAAGCCAACATGATCTACTTACACGTGTTCACATGGCCCGGCGACTCGCTGAAACTGCCCGCGCTCGGCAAGAGCGTGGTCTCTGTCAAGCGCCTGGACGGCGGCGCGGTGTCCTTCTCGCAGGAGAACGATACGGTGAACATTCGCGTGGCCGAAGACGCCCGCGATCCGATAGATACGGTCATCGCGCTGGAACTGGACGGGTCCGCATTGGACATCGCTCCCGTCGGCCTGTAGGCTGTGTCAAAACCAACTCAATACTCCCGTTCTTCTCTCCATATTCTTCGCGTCACTGCGCCTTGGCGAGAGAGTTCTTTGGAATTAGCCCCAGAGGAGTCTCTCGCCAAGACGCCAAGGCGCAGTGAGAGAAAGAAGGGCAGTAATCACTGCGGGAGGACGGCCATGTCTCATTGCGTTGCTCGTATTGTGTTCGCGGTGATCGCAGGCTTCTTCGCACATGCGGTCTTCGCACAGAATGCGGAACCCTATCCACGCGTCTCGGAAGAAGCCTTCAAAGCGCGGCTTCCCTTCTTCAACTGCGAGCCGTCCGTCCCACTCGAGGGACGAATCGTCCGCGACTGGGACGAGGACAACACCCTGCGTCAGAAGATTGTCTTCCGCGGCGCCCAGGGCTTCCTCGTGCCCGGCTACATCGAATTCCCCAAACAGGCTCAAAAGCCATATCCCCTTGTCCTGCTGCTGCATGGTTGGTCCGGAGGCAAGGAGAACTGGTACGAGGATGACAACTACATCAGCGGCGGCGAAATGCGCAAGGCACTGCTCGCCGAAGGCTACGCGGTCCTCGCGCTGGACGCGGCCACCCACGGCGAACGCAGCAACGAGATTGACTACCAGCATGTGAACGCCTTCGAGGATCCCAAGGCGCCGGTCCGCCGCAACTACTTCACCTTTGCCGAGATCTCCATCCAAACGGTGAAAGACTATCGGAGAGCGCTGGATTACCTCGCGGAGCGTGGCGATGTGGACATGAACCGCATCGGGATCATCGGTTACAGCATGGGTGGTATGGACTCCTTCTACCTGCTTTCCGTGGAGCCGCGAATCAAGATGGCGGTCGCCTGCGTGCCTCCGCTGCTTTCGGAGAATTACGGGCCAACCTCGCCCATCGACTACTCGTGGGGCATCGGACAGAAGCCGTTCCTCATGCTGATGGGGCGGCAGGATGAGATGTACGAGGAAGCGAAGGTGCAAGCCTCGTACGAGGCCTACATCAAAAGCCCCAACTCGAATCTCATCTGGTACGACCGGGATCACAAGCTCACGGCAATCTACGTGCCGGATGCCCTGGCGTGGGTGAAAGAGCGCCTGTAAATCCAGCGCACTTGGCAGCAGGTGCCACTCGATGGTGCAACATCCCCCGGCCCTGCGGGCCACCCCTTTCAAAGGGGGATGTTCCGCGGGGTCAAGACGGCGTCGCCATGAGTGCAATGATCGCGTTGGTGTTGCCTCAGTGGGGACTCCGCACCCGGACTTCCAATTCGCGAGGTTCTCATTGAGCCGGCTTTGGGTACGTGCTAGCATGACTGCTCATGTGTGGGGTTGCCCGGATGGGGAGGTCGAATTGCGGCCGGCGTGATGCCGCAGTCTTCCCCACGGAAGTAGGCGTTTCCCAACATGGGTATCCGTCTCGCAGATTTCGACAGCAGAGGAGCATGACCATGCGTACGAAAGCCGGTAGTCTTGTTCTTGTGTTCGCACTCGCATTCGTATTGGCGCTTGCGAATGCGGTGGCTGAAAGCACCATGCCGTTGCACCACCCGCGTCCATCGGGAAACGCCGAGGCGGGCGCCGCCGCAAAACCCCTGAAAGTGGATTTCCAATCCGTCGGCACGTTCGCGAACGTGGTGTATGACCTTGTGGCCCAGTTCCCGAAGAATTCGGCGCCTGAGTTCCGCGTGGAACGGGTCACGGTCAACGGGACCGAGAAGCCGGAATTCGTGGTCGCCAACCACAACGTGTTTAATGGCAACCGCTGGGTCCACGGCATCGAGGATTTTTCCGTATCGCTCTACGCGAAGTGGGAGCCCGGCAAGCCGTACGCCATCAATGTTGAGGGCGTCACCCCCGGCGGCGAACGCGTCCAGCTTGCTGCCAACGAGACCGCTCCCGCGGAGCGCAAGGCCGAGAAGGGTGTCACCTTCGCAACGCCGACGGCGGAGTTTCCGTATCACCACCTCTCGCTGACACTCGCCAAGGAGGCCATCCAGCCGGGCAAGCTCGTGTCTGTTGAAGTCGATGGTGTGAAGAATCGCGACGCGCGTTGCTTCAACACCGGCATGGCGATGCCCGAGGCGGTGGAGAACGGGAGTGTCGAAGGCGAAACCTACGAAGGCGTCATCGAGGGTTCGCGCGACTTCCAGGTGGTCGCTCCGGTGAACTGGGTGAACGGTTCCAAGCACGACATGAAGGTTGTGGTCACCGCCCAGGATGGACAAGAGAAGACCTACAAGGCCGAGGGCACCGCGCCCGCGACGGGCGGCTACTGGAACGCCGAGTGGCCGCACGCCACGTCGGTCGTGTTGCACGAGCGGGCGGGCCTCTTGCGCGAGGGTGAGCCCGTGCACCTGAACCTGGGTCTATTTGCCGACGATATCAAAAACCCCGCGAATGAAATCCGTGTGATCACGTACGATCCGACCCATCCCAAGGCGGGCGCGGATGGCTATGTCGTCGCGCCGCACC
>JADLGB010000069.1 GCA_020849535.1 Candidatus Hydrogenedentota bacterium
GAGAGTGGCGCCGCCGTCCGTCTCGATGGTGTAGCCCAGAGAGCGCAGTTTGCCGATGTGTTCGTCAAACGTTGGCGTGCGCGGCGTCTCGCGTCGAAAAAACATAGTTGGCTTCCTTTGATTATAGGCCGCCGGGCGGTTGGACGAGCGCGGGGGATGAGTGATTCAACACACGCCCTTCGGTTAGAGAAGTTCAGCGGTCTCTCCGAAACTACTCTTCGCCGTCCTCTGTGATTCCGATATCGGCAGCCGGCCCGGCGGGGACTAGAGGAACCACGTGCCCCGCGAAGTACTCGCGCAACCTTTTCGTGAGCATCTCCGCCGTTGTGCCTCCGCCAGCGAGTTTCTCGGCGAATTGCCTGCCTGGATGCAGCACGTCCCAGGGGGACCGGTATTGGGTCGCGCGACGCCTTCCCGGATCCTTGTTGCCGAATCCGTCGATCACGAGATTCCAGACTGGCTTGAACTCCTCGATCAGCATGTTCTCACCGAGCGGAATCCAGATGTCGTCAACGACCAGCGATCGGAAATGAAAGTCCGCGAGTTCAAGGTTCTTGGCTTCGTCAATGGAGGTCGCGTGTTGCCTCAGGCGATCGCGTAGCGCCCGGCCTTTTGATGCGTCAAATGCCAGACCGCCTTTTCGCGCACCTTTCGGCACCGCCTTGCCAACGTAGATCGGCTGCTCGAAGCCTTCGTTCCGGTTCTTCTCCGCAATGGGCGCGTAAGCCTCGAATCCGCCTACATAGTAAATCGCGTAGACACCTGCGCCGATGAGGTCCCCAACCTGCGCAAGCGGCGACACGGATTGCGTCAAGAGGGCCTCCGCGACGCTGCGTCCGAGATTCAGCTTGTCAAGGGGATTGTAGGGATCCGCCATCCTAGCCGTTTCCCCCGACCGACACCAGGGTTTCGGCTACCGAGCGTGCGACGGCCTCGGCAAGCCGTACGGGAACGGCGTTACCCAACTGGCGCATGGCCTCGGACCACACGCCACGGAATATGTAGTCATCGGGGAAGGTCTGCAGGCGCGCCGCCTCCCGAACCGTAAAGTATCGCACCGTGCCGTCGGCGCGAGTCAACATGTTCTCGCCGCCCGGCACTCCGTGATCGCCAGCCTTAAGTGTCTTGGCCGGCTCGTCGAGCGGACTGCCGGTGTGGCCGGTGTAACTTCTGGCCCCAGGGTTGAAGCAGTGATTTGGGATATCGTTGGCCGGGAACTTCTCGGGGTCCGGCAAATCGCTGATGGCGTCTCGCACGGTGAGCCAAGGCGCCCTCCCCGTCCCGAACAGCAGGCCATCTTGCAACTTCGACACGCGATTGGCAAGCCGAGGGTCCTGCCGCGGCCGGTGCTTCTTCGCAATTTCGTGGGCGTCCCAGTATTCGCCTGTAATCCACTTGGCCACCAGCAAGGCATCCTCGGAATGGCTCTCTTCAGGGAAACTCCACCGTACGCCGAGATCCGAGCGAAAGCCGACGATGAAGACCCGCTCGCGCCGCTGGGGTACGCCATAATTCGCCGCATTGAGCAGTTCGGCCACGACGTTGTATTCGGAGCGTTCCTGACGGGAAGTGTGATGCCTTTCCAGGCGCGCGCGGTGCTCCCGCCAGGGCTCCTCTTTGCGTCGTACAAGGCCCGGATAGGTCAATTGCAGGCGAATGTACTCAAAATACGCTGCGAAAGTTTCGCGCTTGAGTCCCTTGACGTTCTCAAAGATGAACGCCTTTGGCCGCAGTTCACGAACCGCACGCACGGCTTGGGGGAACATATCGCGCTCGTCCATATGTCCCTTGTGCTTGCCCCCAACCGAAAACGGCTGGCACGGCGGGCCACCCGAGACGACGATCACATCATCCTTGTAGGGAGCATAGTCGAAGGCGCGGACATCCACTTCATGCAAAGGCCATTCCTCGACGCGATGCGTATGATGGCGCTTGTTCTCGCGGAAGGTTTCGCATGCGTCACGGTTCCACTCAATGACGGCTGCGTGATGGAAGCCGGCGTTCGCCATGCCGATCGCTAGCCCGCCGGCTCCGGCGAACAACTCAACACTCCGCATCGAGAAATCTCCTGATCCGCCGCTCGAGCGCGGAGGAACTCTTCAACTGGCATTCCCAGACGGTCAGCACAGACCATCCGTCCCGTCTGAGCGCTCTTCTGTTCTTTTCGTCCCTTTTCCGGTTTCCCTCCAGCTTTGGCGTCCAAAATTCGATGCGCGATTTCGGCAGGCGCGCGAGTGCGCAATTGGAGTGACGATGCCAGAAACAGCCATGCACGAATATGACCTTCCTACGCCGCCGGAATACGAGGTCGGGAGAACCTGGCAAATCCCTGGCGTGCAGCCTGTAGCGATAACCCATCGCGAAGACAAGCATGCGCACGGCAAGTTCGGGGCGCATGTTCTTGGAACGCACCCTCGCCATGATCTCCGAACGTTCTTCCGGGGTGAGCGTATCGACCACAACGCGCTATTCTCCCCTCACCGGCGCGAGCACTTGCACACGCTGCCTTCTTTGTCCGTGTTCCGCCCGGTTGCCGGCACAAAGACACCCGATCCGCACCACCGTACACCGCCGTCGTGCAAAACATAATCATACCGAAATGAGAGTGGGCCGGCTGGCTGTGATGGCACTTCGTCCGCGGGACCAGACACGAGTACAAGGTTCGCCCTGCAATTGCCGTCACGCACACCCACGGTGAAGTGTTCCATTCCGGCCTCAGCGCTTGTCCAACAGTCTGGTATTGTTCTGTTAAGCACACTCGTTCTGACGAGTATTCGGGCCTGGGGAGGTTTCTATGAAGAGACTGGGTTTGGCGGCCCTGTTGGC
>JADLGB010000070.1 GCA_020849535.1 Candidatus Hydrogenedentota bacterium
CTTCCAGAGCCATGACGTTGCGGCGCAGCATCTCGTGCATGTCGTGCTCCTCCGCATCGCCCCCCGATGCAGTGTCATGCGCGCCATTCCTGGCAAGCGCGTTCGCGGCAATAGCCGCCCTGCGCTGAATCTGCTTGGCCTCGTTGCGTGCGATGCTTGCGAGCCACGGGCCCAGACGCCTGGTGTCACGCAGCGTGTTCAACGCGGTAAACGCCTTGATAAAGGCGTTCTGGACGGCGTCTTCCGCGTCGGTGTGGTTTCCGGTCTGTGCATAGGCCACGGCCTGCATCGCCGCCCCATAGCGTTCCACGAGAACGCCAAAGGCGGCCCGCCGCCCGCTCAGCACCAGTCGCACGGTGTGCGTATCGTCAGGGGTTCGGTCTCCGAACATGCCCGGTCTCCTGGGTTGCACGAATAGATACACCGGAAGCGGCGCTGGTGACATTCTAGGGCAGGTTGAAGAGGACGTTGAACTGGCATCACGTGAGGCACAGCCTCACTGGGAGGGGATCGGCGGGCTCGTTGCGCCATTCCCGCTCAGGCCCCCGCGTTTGTCCGTGCACGTCCGTGTTGGTCCGTGCCCGTCCGTGTACTTTCTACTCGTTTTCGACTCCGTGCTTGAAGTCTTCTGTGTGGTGGCGGACGATCTTGCCTTCCACGAGGTAGATCACGTCTTCCGCGATGTTCGAGGCATGATCCGCGATGCGCTCGATATGACGTGAGATCCCGAGCAGATGAATGTAGCTGTTGACCCGCTCCGGACTCTTCCGGATGCACTCCTGCGTGCGTCCGTACATGTCGCGATTGATCGCGTCGACCTCATCGTCCGAGCGGATGACGGCGTAGGCGAGCGCCGCGTCGAGGTTGACCAGGGCGTCGAGGCTCCGGTTCAGCATGGACTGGGTCTTCTGGGCCATTTCCTGGAAATCGAACGGGAAGTCCACCGTTTCTTCGCGAAGAAGGAAGAGGACCCGCTCCGCGATGTTGACCGTGGCGTCTCCGATGTGCTCGAGTTCCGCATTGATCTTCAGCACGGCGATGATGAAGCGCAGGTCATGCGCCACCGGCTGGTGGAGCGCCAGGATCTTCTGGCACTCCTCTTCGATATCGACTTCGCGCTGGTCGATCTCGCTGTCCGTGGCAATGACCTTTTTCGCCATCTGGGCATTGCGTTCTCCCAACGACTTGATCGCGTGGCTGACGGTCTCCTCGACCGTGGCACCCAAGCTCAGGATGCGCTTCTTCAGCTTCTCGATCTCGCTCTCAAGATGTCTGGACATGGCCTTGCTCTCCCAGAATCGCCGCCAGGACCCGCTATCCGTAGTGTCCGGATACGTAGTCTTCGGTGCGCTTGTCTTTCGGGTTCTCGAAGATGCGTATCGTCGGCCCGAATTCCACTAGTTCTCCAAGCAGCATGAATGCGCATTCCGAAGCGACCCGTGCGGCCTGCTGCATGTTGTGCGTCACAATGACGATGGTATACCGGTCCGCGAGAGACCGCATCAGATCCTCGATATGGCCCGTGGCGATCGGATCGAGTGCGGAGCACGGCTCGTCCATGAGCAAGACCTCCGGGCGGACCGCCACGACCCGCGAAATGCACAGGCGTTGCTGCTGTTCCGCGGATAGGGCCAGCGCAGGGCCCCACAGTTTGTCCTTTACATCGTCCCACAACCACGTGGCCCGAAGGCTGCTCTCCACGGCTTCTTCCAGCTCGGATCGCCGCCGCACACCGTGCACGCGCAACCCATAGGTCACGTTGTCAAACACGGACAGCGGAAATGGGTTCGGCTTCTGAAACACCATGCCGACCCGGCGCCGCAAGATGGTGAGGTCCACGTCCGGGCTGTGAATGTCCTTGCCATCAAGATGGATTCGGCCCGTGATGTGGACTCCCTTGATTAATTCATTCATCCGGTTAAAGCATCGCAGCAAGGTCGATTTCCCGCACCCGGACGGACCGATGATGGCCGTGATGGACTGGGGCTTGATCTGAATCTGAACGTCCTTCAGGGCGTGAAATTTCCCGTAGGTTAGGTTCAGATCTTGGGTCTGTATTTTGAAATCCATACCGCTTCCTAGCCGAACTGTCCGGTGATGTACGCGTCGGTGCGTTCGTGGTTCGGCTTCGTGAAGATCTGCTGCGTCGGCCCCACCTCAATCAGTTCGCCCATCAGAAAGAACGCCGTGCGATCGGAAACCCGGCTCGCCTGCTTGGTGTTGTTGGTCACCAGGATGATCGAGAGACTTTCCGTCAGTTCCACGAGCGCGTCTTCGATCTTTGCCGTCGAGATGGGATCGAGTCCCGAGCAAGGCTCGTCGAGCAGCAGCACTTCGGGTTTCAGCGCCAGCACCCGCGCCAGGCAAAGCCGCTGCTGTTGCCCGCCGGAGAGGTTATGTGCGGGCTGATGCAAGCGATCCTTGGTTTCTTCCCACAAGTACGCGGACTTGAGTGAACGCTCTACCCGCTCGTCCAAATCGTCCTTATCCCGGAACCCCGCGAGTCGTGGCCCAAAAACCAAGTTTTCGTAGATGGTCCAGGGCAACGGCTCGGGCACGGCGTAGACCATCCCCATCCTGCGGCGCAGGCCTGCGAGATCCACGTCCGGATCGTAGACGTCCTTGCCGTCCAGAAGAATCCTGCCGGTGTGCGAAAACGTGTGCTGCAGGTCGTTCAACCGGTTCAGGCAACGAAGGAACGTCGTCTTGCCACTGCTTGCCGGGCCGATGATGGCCAGGCGTTCATTCGGGTAGATGTCCAGATTGAGATTGCGCAACGTCTCCTTGCCCGCAAAGCGGACCGTAAGATCGCGCACTTGAACCTTGGCGCGGATTTCCGCGGGTTCTGTCATCGGGGCTTCCTCACCAACTTGTGCATCAGCCAGTACGCAAAGACGTTGAGCACGAGGATCGAAATGATGAGCACGCTTGCTGTCGCGTAGGCGTTTGACATGGACACGCCCTCGCGCGAAAGGATGTAGAAGTGCAGTGCCAGGGTTCGCGATGAATCGAAAAGCGAACTCGGCAACCCGAGCGCGGACCCCGCCGTCAGCATCACGGCCGCGGTCTCGCTGATGCTCCTTCCTAGAGAAAGCACGATGCCTGTGAAAATGCCTGGCATCGCGGACTGCAGGACGACCCGCGTCACCATCTGCCAGCGCGTGCTGCCCAATCCATAGCTGACTTCCCGGTACGCGTAGGGAACCGCGCGGATGGCTTCCTCGCTCGTGCGCACGATCGTGGGCAGGACCATCAAGGCCAGCGTCAACGCGCCCGACAAAACGCTGAGCCCCATGCCCAGCGTGATCGTGAAGAAGACGAAACCGAATAGGCCGAAGATGATCGAGGGGATGCCCGCCAGGCAATCCGCTCCAAAGCGAATCACCGCGGTGATCCGGCTTTCGCGGGTGTATTCGGTGAGGTAGACCGCGGTCGCCACGCCGATGGGCGCCGCGATGATCACGGCAAGGCCCGACACCATGGCCGTGCCCACGATCATGGGGAAAATGCCGCCTTTGCGCCCCATGCTGACCGGCGACTGGGTAAGGAACTCCCACGTGACGTGCGGCAGGCCATGAAAGAGGATGAATGCAATAATAAAGACAAGCGTACCTACGGTGGCTGCTGCCAGCATCCACATAATCGACACGACGATCTGCTGTGCAGTCCTCGGCGAGAGGCGTCTCATCGGGTGCGGCCCTCGCCGGCGCCGCGCCGCGCCATCACCAGGGCGACCGTATTCAGGATCATGATGATGACGAACAAGGTCACGCCGGTCGCGAACAGGGCTTCGCGGTGCTGGCCCGAGGCATAGCCCATCTCGAGCGCGATATTGCTGGTCAGAGTCCGCACCGGGTCGAGGATACCGTGGGGCACCTCCAGCGTGTTGCCCGCGACCATGATCACCGCCATCGTTTCTCCGACGGCGCGGCCCATGCCCAGGATGATCGCCGCGGCGATGCCCGACTTCGCGGCCTTTAACATCACCATGTGGGTGGTCTGCCACTTTGTCGCGCCCAACGCGATGGACCCCTGCCAATAGGAGCGCGGCACGGCGCGCAACGCGTCCATCGAGATGCTGGTGACCGTCGGCAGGACCATGATCCCCAGCACGATCGACGACGCCAGGACTGAAAGCCCCGGCCCTCCCAGGTACGTCCGGATGAGCGGCACGATCGTCACAACGCCCACGAAGCCATAGACCACCGACGGAATGCCCGCGAGCAGTTCAACCACGGGCTTCAGGATGGCCGCGAGTCCAGGCGGACAGAATTCGCCCAATACGATGGCCAGGCCCAGACCGAAGACGGTCCCGATAACCATGGCGCACACCGTCACCGCGAGGGAACCCGCAATCATCGAAAAGATGCCAAAATTGCCGGACGATGGATCCCAGTCCGAGGAGAGAAAGAAGTTACCCGGTCCCGTCTTCACGATGATCGGAAGACCTTCCTTGAAGATGAAGACCGTGATCAAGGCCAGTCCCGAAACGGCGGAGAACGCGACCATCAGAAGCGCCAGCGCTATCAGCTTGTCCTGCTTCATTGGGCCCGCACCAACCCTTCGGACTCGAGAGTCTTCTGTCCCTCTTCCGAGAGCACGTAGTCGAAGAAATGCTGCGCGTCCGCGCCCGGAGTACCCCTCGTCACAAAGAGAAAAGGCCGGGCCAATTTGTACGTACCCGCGAGCACATTCTCAGCCGTGGGCTCCACGCCGTCTATCCGCACCTTCCGCAACTCCGGCCCGACCAAGCCCAGCGACATATACCCGATGGCCGCGGAGTCGCCCTTCACCAGCTCTTTCACGGCCCCGTTCGACTCCTGCGTCAGGCTGCGCCGGGAAATGCGCTCCTTGCCCATCACGAGATGCACGAAACTCTCGCGCGTTCCCGAGCCTTCTTCCCGGGTGATGGGGCGGACCGGTCCGTCCTGTCCGCCGACCTCGCTCCAGTTCTGAATCTTGCCGGTGAAGAGGCCCCGCAACTGCTCGGTGGTCAGGTCCTGCACGGAATTCTCCGGATTGACCACGATTGCGAGACCATCGCGGGCTATCACGGTGTCCGTGTACTCACCTTCCTCCTCTGGCTTGAGGAGCCGCGAGCACATGCCAATATCGGCAAGGTCGTTTGCCACCGCCTGCAGGCCTGCCGTGGAACCTCCGCCCTGAACCTCAACGCCCAAGGTGGGGTTCTGCGCAACGTACTGCTCCGCCAGCAGTTCCGCGAATGGCTGAATCGATGTCGATCCAACCACCTTTACCGCGTGGCTCTGGCTATTTCCGCAACCGGCCCCTATCGCAATCAACACAGCCGCAAAACACAGACGCAGCATGATTCTCCCATCAATCATTCCAGTACCCCCGCCACAATGTGCAGATTGTGCCTTACTCGCCCCCCCGTGTACAAGAAGACGGGCCACATACCTCTCCTCTTGGAGCCTTCAGTCAGTTGGGATCGATCTCGACCCCGGCCTATCCAATTCTGCCCGAGGCAATGCGCCGCCAACGAGAGAAGAACGAGACAGGATAAGAGAATTTGCCGGATAAAGACCGGGCGCACAAGGATGGCGCGATCAGGAGCGCCGGCATCCTTGCCGGCTCTTGGGGTGGCAGCAAGTGCGCCTCACGCGTGAAAAGCCCTGAAATCTCCAAGAACTTGAGAGCACCGAGTTCTCGGATGCTGTTAGGGCTCGGCGAAAAGTCCCGACAGGGACGCCCAGATAATAGCCCAGCGATTCATCGCTGGGTCCGCGGGACTCCCAATCTCCCAAGCCCCGGCAGGGGCGAAAGAGTTCCACGTATGTGTCACGCAACGCCTTTAAGCAATAGTTCCAGCCCTTCCTTGAACGCCGTTTTGCGTGGATGCTCGCCATCTCTTTCGTCCCTGACGGGACTCGTCTTGTGGACGTGGTTACTGCTACCCAGCGATGAATCGCTGGGCTATTATCTTTCGCCCTTGCGGGCTGAGAATCACCCGAGACGGAGGGGTGGGTGAAAACACGCGTCTTCCGGTCATTGGACGCGCATGTGCGGCCGGTGAACTCGCTACTCCCAAGTCCAAGAAGAACCGAGAGACCCTCTGTGAGCGCAGGCGTCCTCGCCTGCAGTTCCCAAATCAAGGCGAGGATGCCGGCCCCACGGCCCCGGAAGTCTTGCCGGCCGCGTTAAGGAGACCGGTGTTTCTGGTTGTCCATTTCAAGCCATAGTGCTAGTATGGCGTAGGTTTGCGAAGCGGTTCCTCGCGTGAGGCCGTGCCGCGACACCCACAGAGGAGGACCATCCTTTGCTGCCAGATGCCGCGATGAGCCTGGATGCCGGGTCTCCATCCCACAACACGAGGCGCACCGTAGCCAAGATCTTCGTGCAAGGCACCGGCACGCTGGCGGGCTTGTTCGGCGCAGGGATACTTGTCTTCGTGCCGCTTATGCCGTCCCGCTCTCTCGAAGAGGCGGCGATTCTTCCCCTGCTCCTGGCGGCCTATTTGATCTACGTGGCCTGCCTGGTCTGGTTCAGGCTTTCGCCACGCGCCGTGCGGCATGTGTGTGGAATACTCGGCTTCTGCGTGTTGATGCTCATCCTGGATCTGTTGGAACCCCGAAAGTACGGTCTCAACGCGATCTGGCCAGGCTTCGTCTTCGCAGGCAGTCTCGTGGCCGTCTACATCGGCTATCGTGTCGCAAGCTACAACTTGAGCCACTTCCTCTTCCCTGAGTACACCGCAGGCGTTTAGTCACAAAGCCAGGGCGTAGAAGAAGCGGACAATCAGGAGCGCCGGCATCCCTGCCGGCTCCTGAATAAGTCGATGCCCTTGGCCGCCCTCGAAGGGCCGCAGAAGAAGTGGCGCTCCTGGTGAGGAAAACTCCCCACATCTGGTGGGTTTTTCTCGAAAAACTCTATTTGTGGTGGTCTTTCGCCGAAACTCGTTGCATTCACGCCGCATCTGTGGTAGCATGCAATCCCGTTAGGAAACGGGACATTTCCTTCCTCAACTCCTAACCGTTTGACGTCGTATCAGGTGTTTTTGGGCTATTCCACGGTAGGGGCTTGGATATGGGTGCGGCACGGAAGCAGAACGTTTTGGCAGTCATTCCCGCCCGGTTTGCCTCTACCCGTTTCCCCGGGAAAATGCTCGCCCCGCTCGTAGGTAAACCCTTGGTCTACCATACGTTCCGGCGCGCCTGCGAGGCAAAGCTCGTGGACGAAGTGCTGGTTGCGGCGGACGACGAACGCATCCGGCAGGCTTTGGAGCCGTTGGGCGTTCCCGTGGTTATGACCCGGGTGGACCATCCGTCCGGCACGGACCGGATTGCCGAGGTGGCCGCGTCACGCGACGTGTCCCTCATTGTCAACGTGCAGGGCGACGAACCCCTGGTCGATCCTCGGACCATCGATGAGGCGGTGCAAGCCTTGCTCGATAGCCCGGACGTGTCCATGTCGACCGCGCGCAGGGCCATCACCGATCCGCGCGAGATTGAGGACCCGAACATCGTCAAGGTGGTCTGCGGCCAGGATGGCCGGGCGCTCTACTTTTCGCGCCACCCCATTCCCTACATCCGGGACGCGGCGCTGCGCGCGGAGCCGCCCGCCTGCTATTGGCAGCACATCGGATTGTATGTGTATCGCAGAGAATTCCTGATTCAATTCGCCCAGTGGAGCGTAACGCCGCTCGAAGAGCTGGAGAAGCTCGAGCAGTTGCGCGTCCTGGAGCATGGGCATAGCATAGCTGTGGTGAATACGAGTTACCGGAGTATCGGTGTGGATACTCCGGAAGATCTGGAGAGGGTCAGCGGGTTGTTCGCGGGGGCGCCGGAAGGGGAGTCATAAATGCCGAAGTACGTATTCATAACAGGTGGCGTGGTTTCATCGGTGGGTAAAGGCATCGCGGCGGCGAGCCTCGGTCTGCTGCTGGAAGCACGCGGTCTCAAAGTCGCCATGATGAAACTGGATCCGTACATCAATGTGGACCCAGGCACCATGAATCCTTTCGAGCACGGTGAAGTATTCGTCACCGACGACGGGGCGGAAACCGACCTTGACCTCGGCCATTATCAGCGCTTCACCCACGCCAAGATTTCCCAGAAGAGCAACGCCACCACCGGCGGGATTTACCACACCGTCATCGAGAAGGAACGCCGGGGCGAGTACCTGGGCAAGACGGTCCAGGTGATTCCTCACATCACGGATGAGATTAAGCGTCGCATTCGTATGCTGACCGCCGAACCCGAAGACGACGCCGATGTCGCGCTCATCGAAGTGGGAGGGACCGTCGGCGACATCGAGGGCCTTCCGTTCCTCGAAGCCATTCGCCAGTTCAACCTCGACCTGTATCCCCAGCCTTGCTGCAACATCCACGTGACCCTCGTGCCCTTCATCGAAGCCGCGGGCGAGTTGAAGACCAAGCCCACCCAGCACAGCGTCCGCGCGCTGCGGGATATCGGCATTCAGCCGCAGGTCATCATCTGCCGCACGGGCACTCACGAGTTGGGTCCCGACCAGCGCCGCAAAATCGCGATGTTCTGCAATGTGACCGAAGAGGCGATCATCGGCGCGCCCGACGTGTCGCCGGTGTACGCCATACCCCTGAACCTCAAGAAGCAGGGCTACGACGACATTGTGTTGCATACGCTCGGCATGACCGCGCCCGAGGCCGACATGAAGGCGTGGGGCGCCTTTGTGGACAAGATCCGCCACCCCGCGCACGAAGTGCGCATCGCCGCCGTGGGCAAGTACGTCGAGCATGAAGATGCCTACAAGAGCATCAACGAGGCCTTCGTCCACGCCGGTGTCGCGAATGACTGCAAGGTCCGCCTGGAGTGGGTCGACTCCGAGGTTTTTGAAAACGGCACTCTGCCCAAAGACAAGCTTGCTCCGTTTGATGGCGTGGTGATTGGGCCCGGTTTCGGGTCGCGCGGCATTGAAGGCAAGATCCGCGCCGTGAACTACGTGCGCACTTCGCGCAAGCCCTTCTTCGGAATCTGCCTCGGCATGCAGATTGCCGTCATCGAGATGTCGCGCAATTGCCTGGGTCTGCCCCGTGCAAACTCCACGGAGTTCGATACCGACACCCCCGATCCCGTCATCTGTTTGTTGTCGGAGCAGCGCGGCGTGCGCGAACTCGGCGGGACCATGCGGCTCGGGGCGTACCGCTGCAACCTGCGCGAAGGCACCAAGGCGCGCGAAGCGTATGGCAGCGAATCGATTGACGAGCGCCACCGTCATCGCTACGAATTCAATGCCGCGTACCAGCAGCGGCTCGAAAAGGAGGCGGGTCTCGTGGTGAGCGGCGTTCACCCGAAGAGCGATCACGAGCTGGTGGAGATCATCGAGCTGCGCGACCATCCCTGGTTCTGTGCCTCGCAGTTCCATCCCGAATTCACCAGCATGCCGTTGCGGCCGCAGCCGCTGTTCCGCGCCTTTGTGAAGGCGGCGCTTGAGTTTCGCAAGTCGCGGGTGCCGGGCGAGGCCACCGCGGTGCCTATCGCGTGATCATGGAACGCGCCGCCGATCCAAAGCTGCTCTTGCGGCTGGCTCACTCCCACCGGGAGAAGGCGCAAGCGCTCATTGAGGATTGCGGGCGCACCCTGGCGGAAGGCTCTATCGATGCGACGCGCCACGCGGAACTCCTGGCGGAGTATCGGCGGGAGTTGGCGCAGGCGGAAGCCATGCTCGATCGATTCCGCGGACTCGAGCGGGCTCGCGTGGCCGGCCTCGAGGCGGAGCTTCGCGTGGTGCGCGCCCAACGGACACGCCTGCCGGAAGAGGTCAGTGCGGGCAAGATCTCCGCGGAGAAAGCCAACGACCGCAATCGCAATCTCCTGGAGCGCATCTCCAATTTGGAATCGCACGTTCAAGAGACGCGCGCCCGTATCGAAGCCCGTACCGCCGAGGCCTTAGGTGGATTCATCGACCTCCCCTTTGAACGGTACGCCGCGGAGATGTCCGTCGCCTCCAGGACAAGGGAACAGGCCGACTACGCCGCCTCGATGCCGCCCAAGCGCTGGGAGATGGCCGCGATCACGATCGCGTGCCTCACGGCTTGCGCGGCAGTTTTCCTGCCGTGGCTTCAACGCGGGGCTGACTCGCTTTCCCTTTTCGAGGTGGGCTACCCACTCGCCCGCGGAGCCGTTCCCGATCTGCTCCGCTACGCATGGCTGGCCTATCTTATCGTTCCATGGATCGCCGTCGCCGTACTCCTGCGAGCGCGAACCGCCGTTATCGGCTGGGGCATTCTCGTCTGTGGATTGCTCCTGCTCGCGGGCGCGGTCTATCCGGCAGCTCTCTTCGGCGCAAGCCGCATGCACGAAGGAGATATCCTGCAGCTTCTATCCGCGTTCAAAGCCGGTGAAGCACTCTACGGTGTTTCCGCGCTTCTCCTCATCGTAATGGGCTCTCTAAGGGTCAGTCCGTGGCGCGATTCCCTGTCCCACGCGGCCGCCGCATCGGGGGTGCTGGCGGCGGGGGTGGCGGGCATATTTCTCGCGGGGCTTGCCCTGGTCTATTTCATGCCTCCCTCGGGTGCGATCCGCTTTGATGCCTCGATCAGCACTCCCGTGCAGGACCGCATAGTCGTCCACTGTGTGAATGAAGGGGACAGCGCGGTTGCGCTGGTGGTGCCGTGGACCGATGATGGCCCTTCCGCCGCCCCCGGCTACCGCGCCGCGACGACGTATGGCGTCAACGTGCACGTGCGCGAGCGCGGCGCTTCCAGTTTCCGGCTCCTGCCCCCGTCCCGGCTGCCGTGGAGCGTGCCCGGCACGCCGGCGCTCGAAGGCGATTTCCTGGAAGTCGGGAAAGGTCTGCGGCAGGAATTGATGCTGGATCTTCGCCAATTGAGCGCCCTCGGGGCGGACGTTTCGGCGATCCGGCTCGAGTTTACCCGTGGAGACGGCGATGTAGCGGGAACCTTCGAATCGGAGACCTCCGATCGTTATCTATCACCACCACCGCAGTCCCGCGAGCCCATCCTTTTGCCCGTTCCATCGCCACCCCCTGTGGAGTTGCCTCCGCAACCCACTGTGTCGGAAACAGCCCCGGCGACTACCGCCGGGCCTGGGGCCACTTCTGAACCCGCGGCGCCCACCATCACGCTGGAATACACAGGCACCGTGGGCGACAAGGTAGCCGTCCGCGTTACCGGGCCCGAGCCGGGAGCGACCAAGACGCGTCTGGTCAGCGTGGGGGAGGAGGCCGCGTCTGGATGCTATCTCGTGGGTATTGAAAACACGCCCACCGGCGTCGCCATCCGATTGGAGTTGATGGGGGAGAGCGTTACGCTCCAGCGCGGAGAGAGCGCGCAGGTCGCGGCCACACCATGACGGCGGCCCAGGCTTAGGCGCGGCCGCGTTTCGGGAAGAAGGGGAACAGGCGCCGGATCTCGTCATCCGACGGTTGATGGCCGTACTCACACACCTCGAACGCTTCCGCGTAGGTAATCTGGCCAACCTTCTTCGCCCCATACCACTTCTTGAGGGCGGGCTGCGCGATATCCGTGTGCGTGCGCAGGAAGGGGTCCCACGCTTCGCGCAGCCACTGCTTGCGCTTCTCGGGTTCTCGCGGCACGCGATCCAACTGCCCTTCGAGCCACGGCAACCACTCGTAGAACTGCGACTCCATCGCGTCCAGCATGAGCCATTTCGCGTCCATGACCTCCGTCACATCCACGGCGATATCCGCGCGGAACGGAACCGGACGCTGGAAGGAATCCACAAGGTATAAAAAGACCGGGTTGCGTTCGAGCCGCTGCACCTCGGGGCAAAACAGCGGCACGGTCACCATGAACGCGGCATCTTGAACCAGCATCGAGGTATAGCGGTGGTCGGGGTGGTAGTCATTGGGGCGGTGCGTCAGCACGATATCCGCTTCCCAACGCCGGATGATGCGGACCACTTCCTTGCGCACCTCGAGCGTGGGCTCCAATTCCCCGTCATGGTACCCGAGGATGAGTTCCTGTACACCGCCCCGCTCGGCGGACACCCGGGCCTCGCGCGCCCTGCGTTGCGCGAGCGCTCCGCCCGACTGCGCGTAATGTCCGATGTCTCCATTCGTCATGGAGACAAACAGCACGCGGTGTCCCGCTTGGACCCAGCGCACGGCAGTCCCCCCCGCAAAACACTCGCAGTCGTCGGGATGAGCGCCAATGCAGACAATATTCATTGTGAGGGAGCTGGGGTCTCGGCCGGCGCAGTCTCAGGGGCTGGGGCCGCCGGTTGAGCTTCACCCGCCGGTGCAGCATCTTCCGCGGGCGCGTCCGCTGGAGGCGTGGCGGGTGGCGCATCAGGCGCGGGCGTCGCGGCATCCGCCGGCGGTGTCGCCGCTTCGGGAGCGGGCCCGGAGGCATCGGGCGCTGGCGCCGCGGGTGGTGTCGCGGAGGGGTCCGCTGGTGTGGGTGCCGGAGGAAGCACTATAGGGGCCGTCGCATCGGGTGCCGGAGGCGCCGGCAGGGTTTCCACGATGTTTACACGCATCGGATTGAACAGCAGCGCGCGCGAGACCAGTGACGAAGTCGCGGTTTCAGGAACGACGGACGCCTCGTCCGTTCCCTCGGGCATGAGCAGCAACTCGCCCTCGACGGTGGCCAGGAAGGTCTGCGGCACCTGGTCAAACTGGGAGAGAAGGTCCACCTTGGTGCTGAATTCGCGCCGTTGCGCGCCTTTCCCAATCACTGCGGAGATCGAGCCTACGGCCTTGCCTTCCACCATCACCTTGGCGCGCAGCACCACCGGCGTGTCTGGGAAGTCCCGAAAACATTGAAGTTTGTAATTCGCCCACAACTGTTCCGGAACCGGCGGCTGGATCGACACGTTGACAATAGCCATCCGGTCACGGCGATTCTTGACCTCTTCCACGGCCACTGTGCTTGTCTTCGATGACTCATCGATCGTCCCCACGACGAAGACGCCCTGCTCCGCGTCTCCGATGTCGACTTTGACCGGCGCGATCGTGTCGGTCCCGGTACCGGACCCGCCCGCGGACGACAGACTCGGGTCATCGTCCGGAGACCAGGGCTTTTCGGGCTTGCACGAATGCAGCAGCAGGACCACGCAGGCAAAAACCAACAAACGCTTCATGATGACTCCATCCTCCGCACTCGGGGCCGACAGTATAGGGCGCAAGCGGCCTACCAAACCAAAACGATCAAATCATACCAGCAGGATGGACGGAAATAAACCCGGCGCCGGGCGCGGGGGAGAAGAGAAGAATCGGACGGATACGACGGATCGGACCGATCGGTCCTCCTGATGGGCAATCGCGGTGTTAGGCTGATAGAACTAGGCCCGGCCTTCCGTTCAACGGCGGCCGTTGCCCGGCACGGTGGCGGATTCCAGCGCCTCTTCAAAGGCGATGGGGTCGCGGTAGTCGGAAAGGAAAGTGCTTGCGCCGGCTGCGCGGAGGCTCTCCGTGCTGGACTCATGCACCATGCCAATGAAGCGGATATCGAGGTCGGCCGCGGTGCGCACGTCCCATACACCGTCGCCAATGTAGATGATGTCGTCGGCGTCGACCCCGGAACGCTCGATAGCTTTGCGCGCGATCTCTGAGCGGGTAAGCGCGTCGTTGGCGAACGCGCCCGGAATCGTGGTGCCGTCGACACCGATGCGTGCCAACTTGAACAGGGCCGTTCTGCGCATGCCGCCAGTCGCCAAGGCGGTGGTCGTGTCCTCGCGCTCGTCGAGTGTCCTCAAGACGGTGCGTGCCCCCGGCACGGCACGGAATCCCGACGGGTCCTTGAGGAAGGAGGCTTGCAGTTCCTCGCGGTAGAATCCTTCGAAGCGCGCGACGTCATCATCGCCCAAGGTTGCGACGGCGCCGGCATTCAGGACCTCGCTGAGAATGCCCACGTCCGTGACGTTTGCGTAAGCCCTCCAGTCGGTCGTGGGTAACGGCTTTCCAAAGGCCCGCTCGAACGCCCGCGCGAAGCACGCATTGTCAGTCCGGCTGGTCGCCGTCAACGTTCCATCGATATCGAATAGGACCAGCTTCACGACACCTCTCCCGGAGCCCCGCGCACCGCAATGCGGGTGTTTGTCAGTTGTTGCGCCTGGCTGGCTTGGCCGTTTCCGCGGACTTCTCCTGCGCGGCGCGCAATGCGCTGCGAAACTCTTCATCGCCAAGGGTTTCGCGGAAGACTGCGCGAGACATGATGGCGTGTTCGGCCTTGATAAAGCGTAGGTCAAGTAACACGCAGTACAGGGTGAAAACGAATAGCAGTAGGAATAACGCCCAGTACCCCAAGAATAGTCCCGGCGATGAACGCAATGCCTCGATGCGAACGCCCAACACGGCCATGGCGGCGCATGCAGCCAGGCATACGCCGCCCGCTACCCGCCAATGCTTCTGCTTGAGCATTCACTCTCCTTACGCACGCTCACCGATCGATACGCGCCTTCACTCGCGCGTTGAACTCGCGTTCAGTGGAGTATCACGATCCGGGCACCCAGACCCGTTCTTCATAGGTTTCACCCGAAGCGGTCTTCACCGTCTGGGTTTCCCAGTGGCCGCTCTGGGCCGCGGGGGCCGGTGCTGGTGCCGGAGCCGGAGCCGGTGCCGGTGCAGCCTGGGTCTGCGGCGCTGCCTGTTGCTGCGCCTTGCGGTCCCTTCGCTCGTCAACCTGGTCGCCGATGAGCGCGCCCGTAAGGGCGCCCACGCCTGCGCCAATCAAGGCTCCTTCACCGGTCTTGCCAGACTGATTGCCGATAATCGCTCCCGCACCCGCGCCCAAGGCCGCGCCGGCCACCGCGCCATCCTGAGTGGGCGTCGTGTTACAGCCGGCAAACGCACCAAGGCACAACGCCGCGGCGAGCGCAAACGAAATGTGCGTCTTATTCATTTGTACAACCTCCTAATCCATGTCACGCATATGCTGTGCGCTACGGATTCTTCTTTTCGTCCACTTGGTCGCCAATCAGGGCTCCGCCCAGCGCGCCGACTCCGGCGCCTATCAGGGCGCCTTCACCCGCCTTGCCAGACTGATGCCCTATGATGGCGCCTGCCCCTGCGCCTACTGCCGCGCCTCCTATGGCGCCTTCCTGCGTGGGGGTGGTGTTACAGCCCAGCATGGACGCACAGAGCATTGCTGCTACCAATATCGCAGTCCATTTTAACATGGGTATCATCCTTTCTCACCAGGGCAAGTTGCCTGATTAAGTCTACCACATTTGGTAGTGCCTGTTACTCATGTTGCTATTGATTGGACGACTCTTCATTGCAGCATATTCACTTCTGCTCCACAAACCCTTGGTACGGAACACCGCATTCCACCCCCGGAAGGTCAAGGACGGCTCTTCTGCAGAGCATGAGAATGGGCACGTGAGAATTGCATACCGCATGTCTCGCGGAATATAGTAAACCATCATGCCTTTTCCCCCGTTGCGATACGTGGATGTGTCCCAGGTCGAACACGAAGGCCAGACCCTCATCTGCATTCGTGATCCGGAAGGTATCGTTGAAGCCCCGCTCCTTCTCACGCCCATAGCTTTCTTCGTGGCGTCCCAACTTGACGGTGAGACGACTGCCGCCGACATTCAACGCGCTTTCTCCAAGCTGGCGGCTGGGCGCGTTGTTCGGGCTGAGGACATTGAGCAAGTGGTCGCTTTTCTGGATGAGCACGGCTACCTCCTTTCGCCATCGTTCTTGGAGCGCCGTGCCGCCATCCACAAGCAGTACCACGAATCGCCAGTTCGCCCCGCATACCTGGCCGGAAAGTCCTATCCCAGCAACGCCGAGGAGTTGAGAGCGTATCTCGACTCCCAGTTCACGCGGGAGGGAGGGCCGGGCACCCTCCCCGGCACGCCCACCCGTGACAGTGACCCCGTTCGTTGCCTCATCGTCCCGCACATTGACTTCGAGCGCGGGGGCCACGCTTACGCCCACGGTTTCTACCGCATGGCGCAGGCAGGCAAGCCGGATACGGTGCTGATATTCGGAGTAGCCCACACCGGCACTCCGTCTCCGTTTGTCTTGACGCGCAAACGCTTTGAGACCCCGTTGGCAACGCTCGACTTGGACGACGAACTCATCGATCTCCTGATCCAGGACTGCCCAGACGACCCCTTCGAGCACGAAATCGTTCATCGGACCGAGCACTCGATCGAGTTCCAGGCGGTGATGCTCGCATACCTCTATGGGGCCGGCGTCCGCATCGTTCCTATTTTGTGCGGCGCGTTCCTGTCCGATCGCGATGGCCAGGAACCGAACCCCGAGGGTCCTGTACTCGACTTCCTCACCCGGTGCCGGCACGCGATCGAACGCCTCGGCCGCCGTGTGACTGTGATCGCCAGCGCGGATCTCGCGCACGTGGGCCGCACCTTCGGAGATGACTTCGACATCGATGAGACCGTCATCGGCAGCGTTCGCGAGCGGGATGCCCAGGATCTCGCGCACGTCTTGACCGCGAGTCCCGAAGAGTGGTACCGCGCAGTCATGAGCGATGAGAACCAGCGCCGGGTCTGCGGGCTGAACTGCATCTTCTCCGCCCTGAAATCGGTCGAGGGCTCAGTCAGTCAGGGCGAATTAGTGCATTACGATTACGCACCCGATCCCGCCGGAGGCATCGTTTCGTTCGC
>JADLGB010000071.1 GCA_020849535.1 Candidatus Hydrogenedentota bacterium
TGTCTTCAAATCGGTGCAAATCTGTGTAATCTGTGGACGGATGTCTCTGCTATTGAACGCTTTCAGCGTAGCAATGCGAGAGGGCAAGGTGACCCAGGGTAGGCCTTCGCTGCGCTTCGGCCAACCCGGGGCTTTGAGTATATTGGCCCTTCAGGCCACAAATGAAATGTCGCGCGTACCGGATGCATTGAGAAAGGGTTGTCACGTCATGGTCGAGTCGTCCACTTGTCGTCTCATCTGCGGTCATCTGCGCCATCTGCGGACAAACCTCTTCTTTGGTTGCGGCTATGCCGCGCTGCGAAATCTGTGGACAAAGACTCTTCGATTCTCCTGGCGGCTTTCGCGATGAATCAGGAGCAGCCTCCAACCTATTCCCGGTGCAACGCCCCGGCCTATATTGATAAGGAGAACTTCGCCCATGACAATCCGATATCCGCAAGCCGAGACCTGCAATCCGCACCCCCCCTTGTTTCGTCAAAAAAAACATGCCCCCCCCTCGATACCGCCTGTCTCCTGCCCGCTTCCTGTACAAAATAGGGACACCCATTGCCATGTGTGAACCTAAGACCATGGGCAGGATGCCCATGCCACCTCGTGCGGTCTAGTTTGATTCGCGGATCGGGGCCGCTAGCGGCCGCGGGGTTTCTTGGTGGTGCGCAGGGGGATGGTGACGCTGCGGTCTTGGGGCTGGCCGGAGGGCCAGGTGTTGTCGAGCACGAGCGAGCGTGTCGCGAAGGACTTGTCGCTGAGCCCGCGCGTGGTCACTTCGAGACGGTCTTCGTGGACTTCGATTTCGCGGTATTCGACGGGGTATTCCGCCAAGGCGCCCGTGACGACGTGCGTGATGCCGCCATCTTCCACGACATAGTGCATGTGGGCATGGCCAGAGAATACGGCCGCAACCTGGGGGTATTCCGCCAACACCTTCCGCAGCATTTCCCCATTGCGCAGGTAGCCGGGCTCGAGCATACGCAGCCGGCGCAGCCGGGCGGGAAGCGGCAACAGCGGGTAATGCAGCGTCACAATCGTGGCCACGTCCCGGTGCGTGTCGAGGTCTTCGCGAAGCCATTCGATTTGGTGCGGGGGGAGCGCCCAGCGGAAGATGCGGCTGGACCCGTCGCGGTGGGCGCAGAGCGTCCCATCTTCCCACTCCCACCACGGGTCGAGGGCGCACACGTGCAAGTTTTCGTGCGTGAAGGAGTAGTAGGTCTCCCCGGTCGGCAGATGCGCGTGGTACGCTTCCACAAACCAGGCCCGCGAACGCGGCATGATGAAGTCCTGATTGCCGCCCAAGGGGTAGTAGGGAAGCTGCAAGGCGTCCAGCAGATCCCGCGCGGCGTACACGGCGTCGCGCGACTGATAGGCGGCGAGGTCGCCCGTGACCAATACGAAGTCGGGGTCCAGGACCTTCAGATCGTTCTTGAGGCATATGGCGACCTCCGGCATCAGGGCGTGGATCATCAGGTTGTTGCCGCACCCGTCGGACAGTGCCGCGAAGTGCGGATCGCTCACCTGAACAAAGCGCCACATGAACCGGACCCCTCCTCAGCCGAATGCGGTACGTTAGCATAGGAATGCAGGAGAATGAAACAGCGCCATGGCGCGGCACGCCGCGGCTCAGTCTATCCCCAGGCGTTTCATGGCGCGCCACAGGGTGGTGCGTCCCACGCCTAGAATCTCGGCCGCTTCGCTGCGGTTCCCCCGGGTGCGACGCAGCACCGCGCGCAGCAAATCGGGACTGATATCCTGCGGTGGGCGCACCCAGCGCGTGGCAAGCACGTCCTCTGGCAAGTCGTTCAGGCCCAGCTCGCCGCCGGTCGCGAAGAGCACGGCGTGCTCGATCACGTTGCGCAGTTGCCGCACGTTGCCGGGCCACGAGCATTCCCGCAGGGCCCGCGCGAAGTCGTCTCCCATGCGGGGAAGCGGCTTTTCATAGCGCTCGCAGATGTCCGACAGAAACGTATGCGCAAGCCTCAGGATGTCTTCGCCACGCGCACGAAGGGGGGGCACGTCGATGCGCCCCGCAATCAAAGCGTAATACAGGTCTTCGCGCAACGCTCCGTCGGCCACCTTCTCCATCGGCTCATGCTGGCTCGCGGCGATCACACGCACATCGCATGGGACGCCTTCGAGGGCGCCCAGTGGCTGGACCTCGCGGCGCTCGATCGCGCGCAGGAGCAAGCCCTGCGCCTCATGGCTCAACGCGGTGACCTCGTCCAGGAACACCGTGCCTTGCGCGGCGCGTTGCAGCGCGCCCTTGTGGCCGCGTACCGCCCCCGGAAAGGACCCGGGCTCGAAGCCCGCCAGTTCCTGGACTGCCTGGGCCGCGCTCACCCCTCTGCAGTCGACCACCTCGAATGGCTCGGCGCCCCGGCGGCCCGAATAGTGGATCGCGCGCGCCAGGCTGCCCCGGCCCGTGCCAGGTTCGCCAAGCAAGAACACAGGCACGTCGGATTGGCTCAACTGTCTTGCCCGGGTCTGAACGGAGCCCATCACCTCGGAGCCGAGGATGAGGTTGTCAAGCAGAAGATCGGTCTTGAGCCGGCGATTCAGTGTGGCCAGGCTCACCTGGGCACGGCGCGCTGCCCGCTGCGCCGTGTCCACCATCTCGTCACGGCGGCGGAGCTCCGACTCCACGGACTCCGTGCGCAGTGCCTGACGCGCCCAGTTCGCTTCCTCTCCCCACTGGGAGTCCAGGCGCGACAGGAACCGGCAGTGCGGGTCGCCTTTCAGCAGGCACTCCTGTTCCATGCAGACAACTGCGCGTCCCAGGATCTCGCTCATGTGACCCGAAAAATACCCCGCCGTGCCCCAGCACACGCAGCCGCTCACGTCGTCCCGGACCATCTGGTGAGCAATGGCCTCAGCGGAGCGGTGCAAGACAACTTCCCGGTAGAGTGTGCCCTCTTCGAGGTCGAATTCGAATCGGATCGGCTCGGCGACATAACGCCCTTGGAGTTGGCCGACGACAGCGGCGGCCTGTAAAGCAAGCCTTACATTTCCGTCGTACTGCTTGATGTGTCTTCCAGCGTCTCTCCTGCCTAATTCGAAGCCCATCCGGAACGCGAGCGCTCGGGTTCTCTCGCTGCCAAGGCACTCCAAGAGGTGGCGCCTCTCGACGGCAAGGGCCTCGATATCCATGAAGATACCTTGCCGCGACAGAAGACTGACGCGCCCCGAATTGGGAGAGGCTTCGAGCCAAGCGGCCCGGTTCGCCTCAAGGTAATGGGCCAGTACAGGTGGGAGTTCCAGAAAGACCTGGGCGCTGAGCTTGGACGGACGTGACATGAGTTAGGTTCCCCAGAAAGCTGATGGAGCCTAACATAAACACCACAGAAATGCAAGTGTTTCACGAGAAA
>JADLGB010000072.1 GCA_020849535.1 Candidatus Hydrogenedentota bacterium
ACATCCCCGTGCCGCTGCAGCGCAATCCGGTGTTCCTGAACCACGGTTTCTTCAATGGCCGCTGGCCCATCAAGGAAATGGGCCTGACGGACATGGACTACACCAAGCACGAGACTCCGGAGGCCGAAGCCATACTCAAGACGGGAATCCGTATCGTGGTGCATGAGTCCATGACAAAGGAGTACATGGCCCAGGTGGGCGACGCCGTCCGGAAAGTTGCGCGCCACTACGCCGCGTGACGGAAGACCACCCGCGGGAATTCGATCTGTCCTGAAGCAGGACCGGAATATGCGTGAGGCGACGCACACGCGCCTATGCAGATTGTTCCAGAGCTCGGGCAATGGGAGGGAACTTGATCGATGGTACTGCTGCGAAGGCGCAGGACGTGCGCCCAATGGCCAACCTAGAGGACACAGGGCGAGGTCTATGAGAAAGACACCCCCCCTTTGGTATACCGCACATTGCCTATATGTATGTGAGGTGGCGAAGCGTTGTTGCCGCATGCGAGAGATCCGAGTGTTTCTCATAAAAGAGTCGTCCAAAGTAAAAGCACGAGCTAAAGCCAAACGGATTGCCAAGGGTCAGGAGGTTTCATACAAAAACTCCGACGGTGCAGTCACTAGGTGGCGTTTCGTGCGAGTCTTGAATATGGGCGAGATTTACGATGACGATCTGGACGACGGTATTGAAATCGAAAGTGTTCTCCAGTGGGAATTCGAGCTTGCTGAGATGGCCTTACCTGCCTGCTATGCGAAGAACACGGTGGACGAGATTCGGCGATTGGCAGCCCAGGCACGGGGAAGAATCAAGAACCGTCTTCAACAAACTCTCAAGATAGTCGAACTATCAAGTCAGTCCCGGCCGATTTTTGCTAGCCTGATGAAGAAGCGGTGATATGCTCTACTCAGCCAAGTGCCTTTATTGTTCCCGACTGAAGTCAAACCGTCGCCCTGAGCCCAATCTTTGGGCCACGACAATCTTCGTGTTTCGCGCGGGAGACGCAACTCGAGCAAATCAGCGCGCCGAGGAAATCGCCAGGAAGCGAGAGGTCTCGTACGCAAACCGTGACGGAGATGATGTAGAGTGGGAATTTGTACGCGTGTTACGTGTTCTCGAAGTTTCCCAAAGTGACACTTGCGACGGAGTTGCAGTGTACTGGGAATTGACTGACGAGAGTTGGAGGTAGCGCGATTTGCTTGTAACAGCAAGCTGGGGAACACGTCCCATGCCCCCAGCAATCGCGGAGGCGCCTTGTCACAATGGCACGCGCCTGTGCAGCGCGTTGTCGAGATTGGCCGGGGGGCAAGAGTCTCCTGTCCAGGTTCCTTCGGTAGTTTTGGGGGAGTTCGAATGGTGATTCGCGTACGCCGCGTAGCCGTAGTTCTCGTACTCTGTTTGGTCGTGTTAGCGTTGTCCCTCATTGTTCGCTCCGTGATAGAGAACCAACCCGAATATCAACAATCGAAATCCGCGGTAGAAGGCAGCTCAGAGGTTCGGGATGTATTCGGGTCGCCGATTGTAGTTAAGCGTGGGCCCAGAGGGATTTATCATAAGAGTTCCGAGTCAGGCGCTTGGGGAACTTACACCTTTTATGTCGAAGGGTCCAAAACGACTGGAACAGTTTTTGTGCATTGGTCAAACCCGCATGGCGGGAAAGGCTTTCAGGTTGAATCCCTTTGGATTCAGTTTCCTGGGGAAGACCCAGAAGAAGTATGGCCCGGGCCCGATTCTGGCGGCGGACGGTCCGAAAGTTCCGGATAGATACGTGAGATGAAAAAGAGAGCGACCGAGATGAGCGTGTTTGGCATGGTCATGGCGGGTTTGGAAGGCAGCATCGTTTCTCCAAGGGCAAGAAGATCTCGCTGGTTCCGGCGCCGCCTCCACCCATGGAATTGAGGGGACGCAATACTTAATTCTCGGGGAGGAAGGCGGCGGGCGGTTGACGAGAATCACCGACGCGGAGAACAACGAGTCGTATTTCGAGTATGATGTGATTGGCAGGATGACTCCGCGGCTCTGTGCTCGATGGCCTCAAATTACGGGCGAGACGCCCGTTCCCCTTTGTTAGTTCCCCCTTGTTGGATTCTCCTTGTTCCTTGTTCCCCGCGTTCTTGTATCGGTGTAATCGGTGAAATCGGTGGATGACGATCTTCCATTGGTTGCGGCTACGCCATGCGTACCGTCAAGTCCATCACGTAGACGAAGCGCTGAGTTGTCCTTCCTGAGTCAAGGCTGTACTCTCACGTGGTCATGCGCTGAGAACTTGCTCGGCCGCGCACAAGGGAGTTCTGACATGAAGTTGCGCCTTCTCGCGTTCGGTCTCTGCCTTCTCACGGTTGGGGTGTCTGCTTACGGCGTTGCGCCGCATAGTACCGAGGAGTGGACAAATCCCCTCATGCTCAAAGGGAAGCTCGATTCCCCTCTCGTGGAGGTTACCCCGTTCGTCTTTCAGGACAAGCTGTACCGCCTCGAGAACTGGCAGAAGCAGTGGGAGTTCCCCGGCAGCGACGATGGCAGCCGTTTCACCGAAGACGAGGTCCGCATCCGGGACATGGAGACGGACCAGATCGTGTCGGTCCCCTTTACCGGCCACGGGCTGGGAATGGCCTTCGTCAATGGCGACCGGGTCCACGTGTTCGCAGGCAACTGGGGTGCGGAGAAGAAGTGGAACATCACCGAAATCGAGATGGTCTCCAGCACCGATCTTGTGCAGTGGTCAGCCCCGATCGTGGTGCTGCGCGCCGAGCCACACGAGAAGTTCTTCAACGTGTCGGTCTGCAAGGGACCGGATGACTTCGTGCTGCTGGTTGAATCCAATGACCCCGCGTGGCCTGCGTTCACCTTCAAGTATTTCCGGTCGGATGACCTGGTCCATTGGCGCCCTGTGCCCGATGGCCTGTACGGGCGCGAGAAGTACGTGGGCGGACCCGCGCTGTACCACGAGGGCGATTTCTTCTACACGCTCTACCTGCAATCGCTCGGCGAAGGGAAATACGAAACACGGGTCACGCGCTCGCGGGACCTGGTCCATTGGCAGGATGCCCCTGAGGGCAGGCCCTTCGTCACGTTTAATCCTGAGAATGGGGTCCACCCGCTGCGGCCAGCGCAGATCCGCGAGTCGAATGCGTCGGATGCCGAACTGTGCGCGTGGCAAGGCAAGACGGTTGTCTACTATACGGGGGGCGATCAGCACCTCGCAGGCGACCTGCAGTGGGCCGAGTTCGACGGAACGCCCCGGAAACTCCTGGAGCGGTTCTACGAGGATTCTCCTATGACCACGCCTTCACCTGTGCAGCAGCGCTATCAAGAGAACCAACTCGGGTGCTTCGTTCATTTTGGGCCCGCGAGTTTCATCGGCGGCTCGGATTACTTGACCGCGCCGGATGCCTCCGTGTTCAATCCCGTTGATTTGGATGCGGAGCAATGGGTGCTCGCGGCAAAGTCCATCGGTGCGAAACATATTATCCTCACGGCCAAGCACCACAATGGCTTCTGCCTGTGGCCCACAGACACGACCGATTACTCCGTCCGGAGCGCGCCTTGGAAGAATGGCCAGGGCGACGTGGTCGCCGAGTTCGTGGCGGCGGCCCGGAAGCATGGCATCTCGCCGGGGCTGTACATCAGCGCGGGTGACACCCATGCAGGCTGCAAGAGCACCCCGGAACCGAGAGGCGTGCGGAAGATCATCGGGGACCCGGAGGCCTACTTCCCCGTCTACATGCAGCAACTTACCGAGCTGCTGACGCATTATGGCGACCTCGAAATCATGTGGTTCGACGGCGCGTACAATCCCTTTGACCCGGATGTCCTGGATGCGACCGGCACGCCTGTGGGCGGCCGCTACGCTGACGTGATCACCGAAACCGTGCGCCGCCTTCAACCGAACGCCGCGATCATGGGCGGCGCCCGTTCCGATGTGCGGTGGGCGGGCAGCGAGCAGGGCCTGGCCCCTTACCCTCTCTGGAACGTGATCGAACTGGGTGAAGGTACGGAGAACTGGCTGCCCGAGAGTGCCGAGGGGTGGCATATCCCCGAGTCGAACGTGCACACCCGCAAACATTGGTTCTGGTCACCCGATTCCGACAGCACGCTCAAGACTCCGGAACAGATGTTGGACATCTACTACGGCGCCATCGGAGGCGGAGCCAACCTCCTGGTGAATCTGACGCCCGATACGCGCGGACTTGTGCCCGACGCGGAGGTGGCCATGCTGCGCGGCCTTGGAGACGCCGTCAAGGCGCGCTTCACGACACCTCTTGCACAAGTGCAAGGTGAAGGCAATTGGGAGGAAGGGCAGGCGCTGCGTCTGACCTTCGACAAACCCACTCACATTGAGAATGTGGTCATTGAAGAAGACTTGCGTTTCGGGCAGCGCATCAAGACCTACTGCGTCGAAGCGCAACTCGATGGGCACTGGAAGCCCGTGGCAACAGGCGAGTCGATCGGACGCAAGCGAATCCACAAACTGGATAGCGTTACCACGCAGGCTCTTCGCCTGCGAATTCTCGATTGCGTCCCCCTCCCGCACGTTCGCAACTTCGCGGCGTTCGCGCCGCCTCAGCCCTAGCCCGCATGTCTCAGTGCCTCTCGCGTCGTCACGCCGCGGCGTGATTGCGCGCTGGCCCTGCGACTTTGACACCCTCGGCGCGAGGATGCTAGGCTATGGGGCCTTGTCACAATAACATCTTGCCTCAGTGAGAATAGGATAACCCTTCATGTCTCTCGTAATCGGTACCAACTCGCGCAGCACTATCATGGACGTATTCCGGACCGGTGTCCACGAGGTCATCCGGAAGATGGGGATGCCGGTCGATCTGATCTTCAAGGTTGAGTATGCCGAGATCGTCGCCCGCAGCAAGGACTTCGGGAAGCGTGTGGACTATTTCCGCATCGATTTCCCGCTGAAGGATGGCATCGACCCGGACAGCTTGCATCAGCAACTGGAGTCGCTGCGCATCCCCAACCAGGTCAAGATGACGGACGGGCGTTGCTCGGTCATCCTGCCGCCGTTTGAATGGCCCCAGCTCCAACAGTTACTCCCCGCCGACAAGATTATCCAGGAGAGCAGCGCCAAGACCTTGCGGTCCCAGTCCTGGCATGTGACGATTCCGGCCTTCCGGCGCTTTGACTTCAACATCAACATTCTCATTGAGGAGATGACGCAGAAGCAGGGGTCGGATATTCACCTGCGTGCTGGTGCGCCACCTTACATGCGCATCGATGGCGATCTACGGCCGTTGGACCTCCCCCCGCTCAGTGCCGACGACATGCGCGAGGTCATTTTTCAGTTGGGCGGCCAGCAGCAGGTGGACCTCCTGGATACAGAGAAAGAGACGAGTTTCCAGTACCACCTGGCGGGTATCGCCTACCTGCGTTGCAGCGGGTACGTCAAGATGGGCGCCATGTGTTTGGCGATCCGTTTCATTCCCGAGGAACCCATTCCGTTCGAGAAGCTTGATTTGCCCATTCACGTGCGCGACGTTGCGGACGCGCACCGCGGTCTTTTCCTGGTCTGTGGCGTTACGGGTAGCGGTAAGTCGACAACCCTGGCCGCGATGGTGGACTACATCAACGCCACCCGGAGCGCCCACATCATCACGGCGGAAGACCCGATCGAATTCGTCTATACGGACAAGAAGTGCATTGTGTCGCAGCGCCAAGTGGGACGCGACACGTACTCGTTCGCGAACGCGTTGCGCGGGGCGCTGCGTGAAGACCCGGACGTAATCCTCGTGGGTGAAATGCGCGACCGGGAAACGATTCGCGCAGCCCTCAGCGCGGCCTCGACGGGCCACTTGGTCTTGAGCACGCTCCACACGATGACCGCCGTGGACACCGTGAACCGCATTATCAGCTATTTCCCGAACGACGAGCGCGACGTGATTCGGCAGGAGTTGGCGTACTCGCTGAAGGGAGTGTGCTGCCAGCGCCTCCTCAAGCGCATCGGCGGCGGGCGTATCCCCTGCGTGGAGTTGTTCTTGTGCAATCTCCCCATGGTGCGCGACGCGATCCTCGAAGGCGATATCCAGCGGCTGCACAATATCATCGAGGTCGATACCGAGATGAGGAGTTTCGACCAGTACGCCGTGGAGTTGTACAAGAAGCAGTTGGTCACGCGCGAAGAGGCTGTCAGCGCATGCGCCGACGAGGAGGCTTTCCAGCGCGTTATCACCGGCATCAAGGGTACCGAGGGACGCAAGCTGCTGAAGTAAGGGCCCTCAGACGAGCCGGTGAAGCACCGCGCCCGATGGGAGTTTGGGGAAGAAGTACGTGGCCTTCTGCGGCATGGACTCGCGCGCTTCCGCGCAGGCGCACACCTGGCCGGGGTCCATGTTGCGCAAGATGAAGGCCATGCTTTTGCGCCCGGACTCGACTAAAGCCAGGGCGGTATCGACGTCTATCTCGTAAACGAACTCCGCGTCTTCGTGCAAGCCCAGAATGCGCTCCAGGATGCCGCCGTGTAACACGGATACGTCCAGGTCGCGCCAGGCGGGTCCGTGGGCGTCTCCCAACAACTGGGTGCGGTCGCGATCGCGCAAGCGCAGCGTGTAACGATTCCCGCCCCGCAACACCGCACCAATAACGCAACCGGGATCCGCTTTCACACGCCCGACGAGATCGGCGCCGGCCTTTTCCACCTCGAACCACGGTTCGAGGTCCGCGAGGAACTTCTTCTCATCGAAGCCAGGCGGCTCATCGAGAACGCGATGCGCGGGATAGACGAAGAGGCCGGGATCGTCCAACGCCACGAAGCCCATCAACACGAAGTCGTAAGGCTTCAACGCTGAGGCGCCGGCCTTCAGTCGCATTTGGTCCCGATAAGTGCAGGCGGTCCGGTACCGGTGGTGGCCGTCGGCGATATACAGACGCTTGCCTGCGAAGAAGGCCGTCACCCGCGGATCCGCGGGCACGCGCCACAGGCGTTGCTCGACATTGTCGATCGTGTGGGCAAGCAGATCTTCGGGACGCTGGTCCATTTGCCCGAGGAAGTCCGCCAATTCATGATCCGGGTCCTCGTATAAGGCAAACACGGCCCCCAGGTTTGCCTGGGTTGATTCGGTAAGCCGCAGGCGATCCGTTACCTTAGCCTCAAAAGTGCGCTCGTGACCGAGGACCGTGTCATCGCCGGGCTCCGGAATCCTGGTAACCGCAAAGAAGCCGCGCCGTACTTGTGGCGAACCATCCAGACTGCGAAACTTCTGCTCCAGCAGGTAGAAGGACTCTTCGCTGTCCTGCAGGAAAACACCATCCTCGAGCCAGGTGGAGAAGTCCTTGGCGGCTGCCTCATACTTCGTGCGGCCCTCGCGTTCCTCAGGCAGGATGATCCGCGCGTAGTTATACGGGCTGCGCTGGGCCAGCTCCGCGCGCTCGTCAGGACTGATCACGTCGAAGGGTGGCGTGACCACCTTATCAAAGCGGCCGACCTTGGCCGCGTTGTACCGGAAACCCCGAAAACCGCGTACTTCTGCCATGATGACCGAACTTCTCCGTTGGTTGGAGTGCGAGAAAAGACGTGCAGGAAAGCGGCATTTTACGCAGCTTTCCTGCATCGAGTCAAGGCGGCAACAGCTACTGCACTACCTATTCGCCATCCGTGTTCACATCTTCGTCCGTGCGCGTCTGTGTTTGCCCAACGAACCGGGCTCACCTCTCAGGCACGACCACCAGCGATGTGTCGATCAGCAATTGCCCTGTGCTCTCGTCACGCAGGTCCCAATTGAAGAAGTGATAGGACAGCCCGGGTATAAGACCTTTCAACTGCACGCGGCCGTCCCCATCAGTTCGCAAACTGCGGCGGGCGAAGACGATCTCGTATTCATCGACGACCGGCTCCATCTGAACCTCGATGTCCCGGTGGGGGGTTCCTTCGCCGTCGTTCAGCACGACCGTTCCGGTGGTGGTGGGCTCTAACGTGACGCTCAGCCCGGAGTATTCGGTCGCATCCGCGGGAATGGCGTGCTCGGATACACCAGCATAGGCGCCATTACTGGTGAGGGCGTAGAGAGCCACCGTTCGGCCTGTGGGAACTCCTTCCAAGTCGAAATTCCCGTTCTCCGGGTTCACCTGCACGTAAGGTGGCGTATAGCCCGTGCTGGTGGCCGTCTTATACCGCCCGGCAGAGACGAACACGGTGACATCACCAAACGCATACTCGCCTTTCTCGACTCTTCCGTGCGCGGAGATGAGTGTTCCCGCGATAGGGGGCGCGGTCAGCACGACGTCCATTTCCGCGCCATCGGCCTCGAACGTGAGCGGCTGACGGCCGTCCTCCTGAATGACATAGACACCATCCGGGGGCGATTGGAAGTACATCTCGACTTCACCCGGCTGTGCCGTGAAGGTGAACACCCCGTTCGCATCCGTGAATCCTTCGACACGCTCCTCAAGATACGTCCCAAACAGCCGTGCTCCCGCCACAGGTTCGCCGCTGTCCGGCCAGACGACGCTGCAATGCACGACGGTACCTTCGAGCAAGGTCAGGTCGAAATTGTCCAGTACATCTCCCGGTTCAAGCTGGATGTGCTGCGCAGGCATCGTATGCGTATCGTCTTTGACAAAGACGCTGTACGTGCCGTCTCCGGTCTGGCCGCTACCCCACACGCTCATGTCCCACCCGTTGGCGGGCAAGCCGGTGAAGGTGTACCGGCCCTGGGAGTCCGTCCGAGTCAAGCGGGGGCTGTGCATCCATTCGGCGTTGCAGCGTACCAACGCATCGGGTACGGGAACACCGCTCGCCGTCAACACGCGGCCCGAAACGCTTGCCCCCTTCGTCAACACCATGGTGCAATCGCGAATCGGAGACCAACTCGGGGCGTAGCCGGGCTTCGCCGCATAGAATGAACAACGCGTGTCAGGGAGGTTCTCAAAAGTGGCCTTTCCGTCCATGTTCGTAAACGCGCTGATGAGCCCAACATCCGTTGTATTCGTGTTGAATGCGTGCCTGAAAAGCGGATGCGCGCTTTCATTGTCCCCGGCGGCGCAAAGCCAGACGTGCGCTCCTTCCAGCGGCTTCTTCTCGCGATCGACAACCGTGATGGTGCCCGTCGTCCCTTTTGTAACGACGATATCGTATGTTTCTTGGGGTGTGTCCTGATCGACGGTGGTCCATCCCAGTGCATAGTCTGGGTGAAACGCGAAGAGCAGAAACCGGTCCTGAGCGTAAGCATGGGGGAGCTGTCGAGCGAACCCGGGGTTCGCGGACAGCGCGTACCGCCCATCCGCGTCTGCCGTGGTCCGCTCGACGATGGTGTCGTCGAGACCGGAACGGTTCATATTGTGAAACAGCACGACCTCGGCACCGGCCACAGGAAGTCCAGCCTCGTCGACGACCCGTCCCCCGGGACCTGATTCCGTCGCGGTGGATCTGACTGGTAGCACAGCGGCCGCAGCAGGCTCCGGAGCCTCGGGAGGCACAGGCGGCTGGATCGGCGCGGGTGCGCCGGATTGTGCCGCGGTCCCTACTATCGCGGGCGCCGCCACGGGATCTGCGGCAGTGGCGGGAAGCTCCCGCTGGCTTGCCACGTAGGCAAGCGCCAGGATGCAGGAACCGGCCAGTGCCGGAAGTACGAGGGTTTTGATCAACGGAAGGCTCCCGCCTTTGGCGCCCAGCGCGTTCGACCCGGCCACGCCCGCGGCGTTTGCCGACTGCCAGGCTACGGGGGCGGCCAGCACCATGCCCATGATGGACGCTTTGCCCTTCTTGGACGGGGCCTCGGCCTGAAACGAATCGCCCAATTCCTGCAACAGTGCGGTGCCCAGCGTCTCGCGCGCCCTCTGGAGCCTTTTCTTGACCGCGTCGCGCCGGATATCGAGGCGCTGCGCAATCTCGGCTGTGCTGAGTCCCCGGAAGTAATGCAGCAGCACCACCTCCCGAAGGCTTGGGTCCAGGCCGCCCACGTGGGAGCGGAGCAAAGAATGCAATTCGTGGCGCTCCAAGTCCGGGTTTACCGAGGACTCGAGTGGCGTATCATCAAGCCCCGTCTGCTCGCGCTTGCGAAGGGTCAGATAATGCATGCACGTGTTCCGCACGATGGTGAGGAACCAAGGACAGAACTTGCCGGCGTCACGCAGGCTGTCGAGGCTCTTGAACGCCTTGAGAAACGAGTCCTGCACGGCATCTTCGGCATCGGTGCGGTCAGCGAGATAGGCCCGCGCCAAGGCATAAGCATCAATCAGATACCGGTCGACGAGTTTGCCGAACTGTTCCTTGTCGCCACCAAGTACCTGCCGCACGACTTGTCCATCGTGACTTCTTTGACCGATCCACATGGGTCCTCTCCGTAGTAGATGCTCGCCCGTTGTTGGCACGCACATCTATACGAGCATTGTACGCTCCAAACGGTGACATGGCGGTACGCAGCGAGTCGCGGCCAGCCTCCGCTTGGCCCCATTTCCCCCGAAGTGCATCTTTTGGGACACGTTAGGACATTTACCCCTTCGGATAGACATCTGCATAACGGGCCAGGACCCCGGTTTGTGAAGTGATTAGCAGGTTGCATACAATTCGCCATATGATGGTTTGGAAGGCTTCCTCGTCGTTCATACTAGGGATCTGTCTCTTCCTGGCTTGGGGGACAAACACAGGGTACGCGCAGAGTTACCCTCCCTTGTCCGTCGAGATTGGGCCCTATCATCCCCTGCTCCTGTTTGCGGCGCCCGGCGATGGTGCGGGCGAGACGGCAGACTACGCGCAAGCGGCCGCCGGGGCTTGGGCTGCTCTCAACAATGAGCTAAAGCCCTTCTCGGTATTGACGGTTTCCGTTTCAGGGGCAGATGCGCCTACACGGAAAGTGCGGTATGAGACCCTGCTCACCGCATTGCAGGAGGCTGAAATCCCCGCCACGATTCGCATCGCGGACAGCGATCCCCGCAGTCTGATACCGCTCAACCTGGTCGAGGAACTGCTTGCCCGTTTCACGTGCGTGAAGGGCGTCGAAGTGGTCAATCTTCCATTTGACGAGTATTACGCCTTCTCCGGTGGAGATGACATAGGCCAGCCGCCCAATGTGCGCTGGCTTGCCTCGGCAACTGACCTTGCGGCGCGCTACGGCCGTTTCATCGCGGTCCGTCTTGACGGCGTGGGCTGGTTGCGGCTCATGTCCAACGCGTGGTGCCGGCCGGTGATCGAGCAGTTCCGGGCGTGCAGCGCCTACGTGGTTCCGCTTACGGGACATGGGGGCGGCGACACCGTCGCGCAGCAGGGCGCCCTGATGGGGCTGTGGCTGGAAGGGGCCGTGGCTCAATGGGGCGTTGCCCCGGATTCCCTATGGTACGTCACCGCAGGCTACGTCGAGCCCGGCGCGTTCGGCGTCTCCGCGACTGGCCCGGGGATGCCACCGCCGTTGTACCGCGCTATGATCCTGAACGGTGCGATGGGCGGCGCATGCGCGTACGCGTTTCCCGCGGTCGCCGATCTGTGGAGTGGGGGACAGGGCAAGCACTGGAACGAGGCCATCCAACCCACGCTCCGCGAGATCGTGGAAAGCGGCTTGGTGGCGGACAAGGATTTTGTAGCGAAGAAGGTGCGCGTCGCATACCAGCTCGGGGTGTCACGCACCCCGGAGGAATTTCACCTCAATCTGCGCGACTTGGACGCGGTGCGCGACGAAGGATTGATGCTCGCGGGCGCGTATGGCCTGGAACGGCCAGGCCAGGTGACGGAGTTGGTGCCCAATTCAGGTCGGCACTACTGGGTTCCCGTCATGTCCGCCTACGCACCGCCGGAACCGCTCGGCGCGTTTGCGCGCGTCGTGAAACCCGGAAGCGTACCGTCCCCACAGGCGTGGACGGAGTTGCTCGACCAATACCTGGGACCGGACGGAGCCGGCACGGCGTTTGTCGTACGCGTGGGCCGGGGCGTATTTGTGATGAACACGCGCGAGAATCTGTACGAGGAGCAGCAGTTCCAGATCCCCTCGTTGCCCACGCCCGTGCGCGGACTCGAGGCGGTGCGGCAGGAGCGGGCCGTCACACTCACGTGGCCATTCCGCGAAGGCGACGTTTCCTACAGCGTCTTCAAGCGGCTGTATCCTGCCGGGACCTTCTCGGAGATGGCGCAGAACATCGACGAGCGAACGTGGACCGACCCCGATACTGACCCAGCGACTGCCGTGGCCTATGCAGTGACCGCCTTGACCAACGAGCAGGAACCGTACGAAGGCGTCGTGAACTATGGCGATTACCTGGCGTTTAGTGCCGTCGAGAGCCGCATCGAAGAGGAGGCCGTACTGACACCGCTCGTTGCGCAGGCACGGGCACGGCAACTCGAAGGCGTCGCGGAGATTCGCCCGAAAACACAGGAATGGTGGCCCAACCTGACCGGAGTGGACGAGGCGCACCTGGAGATCGCGAAAGCCATTGTCGCGCGGATCGAGCGATGGGACGCCGCGTTTGTGGCGGAAGAACTCGACGGGGTCATGGACCTCTACGGCACCGAGTATCAGGACCCGCAGTGGTGGCGGTTCCAGTACGCCAAGCGCGCGTATCAGTGGTTCTTCGAGCGGTACTCCGGATGCCGGATGACGCGCCAAATCCGACGATGGGACTTCGCGAACTTCGAGGCGAAGAAAGAGGTTCGGGTCCTGCTCTACTGCCGGTTCACAGGCATCGCCATCAGCGATTCGACGGGACGCTTCGCGGACCAGTGGGCCTGGTTTCCGCGCACGGACACCAGCGAGGTGTGGTTGACCTTCTCGAACAAAGAAGGGGAGTGGCGCATCGAGCGCACCGACCCGGCCCTCCCGAACTTCGCGGACATCCTGAGCTTCTCGACGGGCCCGTATGATTCGTTTCCGCCGGGGCCAGATGTGTTTGGGCGCTGAGGAAGAATCGGACGGATTAGACCAATCGGACTGATCGGTCCGAGCTAACGACAAGATGGGGATCTTGTGAACCTATTGCGGATTCACTACAGGGTGCTTGGCATAGTCACGTGCGTGTTGGTATGCGCGGTCTCGGCAGTGGCGGATGAGGCGGAGGCGGTCGCCCGGACGGCAGCGTGGGCGGAACGGGTGTTCTCGCAACGGCCCAACGGAAGGGGCGGAAACCGCCTGGTCATCGCACACGATGACGAGCCGGGCACTGCGAAGATTGGCCTTTGCGCGGCGGGCACGCCCCTGCGCCTGGGCGAGCGCACGTATTCGCGGGGCATCGGCGTGAACTCGCGATGCACGATTGCAGTCTCGCTGAGCGGACCGGCGAAGAGGCTGCTGGCGGACATCGGCATTGACCGAAACGTCGACAACACCCCGGCCTCGACGCAATTTGTCGTTCGTGTGGCGGGCGCAGATGTGTTTGCCACGGACGTAATGAAACCGACGGGCGAGGCGCGGTCTATCGATGTGCCCCTCTCGGGTGCAACCGCCTTTGACTTGGTCGTAGAAGACGGTGGTGATGGGCGCAGTTTCGATCAGGCCGACTGGGCAGATGCCCGCGTGGAATTGGAAGACGGATCGATGCTGTGGCTGGACGACTTGGCCACGGCGTCTGGCGTGGGCGATGACGTGCCTTTCTCCTTCGTATATGGCGCGCGGTCTTCGCGCGAGTTCCTTCACGAATGGAAACAAGAAGTCGCAGATGAGGCAATTGATGCCACGCGGCGCCGCCTGACCGCAACATGGACCGACCCGGAGACCTCGCTGGAGGTACAGGCGGTGTGCGACGTCTACCTCGACACCGCGGGGGTGGACTGGACCCTCTCGTTCGCAAATACGGGCACGGCCGATACGCCTATCCTCGAACACGTGCGCGCCGCGGATGTGTCCCTCTGGCCGGGTCCGGGAGTGGTCCCCGCGTTTCACAGTCTGCGCGCATCATCGGGCGTGGACGACTGGATGCCCTTCAGCCAGCCGCTGCCACCGGGACAGCCCCTTGCGTTTTCGCCGACCCGGGGACGGTCATCGTGTGGGGCCTGTCCATTCTTCAATGTAAGCTGGGCCAACGAGGGAGTCATCACGGCGATCGGCTGGACGGGGCAATGGCAGGCCTCGGTGGAATACACGGGCGGATCCTTGCGCATTCAGGGTGGGATGCAGAACCTGCGCTTGTCATTGAAACCTGGAGAGCGCATCCGGTCGCCACGCATCCTGCAACTGTTCTGGCGCGAAGGCGATGACCAGCAACCCTACAATCTGTTCCGCCAAACCATGTTTGCCCACATCATGCCCAAAGTGGCAGGCGAGTGCCCAGTTCCGCCCATCGCCCACTTGAGCACATCGTTCTACGAGATGGACGACGGCACGGAGGCAGATGTGCTATCCCACCTCGACTCGGCCAGGGACATGGGCTTTGAATTCTTCTGGCTCGACGCGTACTACGGTCCGGACCGGTTCCCCACAGTTGGCAACTACGTGCTGCCCCTCGTACGGGCCGTCGACCCGAAACGATTTCCCCGCGGACTGCGGCCAATCAGCGATGCGACCCACGAAGCGGGCATGAAATTCCTGCTGTGGATGGAACCGGAACGGATCTGCCCGGGTACCTTGATGGCGAAGGAACACCCGGAATGGGTGGTGATGCCGGAAGGCGGCGGCTGGGGCATGCTGAATCTGGGCAACCCCGAGGCGCGCGAATACCTGACACAGTATCTCTTGCAAGCGGTGGCGGAGTACCGGATTGACTGCCTTCGTATCGACAACGCGACGGATTTCGACCGCATGTGGCGCGTCCTGAACGGAAACACCGAGGACCGCGTGGGCATGGCGGAGATCCGCTACGTGGAAGGCTTGTACCAAGTGTGGGACACGGTGCTCGCTGCGAATCCGAACCTGTTCATAGACAATGTGTCCTCGGGCGGTCACCGCATCGACCTCGAGACCGCGTCGCGGTCCATCAACCTGTGGCGCACGGATGCGACAATTCAACCGCTCATGGAAAAGAACTACGAACAGGCAGCCCTGCAGAACCAAGTCATGACGGCAGGCCTGAGCCGTTTCGTGCCGTTCACCGTAAGCGGCCAGAGCGGGGCCACGCCGTATCTATTCCGAAGTGGATTCAATGCGGGCATATCATTCTGCGAAGACATCCGTCCACAAGAGTATCCGCGGGAGCTGCTCAAAGAGGCCATCGCCGAGGGGAAACGAATCCGCCCCCACTTCTTCGGAGACCTCTACGCGTTGAGCGATGTGACGGTAGACCCGCGGCACTGGCTCGTTCTCCAGTATCACGACGTACCCGAAGGGGACGGCATGGTGCTCGCCTTCCGGCGGCCGAATTCACCCTATACGGGGTTCGCACTGAACGACCTGCGCGGGATTGACGCGGACGCGGAGTACGACGTGACGTTGTCCCACAGCTACGTGCCCGAGCCGGTGGCGCGTATGCGGGGAGCGGCACTCAGGGAATTCACTGTCGAGATTCCGGAACGCCCGGGTTCGGTGCTTGTGGAATACCACAAGCAGCCCTGAGCAGCGGAATAGACAGCAAGTGGACGGATCGGTCCGATAAACAAAAAGCACCGCCGCGCGCCAAACGCACGCGGCGGTGCCTGCAATACCTCTTCGCTACCGGGTCGCCGGTGAACGTTCCAGCTCCCCCAGCTTGCTCTCGACGTCCTTGGCTTCTTCCGCGGTGGGCAGCGGATCCTGTGTCTCGTTGATGACGGGCCACTGGGAGGCCAGTTCCTTGTTCAACTCGATGAACTGCTGCCACTTCTCCGGCAGATCCTCTTCCGGATAAATCGCGTGCACGGGACATTCATCCACACAGGCGCCGCAGTCGATACACTCATCCGGATCGATGGTCAGCATATTCACACCCTCGTGAAAACAATCCACGGGGCATACCGCCACACAATCCGTGTATTTGCACTTAATGCACGGTTCGGCAACAACATGGGCCATGATTCACTCTCCTGTAACCAGATCGACCCCCGCGCCGCGAATGCGGTCATGAGCGCCGCGGAGCGGGAAACGACGGCGCCCAATGGGCATATTCACCCCTTACACTGGAGCCGCCACGGTGAAGCCCGGTTTTTATCACTTTGCGGCGGGGGAAGTCAAATCCTCCGCTGGAACGGCGCACGGCGTTGCGTCCAACTCGACGGACATTTGCATCCAAGCGCCCCGGGACGATATGATCTCCTTTCACTCGATAGTCACGCTTGACCACTCCGCGTGGCCAACGCCTTTCCTGTGAACGGGTAGCTCAGTTGGTAGAGCATCGGACTTTTAATCCGGTGGTCGCGGGTTCGATCCCCGCCCCGTTCACCATTTACTTCATCTCCGGGAATGCAGGGACAAGTGCGTGAGCCGCACACCTGATGCGGCTTTGGCGCCTCCGCGTTTACCAATTGTCAGCACATGGGAATAACAACGGCATAATCGTCGAAAGACATGGAGTGGGCAGTGTGTCAACATGCGGTCTTCGATGAAGAGGGTTGTCGTGAAGAGGTGTGATCGTTGACACAACTGACGATAGAGCTTCCGGAAAGCGTGCTTGCGGCCTTGCGCTGCGCGCCCGCGGAGTTTTCATGAGAGATGCGGCTGGCGGCGGCAGCCACCTGGTACGAGCAAGACAAAGTGTCGCAGGAGGTCGCCGCGCAAGTTGCCGGAAGAACGGCACGGATTTCCTTCTATCCGTAGCGCATTTCCGTCAGAGTAGATTGGCAGTTCCTAACGACCTAGCGGGACGCAACAGGTATTCAACAACGGGCAATAGTATGCCCTGCTCGATACCTTCCTTGATAAAGAAAATGAGCGGCATGATCAATAGTTAGTCACTCTTGAGTATTTCCCGAACGCAAGGCCTTCTCTCAATCGACGACTTCATGTGTCAGTTGCCATCCTTATTTGCCCTATGCTCTGAACGGAAGTCCTGACAAATGAACTATTAGAGGAGACGCACATTGTCTTTTGAGTGAAAGCATAGTGAGATAAATGCTCATGGAACGAAAAATGCTGCCACATCTTTGGGCATACTCCAGCCACGCTGCAAGGCAATTGTGGTCTCCGCCAGGGGGGAAGGAGGTGCTTCCGTGGCCAAGTATCCTGATTTCCGCAAGTTCATCCATCTGTTTGTTGTCGCCTTTTGTGTACTGGGGTGGAGTGGTACGGCCAAAGCCGACATGGTCGCTCTTGACACCGGGGGCAGCGACCTGACCGTTCAGGTTGAAACGGACAATTACTTGCCGTTTGACCCCTGTGAAGGAGGACTGACGTCCGGCGGGACGTGGCTTCTCGACCTGGAGTACTTTCATCCGGATGAGAGCGACGAGATCTGGGTAGATTTGGACTGGTCGCTCACGGACCAATATGAGTCTTATGTGGATGAGGGCGACCCCGACGACCCGAACGACGATAGGACGATCAACTGGAATTACGAACTCGCGCCTTTGGCGCTTGGCGGCATTCTGACCATAGATTGGTACCAAGCGGTTGACGACGAGGCGGGGTCTATCTGTTTTCACGGAGCTGAGATTGTTGCCTACTACGACCGGGCAGATGGTGAGGACGCGCTGAATCTGGACTGGATCCAACTCTACAATGAATTCGGTGGCTCGGTGTTCTCGCCTTACGAATACACGGTGGACGGAAATGTACCGGGAGACACCGATCCAGCCTATTACCAGCCGGGAGATGGCCCATGGATTCCTGACGGCTACACCTTGACTGGTGACTACGGAGACATGGTCTGGACGGACGGTCCCTACGATTCGCATCTCGAAGCAAACTCATGGGCCGGCGGCGTCGAGTTCTACATTGTTCTCGCGTCGTACGGTGATCCCTACGAAATGAGTGACGAATGGTTCAGGGACATCACCGTTTACGACGGCGTCTATTGGGGGTACGTTGGAGTGTGTGTTCCTGAACCCGCTACCGTGGTTCTGCTTGGTCTGGGACTGGCATCTATTGGCATACCCAGACTCCGGAAGCGAAAGCCTTAGCTGCAGTGCCGATCCTCTTGCGCTCCCCTCAGGGGCGGGTAAGCGTTAGAGTCTGTCCCTGTGGGGGGGTGAGGCTGCTTGTGTTCTGCACTTACTCAGCTACTGGCAGGCGGGTGAGACACGCGCACATGCATCCGCAATAGCACGTCGCAACCCCTGTGCCGCCATCGCTCACCCGCCCGCCACGGGTACTGTATTGCTGCTCATTGGTGACTAACCCTCCTATTTGTCTACGCCTCCAATCTCTGGACGTGTTCCCCGCCCCGTTCACCATTTATTTCCCTTGGTTTTCTGCTGCGTACGCATACCCTTGTACTTGAGCTCGCCGTGTGGCGCCTTGGCAAGTACCCCCAATGGGACACAGGCGAGGGTGCCTGTGCCACACGTCCATCTCCAGTGCTCTGTTTGCCGTAGTCACCCGAAGTCTTTGGGTGAGCCTTGACTCACATGAGAGGAAGAACATCTGGACGCATAGCAAGCGCGTGTGGCGCAGGCGCCCTCGCCTGTGTCTTCGCATGCAGATGCATCTTTCGTGTTGGTGCGGCACGCAGGGCCGCGCTCACCGCAGATCGAAATCCACCTCAGCGATCTCTCCGGCGGCCAGGCTCACGGCTTGCGATTGCTCGCGCTGGACCGTGGAACCTGACTCATCCCGGGAAAAACACTGTGCGACAACGGTGTAGTTGCCGGGCGGCAGACTGCCGATCTCGTAGGCGCCTTGCTTCTCGAATTTGAACGCGATGGCGCGGAGTTGGTCGTCGCGCGGCAGTGAATTGTCGTCCACGCGCACGCGCCATCCGAGGTCCTCGGGCCCGGCGAAGGTGCCGTGGATGGCGCAATCACCGTGGTACTCAACGTCGACGCGGACAGTCCCTGGCGGTACGCGCACCCACGCCACGTCGCTGACCTGAGCGCCCCCACGTTCATCTTCATACAACCACATGGTGGTGCGGACCCTGTAGTTGCCGGGTTTGAGCGCGCCGAGTTTGTAGTAGCCCTGAGCATCGGGTTGTGCCCACGACGAAGCCTCGCGTGCCTCATCTTCATACCACGCCGTGATATAACCGTGGGCGCTCGGTCCTCCATTCAGCGTCACGTAGCCCTCCAGAATCCCCTCTTCGACGAGTTGGAGGTTTACCGTAGTCACGCGCCCGGCGGCCACGTCGATCTCTGCCACTTCCGTGGCAAAACCGGTTGCCCGCAGCTTCAAGGTCGCGGGGCCTGGGTAGACGCTTTCAATCAGCAGTGCGCCGTCCTTGAAATGGTGACTCGTGCCGCTCTTCTCGGTCTTGAGGTCCACCTGGAACTCGGGGACAGCCTTGCCTGAGTGCGCTTCGAGGATACTCCCCGATATAGTGCCACGATCTTCCGGTGCTTCGACCACTACTTCGAGATCGACGATGGACGCGCCGCTCCGAACCTCCAGGGGCGCATTCACAGCCCGCCGTCTTCCGACCGGAGGCGCGTCGGTCTCGAATACGAAACTGCCCGAAGGCACCTTCGCAAAGCGGAATCGACCCGCCTCGTCGGTCATCATCCAATCTGGCGGAGGCGTCTGAGACACGAGGGCCTTGTATTCAGTGGGCGATCCCCCGGCAAACAGTATCTCCAGCATCACCTTGGGGAGTGCCTGGCCCGTGGTGTCGACAAGCCGCCCGGCCACAACTGCTTCGGGTTCCAGGACGAAGTCCACGTTAGTGATGGTGTCGCCCTGAGACTTGGGCAGGATGGTTTCGATAGGCGACGCAGGGCGGTCGTCATCTACCAAGCCCGCGCGGGCCATGAGGCGCTGCAAGTTATCGAGGGACTCCTTTGCGCTTCGCGCAAGATTATCAGTCACTGCGGGTACAGTGATTTCCGCTGGTGCATACCCCTCGGCCTCGGCACGCAAGACGAAGGAACCGGGCAGATGATAGCCCGTCAGATATTGCCAGGCCGACCGGATATCCGCGGGGCACAGTCCCTCCAACCGGTATGCGCCGCTGTCACCGGAGACGGCACTGGTCACGACGGTCCCAGGTCCCAGGCGATCGGCGCTTTCATCGTACGCCGAGTTGCCGCCGACCAATGGCGCGGCTGTGATCTTCACCGCTTCGAGAGGAGTTCCGCGACTATCCTTGACATTGCCGGCGATGGCAATCCCGTCGAATCGGAACGAGAAATCCACCTCAAGTTGCCCGCCCCGTTCGGCAGTGACGGTGCGGAACTGTTCTTTGTGGTTGGGTTCGAACCGTACAGCGTCTTCGGGCGGCTCCGCCCATACATCGTATTTACCTGGCGGAAAGCCGCTCAGCACAAACTGGCCATCATCTGCGGTCACGGCCGTCAGCAGGGGAGTATCCCGCTTGCCATCCACCCTTGTCTTTGCCAGGACGATGGCAACACCGGCGAGCGGCTTGTCGGCAACCTGGATCAGCGATCTCCAGATAGCATCCACATGTTCATTGGGCGCCGAGGGGTCTAGATGCACACTGCCAATACCGGCGGGAAAGTACGAGACAGACTTGTCCAGCACCTTGCCTGATATGGTGCCGCCGGTTGCGACGATGATATCCACCCCGGCACGAAGCTCGCCCGGCTTAAGCCAGATCCCATTCCGATCCACGATCGCGCCATACCCCTTCTCATCCGTCCAGGCTTTGAGGCTGTAGTGTGTGTCGGTCGTCAAGTCAGGGAACCGGAACTCGCCGTGCGCGTCCGTGAAGGCTTCAGCCACCCAGGCATCCGGTGGTACTGAGTGCAATCTCACGTGCACGCCCGGGACCGGCGCCCCGGATTCCAGGTACCTCGCGGTTCCGGTTATGGCGGGCAGGCCGCCTTCACTGCTTCCTGGAGCCAATGCCGCCGTTGCGGTCAGTGGCGGCTCTCCTGCGGGCGCCGCCGGCAACGAGTCTCCCGGAGGGTCTTGCTCCGCAAATAGTCGCTCTTGAGCGGGCGGGGTCCTGCCTTGTTCCCGCGCCTTCTGGGCAATCCATACGCCTCCGACAATCGCGGAAAGCACGGCGACCGCCACAATGGCCTTCTTGGCAAACAGTGCGCTTGCCAGGACTCCCAAGGCAGAGCCGGAAACCACCGCCGCGTTGGCTGAATGGGCAAGGGCCAGCTTCCCCAAGGTGCTCGCCAACTGGACCGGCAGCGTCACGGCTTCTGATAGGTTGGAACCCAAAAAGGCCGCCAGTGCCGCTGCTGGCATCGTGATGCCCTGCGCGCGAAGGCGTTCGCCAATCAGGCCAACGCCGGTTTCAATCCGACGGCTGATCGTCCTTCGCGACACCCGGGCGTCGCGCGCGATCTCGCGATGCGACTGGCCGCAAAGGTAGTGGGCGACGACCGCCGCGCGGATGTCCTCCGGAAGGGCTGCAATGGCCTCGTCGACGTGCAAGTAGACATCGTCCAGGTGGTTCTCCACGTGCTCCTGCTGAGTTGCCGCGTATCGGGCTTCGCGTTCCTTGCGCCGGCCTTCCGCCCGGATGCGCATTCGGCATTTGTTGACAGCCATCCCGTGCAGCCAGGCGCCCAGCTCCCGAGGTTGTCCCCGTTCGGCAGTCGCCAGGGCCTCAAAACACTCCAGGGTGATGTCTTCGGCCTCGGTGTCGTTTCGTAGAATGCGCCGGGACGTGGCGAGGACCATGCGGGCGTGGCGCTCCATGAGCGCCTGGAAGGCTTCCGCATCACGCCGGGCAGTCCATTGTTCGAACGCGCTTTGCTTGAGAGTAGACATTTCCGGACCTCACTTCTTCCTTGTCTGTCTGTTCCACAAGTATGTTGCCGCCACAGACAAAATGGGACACGGCGGCACAGACCAGCGCTTCGACGCCACCGCATTGTAGCACCCGCACACAGTGATCCCTCGGGGCTTGGTTTGGTGCTATAGTCAATCCCGGCGACGCCGGCATCTCGCTTCGGCATCCTCACGCAGAGTGCCGGCGGGACTGGGCGAAAGGGGGTCCGATGGCAGTCACAGTCTTGCTCTTTGTTCTTGGCCTGCTCATGCTCTGGGGAGGTTCCGAGGCCATCACGCGCAGCATCGGCGTGTTGGCGCGGTCGCTTGGCGTCAAGGAGCTGGTCATCACCATTCTGGGTGTCAGCGTGCTTTCGAGTCTGCCGGAGCTGACCATCTCCGGATTCGCAGTGGCGCGAGGCGAAGACTCCATTTCCATCGGAAACGTCATCGGCTCGAACTTTGTCACGCTGACGTTTGTAACGGCGCTCTGTGCCCTGATACGCCCCATCGACATCCATGAAGAAGTGCAGTCACGCGAGTCGAGTTGGATGATCCTCTCCTCTGCCATGGTGCTCGTGCTCGGCATGGACGGGCGGTTCTCCCGTTCCGAGGGTGTCCTCCTGATCCTCATCTACCTTCCGTACGTGTGGATCGTGCTTAAGACGGCCCGCACGGATTCCGAGACCAAGTCAGTGAACGCTCCCGCGTCGTCCACACTTCGGGCGGCGCTGTTCTCCGTACTTGGCGTCTTCTGCGTCATCGCCGGCTCGAAGATCGCCCTAGACTCCGGCGCGACCTTGGGCGCGGCGCTCGCCATTCCCCCCTTGGCGATGGGCGTGCTTCTGTTCTCGTTCGGCACGAGTCTGCCGGAACTCACGATCAGTTTGTCCGCTACTTTCAAACGCAAGTCGGACGTGACCATCGGCGAGGTCTACGCCTCCAACATCTTCACGCAACTCGTCGTGTTGGGAGTTTGCTGCCTGATCCGGCCCATGACTGTGGACCCGGGTCTAATCGCGTTCGCCATGCCGTTTCTGATTCTGGCTGCGGTCGTGATCCAGATCTTCGTCACGACAGAACGAAAACTAAGCCGGCTCGAGGCAGTGGGACTGCTGGGCTTCTACGCTGTCTTTGCCATGAGCCAGTTCAGGCCGTTGCCGTCGATCGAGGATATCCTGGGTTTCTGAGAGGGCCGATGGACGGCTCCAGGCCCCGGCACATCATACGCGAGGGCGCGCATCGAACGGGCGTGGGGAGGGGTTGCACATGGGAGTCATTCTCTTCTTGGCCGCCTTGTCGGCCGTCGAGTTGCCGGAGGTGACCGGTGCGGAGATGGAGGAGCTTCGCCAGTGGACCTCGGCGAAGTTCGAGGGGACCATCCTCGCACCGCCTGCACAGCCGGGCATCGAAGTTTGGTACAACCATGGGCCCGTGCAGCTCAACGCGCGCGGCGGAAAGCCCATGCACCTCGGCGAGACAGCGTACACCCGCGGTCTTTACTGTCACGCGCCGAGCAAGCTCACCGTAAGGCTATCGAAACCGGGGGCGCGATTCGAGGCACGGGCCGGCATCGACACGAATGACAACACCAGCGCTGGACGGGGCAGTGTCGTCTATTCCGTTTGCATCGACGGGCAAGTCGTATGGAAATCGGAAGTCATGCGGGAAGGCATGCCTGCGGCGGACGTGTCGGTGCCGCTTGATGGGGCGGACTCTTTCAAACTGGAGGTCTCCGATGCGGGCGACGGCATCTCGTGCGATCAAGCGGATTGGCTCGATGCGAGGGTGACCTTTGCGGATGGGTCACAATCTTGGCTTGGGGACATGCCCCTGCGCGAGACGGACCGGCGCGCCTACGACACTGGACCATTCTTCTCTTTCATGTACAGCGACCGGCCATCACGCGAGTTTCTCGCGAACTGGAAACTCGAACGCGCGTCAACTGATATCCGAGACGAACGCCACGGACAACGGCGTGATTTCACGCTCGTATGGCGCGACGCCATGACCGGGCTCATGGTCCGCTGCGCGGGCATCGCATACACCGACTACCCGGTTGTCGAATGGACACTGTACTTCAAGAACGAGGGCGCTACGGACACGCCGATCATCTCCAACATCCAAGCCATCGATACGCAATTCCATCGTAGCGCCGAAGAGGAGTTTGTCCTGCGCGGCATCCGCGGCGACAACTGCACGCCGCACAGCTACGAACCCTACGAGGAAACCCTCGGCCCGGGCACGACAAAGCAAATGGCCAACACCGGCGGGCGTCCGACGCAGGAGTCCTTTCCTTACTTCAACGTCGGCAGGCGCGAGGGCGGGCTCATCTACGTACTGAGTTGGGCGGGTCAGTGGGCGGCGGGGTTTGAGCGTGACAATGGCGACACGTTGCGCGTGAGCGGCGGCCAGGAACTCACCCACTTCGTGTTGCATCCCGGCGAAGAGGTTCGATCGCCGATGGTGGTCATGATGTTCTATGAAGGCAGCCCCGTGCGCGCGCAGAACCTGTGGCGGCGATGGATGCTCGCCCACAACGTGCCGCAGCCCGGTGGCGAACCCCTCAAGACGATGCGCTCGTTGTGTAATGGCAATTACTATCCCGGCCTGATGACGGTGGCCACGAAGGAGAAAGAGTTCCTGCAACGCCACCTCGACGAGCGGATCGGCTTCGACTGCTGGTGGCAGGACGCGGGATGGTATCCCTGTGATGGCGTCGGTTGGCCGAAAGTGGGTACCTGGGAAGTGGACCCGGTGCGCTTTCCGAATGGGTTGCGCGAACTGAGCGACCTGATGCACGCGAACGGCAAGACCGTGATGGTGTGGTTTGAACCGGAGCGCGTGCATGCGGGCACGTGGATAGCAGACAAGCACCCCGAGTGGGTGCATGGCGGGAAAGACGGCGGGTTGCTCAAACTAGGCGAGGCGTCCTGCCGCGAATGGCTGACCAATCACATCGACCAACTCATGACGGAGCAAGGCATCGATTCCTATCGCCAGGATTTCAACATCGACCCACTCCCATTCTGGCGTGCCAACGATGCGCCGGACCGGCAGGGGATTACCGAGATTCGCCACGTGGAAGGGTACTTCCAATATTGGGATGAACTGCTGCGAAGGCATCCCGGCATGTTGATCGACTCGTGCGCGTCGGGTGGGCGCCGCAACGACCTCGAAACCCTGCGGCGCGCGGTGCCCTTGTTGCGTAGCGATTGGTACAACGCGCCCGAGGGCCAGCAGTGCCTCACGTATGGCCTCGCGCAGTGGATTCCGTACCACGGCACCGGCTTCATCTACCCCAAGGACACCTACTGGATCCGCAGCAGCTTCACGCCCGAAAACAGTTTCGGACCGGCAGGCGAAGGTGTTGACAACATCGATTTCGCGCTGCTCCGCAAACGCATCGATGAGCATCGCGAAATATCCCCGTACCTCCTGGGCGACTTCTATCCGCTCACGCCATACACCCTCGCGGAGGATCAATGGATGGCGTGGCAGTTCCACCGGCCCGACCTGCACGGAGGTGTGGTGCAGGTCTTCCGGCGTCCACAGAGCATCTATGAGTCGGCGCGGCTCAAGTTGCACGGGCTTGAGCCTGACCGCACGTATACGGTGAAAGACTTCGACAAAGCCGAGACGACAATGGCGACGGGCGCGGAGTTGATGGGACAGGGACTGCTGCTGGCCGTTCCCGATGCGCCGCGCGCGGTGACAATTGTGTATTCAGTTGGAGCGTAGCTGCATCCGTTGCGCGAAACGGAGAGGAGCATCCTGTCATGAGAAGTATCCTGGTGATGAACGTCGTCGCGATGAGTCTGCGTGCTTCCTTCGCGCAGGCCGAACCGTCGCCTTCAGAGATGGCGGAGCTGCGAGAGTGGGTGAACGCGAAGTTTGGGAACGCGGCGCCCGCCGAGCCCGCGGGCAGTCTCAGTGTCATCACTCACTACGACGTCGTCTGGAGAAACTGCCGCGTCGATCGCCCGCTCACCCTGGGCACAAGCGAATACCGGCGCGGGCTCTTCACCCACGCCCCCAGCGATGTGCGGGTGACTCTCCCCGGTCCCGGCAAGGAATTCTCCGCACTCGTTGGCGTCGACACAAACAGCCAGACGCGCGGCGGCCAGGGTAGCGTCGTCTTCACCGTAGCAGCCGGTGATCGCCAGGAGGCCTTCAAATCGCCGGTACTGCGGGAAGGCATGGCGGGGGTGCCGGTCACTGTCGATCTCGGTGGCGCAAGCGACCTAAACCTTCGCGTCAACGACGCGGGCGACGGGATCAGTTGCGACCAGGCGATATGGGTCGATGCCAAGGTTACTCTCGAAGATGGACGCGTGATTTGGCTGGGCGATTTGCCGATTGCGGATGGACAGGATGGAGCCGCGTACACGACGGAGCAGCCCTTCTCTTTCACGTATGGCGACAAGACCTTCGCCGATCTTCTCCCAGGTCTCACCAAGGAATCGGCGGTCACGTCAGTAGATGGGGCCCGCAGGCAACATGACCTGCGCTATCGCGACGCCGAGACTGGACTTGAGGTCCGGTGCATTGCCGTCGAGTATCTCGATTTCCCCACCGTCGAGTGGACGCTCTACTTCAGAAACACGGGAGACAAAGACACACCGATCCTCTCCGAAATTCAAGCATTGGACACCCAGTTCAACCGGCTTGCCGATGACGTCTATGCACGCTTCGCACGGCCTGGCGAATTCACGTTGCACCACCATACCGGAAGCATCTGCGCGCCGAACGACTATGAACCTCACGCGACTGCGCTGAAGCCCACGGAAACCAAGCAGCTCGCGTCGGTGGGTGGACGCGGCAGCAACGGTGAGTTCCCTTACTTCAACATCGAATGGCCCGGTGAAGGCGTCATCGCCGTGGTGGGGTGGCCCGGTCAGTGGCGTGCGGCGTTCACGCGCGATGGGGGCACGGGAGTGCGTGTAACGGCGGGACAAGAGCTGACACACTTCACGCTGCACCCCGGCGAGGAAGTGCGCACGCCGCTTGTCGTGCTTCAGTTCTGGAAAGGCGACCGCGTGGACGCACAGAACACGTGGCGGCGGTGGATGATCGCGCACAACGTTCCGCGTCCCGATGGCCGAATCCGCCCCATGCACCTCGCGGGCTGCTCCTCACATTTCTTCGGCGAGATGGTCACCGCCGACGAGGCCTGTCAGTTTCAGTTCATCGACCGCTACGTTGAAGAACGCATTTCGCTCGACTACTGGTGGATGGATGCGGGCTGGTACATCAACGCGACCGGCTGGCCCAACACCGGCACCTGGGAAGTCGACACGAAACGCTTTCCGCGCGGTCTACGGGCGATCACCGATCACGCGCATGCCAAGGGCATCCAGTCGATCGTGTGGTTTGAACCCGAGCGCGTGACGCCCGGCACATGGCTTTACGAGACCCACCCCGATTGGCTGCTCGGCACGGATGGCGGACAGAAGCTTCTCGACTTGGGCAATCCGGAGGCCTGGAAGTGTCTGGTCGATCATGTGGACAAGCTCCTGACGGAGCAGGGCATCGACCTGTACCGTCAGGATTTCAACATGGATCCGCTCGACTATTGGCGCAACAACGACGCGCCCGACCGCCAAGGCATCACCGAGATTCGCCACATCACCGGCTACCTCGCGTACTGGGATGAACTGCTGCGGCGGCGTCCTGGCCTCCGTATCGACACCTGTGCCAGCGGCGGCCGCCGCAACGATCTCGAAACGCTCCGGCGCTCCGTCCCACTCTGGCGCAGCGACTACATCATGGAACCCATCGGCACGCAGGGCTGCACCTACGGCATCTCCTCGTGGATTCCCTTTCACGGCACCGGCGTGAAGGAGGCGGATGCGTATCTCTTCCGCAGCATGATGACGCCGTACCCGAACTGCCTGTGGGATGCGCGCCGCACCGATTTGAACTACGATGAACTCCGCAGGCTGACCTCGCAATGGAAGCAGGTCGCGCCCAACTATGCGGGTGATTTCTATCCGCTCACGCCGTATAGCCTCGACCGGAGCGACTGGATCGGGTGGCAATTCGACCGGCCCGAAACCGGCGAAGGCATGGTGCAGGTGTTCCGTCGCGAGGGGAGCATCTATCGCTCCGCGGATCTTGCTCTGCGTGGCTTGGACCGCGCGGCGCGCTACACGGTGACCGACCTCGACGCGCCAGACCAGCAGCGCGAAATGACCGGCAGCGAGTTGATGGACCAGGGCATCCCCGTGGAGATCGCCTCACGCCCCGGCTCCGCGTTGTTCACGTATCTGCGGGCAGGACAGGGATAGCGGCGACTGACTCATGGATGAGCCAGACAGACACTATTTCAATTGCTCCATGTGTGTACACTCTGGAGTGCGGCGGCTTGCCGCTGCTTTTTCTGAGCAGGCTTGCCTGCGTGTTCACAGCTCCCACACTGCACGCGCGGCAAACGCTACAACAAGCTTTGAGTCTGGACCTGAGAAGTCTTTTCTGAAGAGAAGAAGCGGCAAGCCGCCGCACTCCAAAGCGCGCCAAGCGCGCGGAGCCCCATCTTCTATCAGGCTGAATCTGATTAAGAGACAACGATGGCCAGTATCTCGCCGCCTTGTAGCTTTGCGGGCTCGGCCAACGTGACGAGCAAGCGTCCATTTTCGATCTGGTATTTGCAGTCCGCCGCGCGTCCCGCGACAGTCACTGTCACAGCGGCCGGCCGCGTCGTCGTCGCCAGTGCGAGCGTTTTCACGAAAAGCGTGCCGCGTTTCAGTTCAATCGTCGCCTCCAGGCCGGTGTCGCTTGCGGTCTGTTGGTACGTGCCCCAGCCTTTGGCGCAGGTGAATGGCGACTTGAAATTCTCGGGCGTGAGGCGCGGCGCGAAGCCGATGTGCCCTTTGGGTCCGTGGTGCTCGAAACCGCACGCCGCCAGAAAAACTCCGTAGCTCGCCATCGAGCGCGCGTAGTGATCGCCACACTCGACTTCATTCCACGGGTTGCGCCGCGCTGCGCTGTACCGATCGTGCACGGCGCGCGTGACCGCCAGACCCTCTTGCACGAGGCCTTCCCAGATCATGTGGCCCGCGGCCTGGTACTCGAACCCATTCATGCACTCATTGAAATATCCCGCGGCCCATTCGACCCCTTTGCCCTTGGCCTTGTCGTAGTTCCAGTCGGCGCGCGGGAACGTGCACATCAGCAGGCCCGCTTCACCGGCCATCGCATACCAGCGGCCGGGCTTATTGACCTCGCGATAGGGACCGGCATCGGGCGTGAAGTTGTAGCGCCACAACGAGCGCAGCGCGGATAGCGTCTCCTCCTCCGGCAGAACGCGGCCGAGTCCTACCTGCCACGCCCAGCTCTGGCCCATCACCTGATCGATCTCGCAGCCGCTGCCGGAGTTGATTGCGTCCAGGTGCTGCGGGTCAGGCTTGTTGATGAAGTACTCGCCATCGAAAAGCTGCGCGACGATGTTCTGCTGTCCTTTTGTGAAGATGCCCCGGCACTGCTCCGCGAATGCCGTGTCGCCGATCTCGCGCGCCATTTCCTCGGCGGCACGCAGGGCGGCGATATACAGGCCGCTCAACCACGCCACGGGCCCATACCAGTCCGTGTCCAGCGTATTGTGCTGGTTGCTCTCGATCAGACCGTCGCCATCGGCGTCTTTCGCGATCAACCATCCCATCGCGCGCTTGATGGCTGGCCAGTTTGCGCGCAGAAACGCGTCGTCCACCGACATCTGATGCTCCCGATAAGCCCGCAGGATCGTACCGGCCTGCGCATCAATCGCGGGGATGTCGTTGTGCTCGCCGCGGAAATGGATGGCGCCATCCGGCTGCAGCGCCACACCGAAATCCACGCGTTCGCGCGTGTCGCGCTCCAACTCCGGGAAAAGCCGCGCAACGGCGTGCGCGTACTGCCACACGTGGCCGCAGGTGCCCGCGCAACAGCCGACGCCTTCCCATCCGTAGAAGCGACCATCCTTAAAGCGGTGACACGTGGACCTGGCCAGAATCGACGTATTCAGAATGGTGCGGTCGAGAAACCAATACGGCAGCGTGGAGTCGTACCAGGTATCGCGCCACAACTTGGTTTCGCTCGACAGGCGGTCGAAGTTGTCGCTCACGTACTGCGCAACCGCGTTTGCGGACGGGAAGCGCGTGGCGTAGTACCTTCCGCCTGGCAGCTTATCCATCGCGAGATTCGGGAAGTGCCACGCCAATACAAACGTCACAGTTGCGGACTGTCCGGGCTCGAGCGTGAGTGCGCGGCCAATCTCGCCGGTCAGCCTTTCATTCAAGGGCAATGTCGAGTCTGCGGAAACAAATTCAGGCGGCTCGCCCAGGAGTCCAATACCCATCGTTCCGAAATCGTGCAATTGCTCCAGGGGACCGGCTTCGGGAATCACATCGCTAAACGTGATCTTGCCGACGCCGATATTGCCCCATCCACCAGTTTCGGCGTCGACAATCTCGATCGAGGCTTCTTGGCCCATGAGGCCGCTCACATCAAAGCTCTGCAACGTCATCTGATTGTTCGCCTGACCAGTGGCCGAATACACAACCTTCCCGCCGGAGACCAGATTGAGGCAGGTCCTGCCCTGATGGTTGCCGCCGCCAATCCAGAACGTGATGAGGCGATGCTCGATCGTAAACGCACGGCTCGTCAGCTTTCCGGTCGCGGCATCTCTTCCACCAACTTCCGCCGCGGGCGCACTTGCATGCGAGTTGACCACGCGCGGGGTGTCGCCGCCCACATCGCCCTGATAGCTCGGAATCGCGGACTTCTCGATCGGCCCCGGGCCAAACGCAGTACCCTCCACCGTCCAGCCCTCATAGGTCTCCTTGCTCCAATCCTCGAAGACGACGTCCGGCTTGGGCGGCGGCGCGGGCTGGTCGCTTTTCTCCGCGGATGATTCGATAAACGTTAGTCCGGTACCGCGCACGGCCTGGTTGCGGCGATTGCCGAAGAGGCCGCGATGGTACAGGCACACCGCATTCTCCAAACGGCCGATCAGTTCGGCGTCCAGAGTGCCGGTCCCGGTGTTCTTGATGGTGAACTGCATGATCGTGGCCGGCAGACTGGAATCATCAGCATTCAGTGGGACAAAAGGCGAGAAAGCTTCCAGGGTGACCTCGACCGGCAGCGCCGGGTCGCGGTACTCCACGATGCCGATTGGATACTCGCCTCGGAAACTCACGTCCGCAACACCGGTGTGGTCAAGCGTGATGATGCGCTCGCCCAGCTTCAGCGCAAAACCCTGCTCAACCGGCGACACGGGATCCAACGGATGCGCATAGTGTTCAGCGCCAGTCGAAACAGGCTTGTTGAAGATGTCCCAATGCCAGAGCGTGCCATCGCCGCCGAGATAGAGTTGGCCCGCGCACAGGCCCCCAATCGGCATGCCGATGTACTTCAACTCCTCGCCCCGGTAAACCGTGGGCGTACCGCGCGCAAACAAGGAATCGACCCAGTCCGCGCTCAGTCTCTTGTCGGCGGGCACGAGCCTTTCAAAATCCGCGTTCTCGAATGGACCCGCCATCGCGGAGAAACGCGAGGCCAGCAGCGCCAGCGCGCCGCTCCCCGCCGCTTTGAAGAATGTCCGTCGATTGACGCCGCACCCGCACCCCGCCGAACAGTTGGCGGCAGGCTCGGGAGGAAGATTGTCATTCATGCTGCTATTCCTTTCCGCATCACGTCAGACGAAGCGTACGGCGACGTTACCTGCGCTTCTCCGGGGGGGCTTTGGAAGCTTTTGCTAGGTATCAGTGGGGGGCACGGCCATTTCAGGAGGAGTTTCATTGGTGAGCAGCCAGTACAGGCCAAGCTGTTGGATTACCGACACAAATTCATTGAAGTCTACCGGTTTGCGCACATAGCTGTTCGCGCCGAGACTGTAGCTTTGGATCAGATCCCTCTCTTCTCTGGAAGACGTAAGCATCACGATGGGTATGAGCCTAGTCGCCGGGTTGGCGCGCACCTGCCGCAACACGCCGAGTCCGTCCACTTTAGGCATCTTGAGATCGAGCAAGACAACGGCAGGCGTTTGGGGTGGACCTTTCTCGCTGAAGGGTCCTCTTCCGAAGAGGAAATTGAGCGCCTCCTCACCGTCCCGGGCAATGGCGACTTCGTTCGTGATCTTGCTCAGTTCCAGGGCGCGAAGTGTCAACTCGATGTCGTCGGCATTGTCCTCGACCAGTAAGATTATCTTCTCCGCCATGCCGCCTTCCTTTCGCGCCACTTCCCGGCGGGTATGCGCGCCGGGCCAACTCATGTCCCTGACTATTGTACAGTAAAGTAGAAGGTCGCGCCCTGTTCCTCCTGGCCCTCGGCGCGCACGTACCCCCGATGGCGTTGGATGATGCGCTGCACCGTGGCGAGGCCGATGCCGCTTCCTGGGAATTCCTCGGCGGAGTGAAGTCGCTGGAATGCACCAAAGAGCTGGCTGGCATACTGCATGTCGAATCCGGCGCCATTATCGCGAACGAAGTACTCGAGGCTGCCCTCGTGACTGGTCACCCCGACTTCGATCTTCGCTTCCGCGCGTTTGGACGTGAATTTCCAGGCATTGGCCATGAGGTTCTCAAGCGCAATCCGAAGGTAGCGGCTATCGCCCGTGACTACCAACCCAGGGGTGATCGCAAACTCGACCTTGCGCTGTGGATCACGCGCCGAAAGTTCACCGGCGATTTCCTGCGCGAGACCAGAGAGATTGACCTCTTCCATTCGCAATTCGCCTCGTGTGACACGGGAAAGACTGAGAATGTCGTCGATCAAGCGCGCCATTTGCTGGGCGGAAGCCCTGACTCGATTCAGATAGTGCATCCCCTTCTCGTTCAGTTGCCCCGAGCAGTCATCCAGAAGCGCATGGCTGAAACCGTCGATGCTCCGCAGAGGGGCGCGCAAGTCGTGAGAGACGGAGTAGGCAAAAGCTTCGAGTTCCTTGTTCACAGCCTCGAGCTGTGCCGTCCGCATCTTGACGCGCTCATCGAGGTCTCGATTGAGCTTGCGCACTTCTTCCTCAGCGCGCTTGCGATCGGTGATATCCCGGGAAACGGACATTACGCTCACAACTCTTCCCTCGCGGTCGAATTCCGGAAAGACGTGGACGTCGTACCAGGATTCGCCGCTGTCCGGTTTCAGCCAAGGGAGATCGACGGACGTGGGAGCACCGGTCTCGAACACTTTGCGAAGGACGCGCTGAAGGATCGCTGCGCTGGGCTCGGGCAGCGGCGAGCGCTCCAATGGTGACGTGGCAAGCAGCTCCTGTCGGGGAATCTGGGCAACCTCGAGGTACACGGGATTGACATACGTGCGCCGGAAGGTGCGGTCATACCGGGCGATAATGTCCTGGGAGTTTTCGACTAGAGTCCTGAATACCTGCTGGGCCTCGTGAATCGCTTGCTCCGCACGTCTGCGCTCCGTAATGTCGCGTCCATAGATATTCACATAGCCATTCTCAATGATCGGAGCGAACGTCATCGCGAAAAGGCGCGCCCCGCAGATCATCTCCTCTTCTTTCAGCGTGTCGGAGTTGAGCGCTTCCAGGACTGAGGCACACAATTGCCCCGGCAATCGCTCGCCCACAGAGCAGCCCCAGAGTCGCAACAACTGCTGGCTCGCCCGGTTCGCATAGAGCAGGACACCCTCCCCAGAGGCACGCAATACGGGGTTTGGGTTCTCGGCCGGGAACTTGGCCAGTGCCTGGATCTCAGCTTCCGCGCGCTTACGCTCGGTTATGTCCACAAAGGAGACAATAACCTGGACGATTTCCCCTGAATCGTCGAGTTCCGGCTCGGCATTGACGAGCATCCACGCAACGGAGTCCCGGGCCGGCCTGCTGACTCCAACCACGTAACCCTGGAGCGGCCGTCGAGTAGAGAGCACCAGGCTTGCCGGGTATCTGTCAACGGGCATGACGGAGCCGTCCTCCTGCACAAAATGCCAATCAGGATCGATGAGGGATTTGCCCAGGAGCTGGTCTATTGAAAGCCCGAGCAATTCTTCCGCCAGTAGGTTTGCAGTCAGAATATGTCCTTCTCTGTCATGAAGAACAATGGCTGTTTGTACTTTCCTGATGAGAGAACGGTACTTTTCTTCACTGGCGCTCAGTTCCGCGTCGCGCTCCGCGAGTACGTCCAACATGGAGTTGAACTCTCGTGCCATGAAGGCCGCCTCGTCATCTCCTGCAAGCGTCGAGCGCGCCTGGCGATTACCGGAACGGACCGCGTCGATGGTTTCCTGAACCGCGTACAGGCGCCGGGTGATCCGGCGGCCCATGAACCAGGCAATCACCGAGCCGATGACAATCGCCGCGAAAGCATAGTAAACCCCGCTTCTGGTGACCTTGGCAAGCTTGTGCTCCGCCGCCTCCTGTCCCAGGCCGACGCGCACCCAGCCGACATGGCGCTCGGCGATTAGTGCTGGCGCCGCGATGTCCACCAGAGTGGGTGACCTGCTGAGCACTGTCTGGCGCACGTCCCGGGGGAGGTCGAGTACAAAGCGCCCCAATTTGGATGCGTCCGTGTCGGCAAGGACGTGTCCATCCGCGTCCGTCAGAACTACGAAGAGCACCCCTGGATATCCACGCTGAATATCTACGATCTCCTGTAGCCCGGAAATGTCATTTGAGGCAATCCATCCCGCCGCGGATGTGGCGAGGGCCTGGGAAAGAGCGGTTGCCTGCTCGACTTGGCGGTCAAGAAGAAAGGCGCGCTGGCGAGACGTCAGATCGACGATGAACAGCGTCATCATGACGGCATGCACAGTGGCCACTCCGAGAATCAGGCGGCCACGGAGCGTCCCGAACAAGAAATGAGAAAGCGCTCGTAACATCATCGCAGCTCCACGGCCCGAACCTCACTTTCGAAGCGGGATAGGTATTCCCGTACTACTTCGTAGTCCTTGTCCGAGGCGGGAAGGAAGCGGGCCGTTTCCATCCCCGCGAGGATCGATGCTCCATTCGGCGATTCCTCGATGCTGAGCAACAGCGCCCGGACTTGCTCCGCCACCTGCGTGGGTACGTCATCGCGCACCATAACGGAATTGTTGATAAGCGATTCCGTTTCCCAGATAACGGTCAATTCCGCGGCCTCCTGAGCGTGCTCTCTCTGAAAGGCGCGCCACGGCGGTGGCCACGTGGCGCCTGCGGCGGTCAACCCCATGAAGACGTTCATGATGGAGGATTCTTGAGAACCCACGTAACGGTTTTCGATGTCGGCATTGACATTGATGCCGTGCTCGTGGAGAAAGCTCTGAGGCATGATGCAGGCTGCCAGGGCGGTAGGCGAGGGATAGCTCACCACTTTTCCCTTCAGATCGGCAGGCTGCTCGAAACTGCTGTCCTTGCGCACCACGAATATCCCCTTGAAGTCATGGGGTTCACCGGCCATGGCGATGACATGGTAGCCGGCCTCCATGGCGTCAAGGGTCTGCAGAGGATTGGGGAGGAGGAAGTCGGGCTGTCGCGCACGGTACTTCTCCTCGAAATTGGCGTAGTCCCGTGACGCCTCCAGTGTCAAGCGTGCATCCCGCAGGTGACCGTTCACGTAATCGATGAGTGGATGATATGCCTCTAAGAGTTTGGAAGGATTGTGCAGCGGGTGCACGGCGAAGCTGTAAGCTGGGCCGGCTTCAGAGACCGGCCTTGAACCGTACACAGGCCCGTGAGGTTCGGGCTCCTTGCGGCAGCCCGAAATCGCCGCGATGAAGAGTGCCGCTATGAGAACTCCGAGAGCCCCCCGGCGCATGGCCTCCTCCCCTCTCGATAGACTGAGACGACGGCAGCAATAGTGAGGCCGCGCCACCAGATCCCAGTCGCCGCTCAACAGGCGCCCGCATCATTGTTCCCGAAGCGGCAGCCGAAACCAAGCCCCTTGTGAAGCACCATGCGGCAACCCTGGGAGTCCGCATCATCGTGGGCGATGATTCATTGTACTCCAGTTCCGAGTTCTGCGCGTGAGAATTCCCGAGTGTGCCGCTGGGCGGCTCATTCTACGTTCAGGGTCCTTCCGGATTCGGCGGCGGCGTAGGCGCGGTAGACGGTCTTCATGACGCGCAGCGATTCCCGCGCGGTGATGGGGGGCTCTTGCAGTCCGGCGCTGGCGCGGACCGCGGCGCGAACAAAGGTCGTGTACGCGTCAGATTCGGGCACGCCGCTGACATCGCTGATGCCGTCGGCGTTCGAATACAACTTCATGGTGTTGGGTGCGTCGGAGGTCAACAGCAGCCAGCCCTTTGATCCCCAAATTTTGATCTCGGATTCGGAGCCCCTGTCGCGATAGTATCCCGAAGTGAGCGTGCCAACGGCGCCGTTGTTAAACCGCAGCGACATGGCCACGGCATCTTCGATGTTGATGGGCTGGCCGCCGACGTTGCCGGTGAACCCTGCCACCTGCTCGATCGAGGCTCCGGTGATGTACATGGCGAGGTCGAGCCAGTGGATGCCGAGCCACGCGAGGTGCCCGCCGCCCGCGCGGGCCTTGTCCGCAAACCAGGACTGTTGATACGCCGCGCTCGTGAGGCGCGTCTGGTCTTCGATTAGGCGCAAGTCCACACCGTAGACTTTCCCGATGCGGCCTTCCGCGACAGCGCGTTTGGCCTCTTGGACGTCCGGATTCAGGCGATTCGCGAGGGCAAGCATCAGGTAGAGATTCTCCCGGTCCGCCTTGTCCGCGAGCCGCGCGAAGTCCTCGGCGTTCACGCAGGCGGGCTTCTCCGCGAAGACGTGGCATCCCGCATCCAGCGCCGCGTCGATGACTTCGGGGCCCAGGCGGGCTTCGACGCTGATCAGCGCCATCGTAGGTTTCTCGGCGGACAGGAGTTCATTGCGGTCCTTGTAAATGCGGATCAGCTTTTCGCCGAGCGCAGCGCGCGCACTGGACTCCGCGTTGCCATCGGGATCGGCAAGCACCACGGATTCGGCTTCAGCGGTTTGGGCCAGTGCATTGAAGTAGGCGCCGAGATGCGCGCCACCTGCGTGGGTGATGACCGCGACCTTGATGCGCTTCTCCGGTACTGACTCGCCTGCGGTGATAGATCCTGCGGCTGCAATGGCGGCGATGCTCGCCGTCGCACCGCCGAGGAAGCGCCTGCGATCGATCTTCATACCTTTGGTTCCCAGCCGGGCTCATACTGCCGCGCCCAGTAGGTCATGGCCTCGGCGTCGTCGAGGATATGGCCGTTGGCCGGGTCGCAGCGCAGCGCGCGCCCGGTGCGTTGTGCGATGTTCCCGAGGTGGCACAGCGTCGTGCCAGGGTGGGCATCCTCAATCCCCGAATGTAGCAAGGTGGGGTCGTTGCCACGCACGGCGGCGAGGAAGTTCGCGATGTGTTCAACATCACCGCGATCCCCTTTCTCGCTCTGGACCACTTTATTGCTGGCATCGTAGAACGTAATGTCGCCGCCATCCGAGATGGTCAGCGTGCCGGTTTCTCCGTAGAAATTGACGAAGTCGCTGCCGTACTGATTGCAGCTATGGCCTTGCCACGTGATCATCTTTTCGCCCTCGAACTCGAGGGCGATCGCGTGCGTGTCGGGTGTCTCCTGATCATCGTCAAAACAGTAGCGTCCGCCGGATGACGTGACGCGAATCGGGAAACTCACCTGGAGGCCCCAGCGGCAGATGTCGAGATAGTGGACGCCGTTGTTGCCGAGTTCCCCGTTGCCCCAATGCCAGAACCAATGCCAATTGTAAGGAATGCGATTGTCGATGTAGGGCACGCGCGGCGCGGGGCCTTGCCACAAATCGTAGTCCAGGGTGGCCGGGACCTCGGTGGGCTTGCCTTTCCCGATGGAACCCCGCGCGCTCGCGTAGGTCGCACGCGAAGAATAGACCCTGCCAATCGCGCCGCCATGGATCAACTCGATGGCCTTGCGGATGCTCTGGCTGCTGCGCCGCTGGGTGCCCACCTGCACGACGCGGCCATGCTTGCGGGCCGCCTCGGCCATTAGCTCACACTCGTTCGGATTGTGGCTGCACGGCTTCTCCACGTATACGTGCTTACCCGCGCTGCACGCGAGTATCGTCGCGGGCGCGTGCCAATGGTTCGGCGCGGCACACACGAGTGCGTGAACCTCCGCATCATCGAGAATGCGCCGGAAATCGCCAATGGCCTGGGGCTTGCCGCCGCCAGCCTTCTCCACCTCCGCGGCGCAGGCGGCGGCCCGGATCGAATCGACATCGCAGACGTAACGGATTTCCACATTGGGCTGCTGGGCGAACTGCTGCGCCAAGGCGCGGCCACGGGATAGTCCCATAACCCCGATGACTACGCGTTCCGGTTGAGATGACTCCTGTGCTCCCGCCGTGAGCGAAGCAGCCGCACTCAAGGCGGCGAGATCCAAGAACTGACGTCGATTGATTGCGAGTGGCATTGGATGGCTTCCCTGGTTGGGCGACGGGGCGAACACGGTCTCCATCGCCATGCGATTGAATACACGATATCGATTCAATCTACCCGGCACATGGGCGGAGATCAACCGAACTCAGGGAGCGAAAGAAAGGTGGTTGGCGCTCAGGCGGAGCGGTCCAGACTGTCCATTAGTTGAGAGACAATCTGCGCCGTCTTCCAGGTGGTGCGGCTGGCTTGTTCGCTGAACAGCTCCATGTAGCAGGCTTCGGCGCAGACGGGGCAGTAGGTGTGCGTGACATGCGCGCCCTTCGCGGGCGGATTTTCGGTCCATTCGCCCTCTTCGTGGACCTTCTTGCATTTGCAGCATTGAACCGTCATGCTCAATCCTTGACCGTGATTCACGGTCCGCGGAGGGCTGCTGGACCGCGCAACCGCTGGTCCGAATGCTCGCGGCCTCCCACGCCAACTCCGTTTATCGGCCAAACGGATCCCGAACTTGAGCGGTGAGAAGGAACGGAAACCATGTATCCACATTGGAGGAAAACTCCTGCGTCCGAAACCGAGTGGTTTGAGGCCCTTATAAACCTGGCGCGCTACCTTCGCGGACCAGAGGGCTGCCCTTGGGATCGGGACCAATCGGCGCTTGATTTCGGTAACTACGCCAAAGGCGAGGCGGAAGAACTGGTCGAAGCCCTGGAAGGCACCGACCGGATGCACATGGAAGAAGAATTCGGCGACACCCTGTTCGTCATGCTGGCCGCGGCCGCGGCGGCGGAAAACGAAGGGCTGTTCACCTTGGAGAATGCCCTGCGCCGCGCCCATGACAAGATGATCCGGCGCCACGATCACGTATTTGGCGAGAAGAAAGCCGCCACGCCCGAAGACGCCATCGCCGCTTGGAACAAGATCAAAGAAGAAGAGAAACTGAAGCGATCCTGAGCCCGGGAGCGGAACCGCATCCTGGCATCGCCTTCGATTGAAGACACGGGCGAGGGCGCCTGTGCCACACGCGCTTACCGATCCGTCGGATCCGTCCGATCTCCCAGCCTGTGTGGGACAGGCGCCCTCGCCTGTCATTCTCTTTGGTACAAACGGAATAAGTGCTCCGCTCTAAAGAAGCCCGGTCGCCTTCATCTCCTGTACAAGCGTTTTCTTCTCGGCGGTGGTGAGTTCACGCTGCGGCGGGCGCACGTAGCCGGGGTCGAATCCGCGCAGCCGCACGCCTTCCTTGTATCGGGCCACCATGGCGCCATACCGGAATGTGTTGCACGCCTGCGATAATTGCATCTGGCTTGCCCAGGCCTTCTTCAGATCGCCCTTCTTCACATTGTTGAAGATGGACAGGAAGATCTCCGGCACGACGTTGGCCGTGCTCGCCACGGACCCGCTGCCGCCGGCCACAAGCGCCTGCATCGAGTATTCGTCCACGCCGTTGATTGCGATGAATCCCTTGGGCGCGTGAATCAAAACTTCATTAAAATGCTGGATACTTCCTGTGCTGTCCTTCATTCCCACGATGTTGTCCACACTTGCGGCGAGGTCGACGATGAGCTGGCGCGACAGGCCGTTCTTGGCGCAACCCGGGATGTCGTACAGCAGAATCGGCAGGTCCTTGGCCGAATTGGCCACGGCCTTGAAATGCGCCTTGAGCGAATCGTAGTCGTACCCAAAGAATCCAGGCGCGAACACGCCGGCGGCCTGAGCGCCCGCTTTGGCCGCGTGCTTGGTCAGTTCCACGGCCGACGCGGTGTCAAAGCACCCCGTGTGCGCGATGACTTTAATCTTCTTGCCGACCGCTTGGATAACGACCTCGAGCATCTGCTTGCGTTCGGCCACTGTCATCAAGGGGCCTTCCCCGGTGGTACCGCACACGAACAGTCCATGGACGCCCTGCTTTGCGAGATGCATGGCAAGGGCCGCGCCACGGTCGTAATCTACGGCAACTCCCCCTTTCGTGAAAGGGGTTAACAACGCGGGAATGACACCTTCAAGCTTGAAATTCATGATACCCTCCGGCTATTTCGGTTGGCGCTCTCGAGCGCGCAGTTACGCAGGCTTGCTTGGAGGGTTCGACTGCCGCGGGATGCGCCGCAGAGTGGAACGCGGCCACCGTGTGCCCCCGTGCTGTGCACCCCCACAGGGGAATGGCCGCCACGCGCTCGCACCTCCAAAAAGGTGAGTATAGACCTTTCGAGGCGGGCGCGCAAAAGTGCGCGGTGCGTGGCGCTCCGTGCGACGCTGGCCTACTTGGTGCGGCGTTTGGCGCTGGGTTTCTTCTTGGGTTTGGCGGGCTTCTTTGCGGACGCCGCCAGGAGTTCCAAGGCCTGCTCCAGCGTGCACGCGGCGGGATTCGCCCTCTTCGGCAGGGAAGCATTCACCTCACCGTTTGTGACGAAGGGGCCGTAGCGGCCATCGCACAGTTCGATGGGCTTCTGCGTTGCGGGGTCGGCGCCGAGGGTGGCCAGCACGGTCTTCGTCATGCGCCGGCTCTTCTTGGGCTGCGCGAGGAGTTCCAAGGCACGCTCTCGCGTGATCGTGTACACGTCGTCCCCGGATTCCAGGCTTCGGAACTCATCGCCACACTTCACAAAGGGGCCGAACCTGCCCACCGCGGCCAACACGGCTTCGCCGCGTTCGGGGTGCGTCCCCAGTTCCCGAGGCAAAGATAGCAGTCGAATCGCCTTAGGGAGATCGATCTGGTCCAAGGTCATACCCTTGGGAAGGCTGGCGCGCTTGGGCTTCTTGTTCGTGTCGCCTTTTTCACCTAGTTGAACGTAAGGACCGTAAGGACCCAACAATGCGAAGATCGGCTGCCCCGTTTCCGGGTCGTTGCCCAGCGCCTCGCTGCTGCGCTCTTTGTGCCGCAGCAGTTCGAGGGCCTTCTCCACATCCAACTCCTCATAGGTCACATCGTTGGGAATGGTGGCCGTGTTCTCGGGTCCGCCGTCGCCCCGTTGGATGAACGGCGAGGAGCGGCCCACGCGTACGACCATGGACTGGCCCGTGTCCGGGTCCTGGCCGATGGAGATCGCAGGGAAATCCATGTTGGGCAATTCCCGCTTGATCTGCGGCACCAACCCGTGACCGAATCGGCCTTCCCCATGGTAGAACCCGCTCAGGAAATCGACCCAGTTCTGCTTGCCATTGGAGATGTCGTCCAGTGCATCTTCCATGCGAGCAGTGAACCCAAGGTCCACATATTCCTCGAAATGTTTGCGCAGCAACTGAATCACGGCCACTGCGAGAAAGGTGGACACCAAGGCCTTGCCCCGGCGTTCCACGTAGCCGCGATTCTGGATAATCGTCACCGTCGGCGCATACGTGGAGGGACGCCCAATGCCTTCCTCTTCCAGGCGCTGTACCAGCGAGGCCTCCGTGTACCGCGCCGGAGGCTGCGTGCGGTGGGGGTTGGATTGCAGCTCCTTGAGCGCCACATCGCCACGGGCTTCCGCGCCCGACGCGACCACGCGCTGCCCCTCTTCGAGGTGCGGCAGTTCGGTGTCCCGCTGTGCGGAGTCCGCCACGCGCAGGTAGCCGGGAAACGACACGACAGACCCATTTGCGCGCAGGACCACGGTCTTGCCATCCGCACGTGCTTCGATGTCTGCGGTGGTCTTTAGTAACACCGCATCAGCCATCTGCGACGCAATCGTCCGGTTCCAGATCAGGCGATATAGCGCGAGTTGATCTTCATCGAGGTATGACGCAATCTGGTCGGGAGTGCGATCCAGATGCGTGGGACGTATCGCCTCGTGCGCTTCCTGCGCGTTCTTGGACTTTGTCGTATAGCGGCGGGGCCCAGCGTAATAGGAGTCTCCGAAAATCTTCTGGATCACGCGCCCCGCCTCGGATAACGCCTTCTCGCTCAGGGTCAGCGAGTCGGTACGCATGTAGGTGATCACGCCTTCGCGCTCTCCGCCGCCCAAGTCGACGCCTTCATACAAGCTTTGCGCCACCTGCATCGTCTTTCGGGGCGACATGTTCAGGAGCGAACTTGCGGCCTGCTGCAAGGTGGACGTGATGAATGGCGGCCACGGGCGCTGCGTGCTCTTCTTCTGCTCCACGCGCGTCACGCGCCACGGCAAACCCGCCCTCAGCGCGTCAACGAGGTGCGCCGCGTCTGCTTCGAGGAGGTGCTTCACTTCGGCCGCGGTTTTGAGGTCGTCTTTCAACGCCCCAGTGGCGGAATCAAAGTCCTTACCGGTCGCAGGGCGTTTCCCATCCCATTCCGCGAGACTGGCGATGAATTCGATGCCGCCCGCTGCCAACTGGGCCTCTACGCTCCAGTACGAAGCCGTCCGAAACGCCTTTCGCTCTTCTTCCCGCTCGACGACCAGCCGCACCGCGACACTCTGCACGCGGCCCGCGCTCAGCTTGGGCGCCACCTTTTTCCAAAGCACCGGCGACAGCTCGTACCCGAACAGCCGGTCGAGGACGCGCCTGCTTTCCTGGGCGCGCACGAGGTCGTTGTCCACTTGACGGGGATTGGCCAAGGCTTCATCGATTGCGGACTGCGTGATTTCATGGAATGCAATGCGCTTGACGGGGACTTTGGGCTTCAGCGTCTCAAGCAGGTGCCAACTGATGGACTCCCCTTCGCGGTCCTCATCGGTGGCAAGCACAACCTCGTCCGCTTCCTTGAGCGCCTGTTTCAGTTCCGCGATTCGCGCCTTGCTTTCTTTGGGCACCACGTAGACCGGCGTGAACCCATTCTCGGTGTCCACGGCCAAACGCGCCCAGGGCTTCGCCTTGACGGAAGCCGGTATCTCCGAGGCCGAACTCGGCAGATCGCGGATGTGGCCGTAGCTGGCCATGACCTTGTAGCCCTTCCCCAGGAAGCGGCTGATGGTCTTTGCTTTTGCGGGCGATTCTACGATGACGAGCTTCACAATGCGTCTTTCCTGCTACCTGTCAAATCTGCATCCTGGAATGCAGAACGATGCCTTCCGCGACTACGCCCCCCTGTGGGCGGAGAAGACTATACCGGATACGATCCCACTCGACAATAACCCACCCGGTCCGCGGATCGGGGGTGAAAACAAGAGACGCCGATCCCCCGCTGGGATGGGCGTCTTCACGGCTCCGCCAGAATATCAGTTAGTGGAAGACTTCGTCTTCCCCTTCCATGATGCCATAGATGGTTTGCTGCGATTCAAAATCCCTGCCGCCGCACACGACCCAGGATACCAGATAGTCAAGCTCATCCAAGCCGATTTCACCGTCGAAATGGTTCAATCGATCCAAGATCATCTCGCGCTCGACCGGTTCGATAAGTCCATATACTTCAAGGCGAACCAGCGCATCCCGCGCTTGGAGGGACAGCTTGTATTCTTCCAGGAGGGACAGGGTGCGGACGGCGCGCGGTTGGAGATCCGCCGTCACCGGCCCGCGCGCAATACGCCTGCCCACGAGCTTTATGACTGCATCGATATCGCGCTTCTTGTATCCCTGTCCAGCAAGCCACGTCCGGATGCCCGTTTCGGTGGGAATGGCATCCGGCTGTTCTTCAATTCGCTTCAGTATGACATCGACAAGCTTCGTGAGCGACTGCTTCATCCACGGCTCCAATTGACCAGATTCCATTCAAAGGCGCGTTTCCGCACGTCCATATTGTAGGTTCTGGCACGGGTCGTGTCAACCGGATGCCTTTTGAGCACGGGCTAGGCGTGGCCGGATGACCCTGCTAAGTTCCTGTCACGAAACACCCTATTGATAATCTGAGCTGTAATCATTATTTCAAGTCTAAGCTATTGACAGATTCCCCCCTCCTCGATATCCTATAACATGCAGGGCGGGGCTCCGCTCCTTAAACAGTCTGGAGAGGTGGAGAGTCCCAAAAGGACAAAGGTTTCGTATTGGGAAAGAGGGTAGAGAAGTGTCGGACGCAATTACTCAAGCGAATCTTCGTGGGCGCGTAAAGTGGTTCAATGATCAAAAGGGCTACGGGTTTATCACGCGAGATAACAGCCCGGACGTCTTCGTGCATCATTCGGCCATTCAGATGGAAGGATTTCGGACCTTGCGCGAAGGCGAGGAGGTTCAATTCGAGTTATTGGAGAGTCCAAAAGGCTTGCAGGCCGTGAACGTCATGCGGGCTGAGTAGGCCATTGTTTTTGACCTGACCGTCAAGATAGGGTGGATGGACCGCGCGCTGGAGCGTCGCAAATGACGCGCGCGGACGATGTGGTGGCGTGTGTTCAGCGCGAAGCCAGAGGTGTCCGCCCTCTCTTTCCCCTTTGTGGCTTGTATTGGCGCTTGGGGCGGTCGGGTAGTGTTTGTTCAAGACAGGCCGATGCCACATGTCCTGGCGCGGGCTCGCATCATGGCTGAGGAGGCGGCAGTCTTCTCCAATCAGCGGCCTGAGTGAATCTCCGTCGTTACCGATCACGGCGTTTCCCGTGCCCCCGCGATCGGGTCAATTCGCTATAGATGCGTACTCACTTGCTCGGCTCAAGTCTCCAGAACGCCAGTGCGGCCAGGCTGTAGAGGATGATGGCGGCTGCCACCGTCCAGCGGAACCCTGCATGGACGGCGATGAGGCTGGCGAGGAGGGCGCCCACCACGGAGGCGCAGCCGTTGATGCCCCAGGCCCAGGGGAGCAGGGGTTCGTGGCGGTCAGAGAGGAATTGCATCACGGTGGGGAAGGGGATGCCCATCGCGAAGGCCAGCGGCGCTAGCAGCGTGATGCTGGCGGCGAACTTGAGCGAAGCGGGCCATGCCGCACATGCCGCGAAGGCCCAGTCCAACACCGCGAGATATACGCCCGCGCATGCCGCGATGGCGAGTGACGCGGCGGCAATCTGGTTCCTGGCGGTTAGCCGGCGCTGGTGCGCCCACAGGCTGCCGGCGCCCGAGAAGGTCAGAAACGCGGTGAGCACCACGGTCACCGCGTACACCGGATTGGCCAGGAACAACTGGAACCGCTGGATGAACGCCAGTTCGAGAAATAAATATGCAAAACCCAGCGCGGCACAACACGCCAACGTGCGGCGGCGGACCGGGCCACGCTGCGCGCGCCGTGTCAGCGTCACCAGAGGCACGACGATCAGGACCAGACTCACCAGCACGCTTTGCACCAAGGCGGCAACAAGAGCGAGATAGCCCAGTTCCGTATAGGGCAACCAGGCGGTACCGAACTCGCGCATAACGCGCGGAAGCTGCCCCCACTTCACAAAACGCGCAAAGTGGGGACGGTCGTCGGTCGCAGGGCGCACGTAGAACGGCGTGCCGGAGTAGGCTTCCTCACGATTGCTGGAAAGCACGTGCTGCGCGAAACGAAAGTAGTAGGGCTCATCCAGCAGGATGTAGCGGTTGCTCTCCGCTTCGGCGAGTCCCGGCAGATAGCATAGATCGAACCAGCGGTCGCGCGCGAAGGTGCGAATCGCCTCGACTTGCGCTGGCGCAAGAGGTGACTTCGTAACGAGCACGGTTGCGGTGTTCCAGGAACGAATGCAGGCGAGGTGGCGTTGCGGCTCTTGGATGCCCGCGTGCTCGGCGGCCTCGACCGCGGTCGCGAAGAGTTTCAGTCCCGCGCGCGGCGGTGAATCGATCCAGCAGGTCATGGCGAGGACGCCATTCGCTGTCAGGCGCGAAAGATAGAGGGACAGCGCCTCCACGGTGTAAAGGTAACTTTCGCTCATTGCGTTCACGCCCGCCGTGGACGCCATAAAGGAGCCCTGCACGGGCAACGCGATGAGGTCGAATCGCGTGTCGTGGGATTGCAGGTGGCCGCGCGCCTCCGCAAGGACCGGCTGGACATCGGCGCGGTCGTAGACGTGTCCCGAGAAGTCCCCCAGTTCACTGCGGACAAGCTTGAACACCCCTGGGTCCACCTCGATGGCAGTGACGTTGCGCGCGCCGTGGGCCAGGGCGCCCAGAACATCGCTGCCCCCTCCCGAGCCCAGAATGGCGACGGCAGGGTTTGGTGGCGCCACGCGATACGCTACCGCCCCTGTGACGTAATCCAGGTAGGCCACGGAGTCCAGGTTCCCGTCGAAGCGATTCACGGGCGAGACCGCGCCCGCATCGAAGAAGAGCCCCACCTGTTCAGGCAATTCACCCAACTCGCTCATGGGATAGTTCGAGATCTGGCCGGGGGTCTCGCGGATCTGCTTCGAACTCACCGCGGTGATAACGGAGAGCGGTCCCTCCTGCCGGGCGAGGATCTTGGCGTCGGGAAAGTGGAGGGCGTAGGAGAGTCCTTTGTATTCGGAGATGCGGATGGGCTGGCGCGGGCCTTGCCAGCAGAAGAGTGCGAGGGCGAGGAAGACAAGTGCGCCCACCCATTTCCCACGAGGCCGCTCCCAGGAGAGCAGCCAGAAGGCAATTCCAGCAACCGGCGCGAGGATGTAGGGCAACAGCGACGGGTGCGCAACATGCAGGAGCGTTATGGCGGCGGGAGCCCCCAGGCCGGAGCCGAGCATGTTGAAGAAGTAGACTTTCCCGATTGCGTCGTGCGCGAGCATGAAGGCGGCCACGATGCACGTGGACACGCAGAAGAAGGGAATGGAAAGCAGCACGTACAACGCGAGGAGATTCGCCCACTGCCCTTCAAGCGCGACAAGTTGCAGGGTCTCAAACGGTATTTGCTGGCTTAGGACGTAGCACGCGACGATGCCCACACTCAGGCCGACGGCCATCCACCGCAACACCGCCGCCTCGCGCCCGCGCAACCAGGGCCGCACGATCGCCAGCAACGCGCCGCTGACGCCGAAACCCAACATGGCCATGCTGATGATCATGCTGGCGAAGTGGTGCCATTGTCCGATGGTGAACACGCGCATGAGCGCGATCTGATAGGCGATGCCGACAGCGCTGAGCAGCAGCACGGCCGCGTGCAGAATGCATGCTCTGGGGGCGGCTCCGGTACTCATCGCGTGGCTGCCTTTACGTTCGCGCCGCTACGGTTCAGACTTGACCTTGGCCGCCGGTTCCTTCTCCTCCGACCGGGTCAGCGGAACGAAGCGGACCGGCAGGACGTTGCGTTGGGTCACGGTGCCGTCCTTCGCCTTCTCGATGAGGAAGAGGTACTGGCTCCCGAAGGGAGACCCCACGGGGATGACCATGCGCCCGCCGGGTTTGAGTTGTTCGATGAGTGGCGGCGGGATGTGACTCGCGGCCGCCGTGACGATAATGGCATCGAAGGGCCCGTGTTCCGGCCAACCGTAATAGCCGTCCCCGTGCTTGGTCTCGATGTTCGCATAGCCCAGTTCGGAGAGGCGTTTCGCGGCCGAATCCGCGAGCGGCTTGACGATTTCAATCGTGTAGACCTTCTTCACCACTTGCGCAAGGATGGCCGCCTGATAGCCGGAGCCTGTGCCGATCTCGAGGGCGATGCCGTCCGCCTGGGGTTTCAGCAGTTCCGTCATGAACGCCACGATGTACGGCTGCGAAATGGTCTGCCCGTAGCCGATGGGCAAGGGATAATCGCCGTAGGCTCGATCGACTTGCCGTTCGGGCACAAAACGATGGCGCGGCACCGTCCGCATGGCCTTGAGCACGGCCTCATCCTTCACGGCCTGGCGCTCTCCCCACCACTCGCTCCGGGCGATATCCTCGGAGACCATGCGTTCGCGCTCCTTGGCAGAGTCCTCTTCATCGTCAGAGTAAGCGGGGATTGCCAAAAGCACCGCAATAGTAGGCAAGATGAGCGCCGCCTTGCACTTCTCAAATCTCTGGGAAAAGAAAGTAAGCATGTGCAGGCCCTCCCTCGTTTGACGGGCAGGCGCCAAGAGTTACCTTCATGACAGCAGTCCTAGCCGCGTTTGTCAAGAGGGGGGCAGGGGCACGGACTTGCACGGACGGGCACGGACAGACACGGACGAGGAGGGTGGGGCGACAGGCGGGACGCCTGTACCCCTTTGAGGCGCATTCGGGTTATGCGAGCAGTTCGGGGATGAGGTTGCCGGCGACGTCGGTGAGGCGGAAGTCGCGGCCCTTGAAGCGGTAGGTGAGGCGAGTGTGTTCGAGGCCGAGCAGGTGCAGGATCGTGGCCTGGATGTCGTGGACGTGGACGGGGCGTTCGGTGATGTTGAAGCCGAGGTCATCGGTGGCGCCGAGGGTCTGGCCGGGTTTGATGCCGCCGCCGGCCATCCACATGGTGAACGCCTGGGGATGGTGATCGCGGCCGAGGCTGCGGCCGAGCGCAGCGCTGGATTCGACCATGGGCGTGCGCCCAAACTCGCCGCCCCACACGACGAGCGTCTCGTCGAGCAGACCGCGCTGCTTGAGGTCCGTGAGCAGGGCCGCCGTGGCCTGGTCCGTCGCGCCGCACTGCGCCTTGAGTCCGCCCGCGACGTCGCTGTGGTGATCCCAGCCGCCGTGGTACACGTTGACGAAGCGCACGCCGCGCTCGATGAGACGCCGCGCGAGCAGGCAGTTCTTCGCGAACGAGGCCTTGCCGGGTTCGACGCCGTACAGGGCGAGGGTCTCGGGGCTTTCGCCGCTGAGGTCCATCAGTTCCGGCGCGCTGGTTTGCATGCGATAGGCCATCTCGTAGGAATTGATGCGTGTGGCGATCTCCGGGTCGCCATGCAGTTCCAGGTGGCGCCGGTTGAGCTGGCCGATAAGGTCGAGCGAGTCGCGCTGCATGGCGGCGTCGATGCCTTGAGGGCTTGACACGTTCAATATCGCGTCGCCTTCGCTGCGAAACGGCACGCCCTGATAGACCGTAGGCATGAAGCCACAGCCCCAGTTGTTCGCTCCGCCGCTGGAGCCTTCACCGGTGGCGAGCACGACGAAGCCAGGCAGGTCTTCGGCGTCGCTGCCGAGGCCGTAGGTAACCCACGCGCCCATGCTCGGGCGTCCGAGTTGCGGCGATCCGGTGTTCATGAAGATCTGCGCGGGCGCGTGGTTGAACTGGCTCGTCGTGACGGATCGCACGATCGCGATGTCGTCGACTACGGTGGCCAGATGCGGCAGCATCTCGGAGAGTTCGGCTCCGGACTGGCCATGTTTCGCGAAGGAAAAGCGCGAGGCCATCAGCGCGGCATCGCGCTGGATGAAGGCGTAGCGCTGATCCTTGACGATTTCCTCGGGGATGGGCTTGCCATCGAATTGCTTCAACACGGGCTTGTTGTCGAACAAATCGAGCTGACTCGGCGCGCCCGCCATGAAGAGGTAGATGACGCGTTTCGCTTTCGCGGGGAAATGGGAGGGCCGGGGCGCGAGCGGGTTGTCCAAGGTTGCGGACGAAGCGCGACCGCACAGGAGGGAGGCCAACGCGATTTTGCCGAGGCCTACGCCGCAGTCGCGGAAGAAGTGGCGGCGGGTCATGGCGTGGAGCGCGTCTTGTCGCTGGCTGTGCCGGTTCACGGGGTCAATCTCCTATCTCGCAGGCAAGCCTGCCTGGGGAAAGCAGCCACGCCGCGGCGCGGCCGCACTCTTATGAAACAGTGGCGATGACGTGTCTTTCCTTGGTTGCGAGCTTGCTCGTTCACCCGCTCCAAATGGGAACCATTAGAAGCGCTGGCATCCCTGCCGCCTCTTAAGATCAAGACACAGGCGAGGGCGCCTGTGCCACACACGCTTGGCTCCTTCCTGGTCGGTTCTTCCTTTCTTCCGGACCCTGGTTGGCAGTTGGACTTGAAGAGTTTCGGACCAACGAGGAATTGGAAATAGACGTGTGGCACAGGCGCCCTCGCCTGTGTCTTTCATGGTACAAGGGCGATGACGTTTCTTTCCTCAGTTGCGAGCTTGCTCGTTCACCCGCTACAAGGCGTGCCCGAGTGAATTGGTTGGCGTGCCCATGGTTCATTGTTTTGTGATCGCCTCATCGGTGTTGAGTAACGCGCGGCATACCAAGGTCCAGGCGGCGCGCTCGGTACCGTTGTCGGTATCTGCGGCGAAGATGACCTTTGCGTCGGCCTGACCGCTATCGAAGCGTGCGCGTTGGCGCTCGTAGAAGTCGTTGACCCAAGTCTGCTCGTCTGCATCGGGCGGACGCGACAGGGCGAGCATAAACGCGTAGGCGATGCGGCTGGGCATGTCCGCGGGGGCCTCGCGTAGCACGCGCTGCGCCATGGCGCGGGACGCTTCCATCATCTGCGCGTCGTTCAACATGGTGAGGGCCTGCAACGGCGTGTTCGATCGGATGCGCCGCACGCAGGTGGTATCGCGGGCGGCCGCGTCAAACACCATCGCCGTCGGGTAGGGCAACGTGCGTTTCCAGTACGTATACACGCCGCGCCGATAGCGGTCTTCGCCTTCGGCCACAGTCCACGGGTCGCCGGGATACACGAGCGACATGGCGCCCTCGGGCAGCGGCGGCTTCACGCTCGGGCCTCCCATCTTCTCACTGAGCAGTCCGCTCGCGGACAGCGCGATATCGCGCACGAACTCCGCCTCGACGCGAACGCGTGGACCGCGCGCGAGCCACTCGTTACTTGGGTCGCGTGCGAGCCGTTCCGGCGTGACCCGCGAGGACTGCCGATACGCCGCCGACGTCATGATGAGACGCAGCATCGCCTTCACGTCCCAGCCGCTTCGCATGAACTCCACGGCGAGCCAATCGAGCAATTCGGGATGACTCGGCTCTTCTCCGCGCGTGCCGAAATCTTCGGGAGTCGGCACGATGCCGCGGCCGAAGAGCATCTCCCAGAAGCGATTTACCGTCACGCGCGCGGTCAGCGGGTTCTCATCCGAGACGAGCCACCGCGCCAGCGTGAGCCGATTGGGCGGCGCCTCCGCGGGCAACGGATTCAACACCGCGGGCACACCCGGCGTGACGGCCTCGCGCGGTTGCAGGAATTCACCGCGGTGCTGAATGCGCGTGATGCGCGGGGTCTCGCGCTCTTCGAGCACCAGCGTTCTCGGCATGCGCGGCATCGACGCGCGTAGCGTCTCGATCTCCTTGTGGGCCTCGGCGAGTTCCGGCGCGATGGACAAGTAGTAGCGTTTCAGTTGATCGGACTGCTCCGCGCTACGCTCCGCTTGCGGCGTGAGCACGATTGATTCCATGTCCGCGGGAACGCCGGAGGCGCATATAGGTAACCGATCGCTGGTCGCCGACACACGGAACCGGCCTATGGTGTGTTGATGCACGTAGTACTGATCGAGCTTCAAGCGCAGCAGTGTGCCGCCTTCATGACTCACCGGCGCTGCGAATTCGTACACGGCCGCGTGGGGCTTTCCCTCCTGCCCCTTGATCGACCAGCCCGTGTCGAGCTTGCCGTCGAGAGAGAGCTGGGCCGCGCGGCTTTCGGCGGCGAAATCTTCCGTGGCGTTTTGGAGTGTGACAGGCTGCACCTGATCCGGTTGCTGCCACGGCGCGGCGGAGACCGCGGTTTCGCTGAGCAGGAAGTCGCCACCCGGCGACATGATCACGCCGCGTCCGGGCCCGCCGTTGGGGAGGCTGGGGTCGGGCAGCACTTCGATGCGGATGGCCGTAATGCCGGCCAGGTCCGCGCGATACGACACTTCGTAGGTGTCCGTGTTGGGCACGTCGCCTTTCACGAGGATCGATTGATCCGGCATGCGCACCAGCGTGGCGTGATACTTGGAAGTGAACTCGACAGGATCGAGCGCGGTCCAGTGCGCCGCGCGCGAAGCCACTTCGCTTTCCCAAGCCGCGAACGTGCGTGCGAGGTGTGCCTCGGAGGTCTCGCCGCTTGCCTCATCCGCGGGAAATCGGTTGGGCAAGTCTTCGATGAGCGCGGCGATCTTGGTTTCAAGCGCCTCGCGCTCCTTCGCGATTGCGGAATCGTGGACTTCCATCTCGACATCGTCGGTGTTGTTCAAGAATGCGTAGAACTGAAAATACTCGCGTTGCGTCAGCGGATCGTACTTGTGCGAATGACACTGCGCGCAGGCCATGGTCAGGCCAAGGAATACCGTGGAAACGGTGTTGGTGCGATCCACCATGGCCTCGTAACGGAACTCCTCCGCGTCGACGCCGCCTTCTTCGTTGTGCATCGAGTTGCGCAGGAAGCCCGTGGCGACCCGCTGCGCTTCGGTCGCGCCCGGCAAGAGATCACCCGCAAGCTGTTCGATCACGAAACGGTCGAACGGCATATTCTCGTTGAACGCGCGAATGACCCAATCGCGATATGGCCACACGGGCCGGGGCCGATCTTTCTCGTAGCCGTTGGTGTCCGCGTAGCGAGCCGCATCGAGCCAGCGGACAGCCATGCGTTCGCCGTAATGCGGCGAAGCGAGGAGGCGGTCGATGAGCTTATCGTAGGCCTGCGGGTCAGGGTCGCTCACGAAAGCCTCGACCTCCGCCGGAGATGGCGGCAAACCGAGCAGGTCCAGGTGCGCGCGGCGTACGAGCGTATAGCGGTCCGCTTCGGGAGAGGGGGACAACCCGTGCTGCCGCATCTCGTCGAGCACAAAGGTGTCCACGGGGTTTCGCACCCAGCCGCCTTCCGGCGCGTCCGCGCGCGAGGCGACACAGATCGCCAGCGCGGCCAGCGCGCAGCGCAAAGCACTCGACAGTACCCGGCGCCACGGCCGGGCAAAGATGTAGCGACTCATCGGCATGGATTCCTTGCAGCGTTTTGCCATGCCCCTCCAGCATAGCAGAAAGCCGCAATTCCCGCACAAGCCTGGCCAGCGAGGCCGGTGATGGGAGTTATGGGAAGTATGGGAAGTATGGGAAGTATGGGAAGTATGGGAGATATGCAACCTCTTTGGCGGCACGTTCCGTTGGTTGCCCTATCGCGGAGCGATTGGCGGCGAATGACAGATATTTCACCGCGAAGCCGCGAAGGCAAAGCAAGAAAGAGAGTTATTCCATCAGGAGCGCTGGCATCCCTACCGGCTCTTGAGGACTATTCTCGCACTTTCTTCGCGAACTTCGCGGCTTCGCGGTAAGATCGATTCAGAATTACGGGCGGGACGCCCGTGCCCCCCTGTGCTCTTTCCCCCGCCGTGGCGCGTGTGGCACAATATCCCCCACGCACAACACCAAGGAGCCAGCCATGACCCACCAGATCACTCGCCGAACCGTTCTATCCACCCTTGCCGCGGGCGCCGCCGGCGCCGCATTGTCCGCCAGCGCCACCGCGCAGGACACACCCGCCGTGCCGCTGAACGGCAGACTGAAGCAGTCCGTGTGCAAATGGTGCTACGACAAGATTCCCCTCGACGAGTTTGCCCAGAAAGCCAAGGGCATTGGCCTCCTGTCGGTGGAACTGCTGGGCGAGGCTGACTGGCCGGTCGTCAAACAGCACGGCCTCACCTGCGCGATGGCCAACGGCCCCAGCGGGATCAAAGACGGGTGGAACCTGCCCGCCGACCACGACAAGCTCGTGAAGGAATCCGAACGCCTGCTGCCGCTCGTGGCCGAGGCGGGTCTGCCCAACATGATCGTGTTCTCGGGCAACCGTCGCGGCATGGACGACATGGAAGGTCTCAAGAACTGCGCGGTGGGATTGAAGCGCATCATGCCGCTGGCCGAGAAGCTCGGCGTCACAGTCTGCATGGAACTGCTCAACAGCAAGCGCAACCACAAGGACTACATGTGCGATCGCACGCCCTGGGGCGCGAACCTGTGCCAGGAGATCGGGTCGGAGCGCTTCAAACTGCTTTACGACATCTACCACATGCAGATCATGGAAGGCGATGTCATCGCCACGATCCAGGAGAACCACCAGTACATCGGCCACTACCACACGGGCGGCGTGCCCGGCCGTGCCGAGATCGACGAGACCCAGGAACTCAACTACCGCCGCATCTGCGAAGCCATCGTGGAAACCGGCTTCACCGGCTACCTCGCCCAGGAGTTCATCCCCAAGCGCGAAGACCCGCTGGCCTCGTTAGCGCAGGGGGTGCAGATTTGCGACGTATGAGAAGGCGAGGCGGGAACTGGCTCGTCGTTGCGCGTTGAGTGACTCGCATCCTCCACGGAGAGACGCGAGTTGCAGCCCGTCTCTTTCCGGATTTGCCGTTTGCCATTGCGCGAATTGCCTCGGCGCAGCGTAAAGTGCGACATCGCGTAACTCTGCCTTTGAAGAAGGCATGTCGCAAATCAACAGGAAATACATCCCCCTTGATCCCCCTTCAAAGGGGGAATTCTGCTACACCATATTAGCGTTTTCCCGATCGGCCTTCCGGCAACACGATGGCTTTGGCCGCATACAAACGAGGCCCGAAGGGCCCTCCTAATTCCCCCGTTGAAGGGGGTGGCGCGGAGCGCCGGGGGATGTTCTTCTCAATGACCTTGCCGTAGTGACTCACGCACGGGGAGGAGATCGTGCTACTATATGTGTTGTAGAATGGGGGTGTAACGAGACCGCCACCGCTGGCACGCAGCGGAGCTTCTACAGGATGCGTGGCCGGGGGCGGGCCTTCATTCCACGGGGGGGCACGACATGAGCAAGCAAACGCGTCTTGTTCTGATGTTCGGGGTCATCGCTGTCGCTATCGCGATTGCCATCGCCTGGCTGCAATCGCGGCCTGCGCCTGATACGACACGCGAAGGCGGACCCAACTCCGCTCGCCTGTCAGCCGAACCGCCGGAATCCCCGCCTCACCCGGCGGCGCCTGCTCTCTCGGAAGCGCAACCCGCCGAAACGCACGCCGTCTCAGAAGACCCCATGAATGGCCGTGTCGAAGGCGTTGTCACCTGGACCAGTGGGCGGACCACGCCGCCGGACGCCGTTGTTTCCCTTGTGTGCTTCACGCCGGAGTGGGAGGCCAGCTTCCCGAGGCATGTGAGGCCGGATCGCGCGGGCAAGTATCTCCTCGAGAATCTGCCGCGAGGGTACTTCGAAGTGCAGTGCGGGCGAGAAGCATTCAGCCTGGGTGGCGTCGACTACACAGGCAAGGTTATGACCCGACAAGTTCACCTTTCGGAAACGAACCCGGTGATCCGCGAGGATTTCGAATGGGACGATACGACCCACGTGACTGGTGTTGTGATAGATGAAGGCGGCTCGCTCGTGCCGGATGCGTGCGTGATGACAGGGGATTCCGCTCGCGGTGGGGACGCGACCAAGACTACCGCGGACGGATCGTTCGAGCTCTGGCGATTGTCTCCGGAGGATGAACCAAGCACCTACGAGTTGACCGCGGTGGCGCCAGGGTACGCGGCTGCGACGACTGAGGTCTCCATCGCCCGAGGTGACCAACTTTCCGGCGTGCGGATCGTCCTCAGTCGAGGCACCGAATTGCGGGGACGGGTCATAGACACGGAAGGCAATCCCGTGAAAGCCGCGGAGATTCTGTTTAGCCAACTCACGACTGACGGTACGTACTTCTGGGTGCATTCTGACGCCGACGGTACGTACTCCCGCCCCGGCTTTTCCGAGGGCGAATACGGCGTCCTCGTTCAGTTTAGGCATGAGTCACGGGGGTCCAAACAAGTTCCTCTCCGGCCGGATCCCTTGGTCATCCCTCCAAATGTCCGAGTGTTCCAACAAGATATCGTTGTCTCGGGTGAGACGGGTGTGATCTCAGGTATTGTCGTCAATGCGGGTGGCGAGCCATTGGGCTTCCCGAACCAAAGCATCTTCGTTGGCGGCTCGCAGGGTTCCACGGACGAACATGGCCCCACGATCGATACTTTTCAGAACGTGGAGCAGGATGGGAGGTTTAGACTAGCCGGCTTCGACTCGGGCCCCGTCGAGTTGACTGTGTATGCGCAATACAAATATGGCCAAGTGCGAACCAGGGTTCCTGCTGGAACACAGAACCTCCGAATCACGTTGCCGGAACGCGTAGACGTCCTAATCCGCATTGTCGATACAATTGACGGAGCACCCGTACCGGAGGCAACCATCAGTCCGAAGCGGATCGAGTCGCCTGACGGCGAGATCATCGACGGTTCGATGGCATGGGGAGTAGTAGAGAAGGCAGAGAATGCAGGGGACTATCGCGTTCTTGGGGTAACGCCAGGCAAGCTTACGCTGGGCCTCAAGGCCGACGGATTCGTTCCGCGCGATAGCGTCGACATCGCTGTACCCCCCGAAGCAAACACGTCAGTCACTCTGGAGATGGAGCCGGGTGCCAAACTCACACTCCAAGTGAGTCCAGAAGGGACATTGACTGGAACTTCGGACAGTCTGGAATTCGGTGTGATAAAGGGCCGGGTGCCGGACGGTGAGTTTCTCTATCCCAAAGACGGTGAGCGCTCGACCATCTTGGCAACCGGCAACTATGAATTCACAGTCTTCGCTCAGGACACGGCGTCCAGGCAGTATTGGAGTAGCATCTATACCATCCCTATGGGTCCGGAATCGCAGGAAGTGGTACTGCCCTTGGGAGGAAGTGGAGTCGTTGAAGGGACCCTACCCGAGACGAACGCCGCCGGCAAGAAGGTTAGGCTCGAAGGAGACCTCTTTCTGTCAATCGGGAAGATCCAGCCGCCCGGCAGCTTCAAGCTTTTCGGCATCCCTGCAGGTTCCTATGTGCTGCGTTCGGGCGACTACCATGCCGAGATCGACGTCACCGATGGCGGCACCACGCGCGTCGATGCCTCTGATTTCTTGCCAGCCCCTTCGCGGTAGGGATGTCAGTTGCGAGCCGTGGATGTGGGGCTAAACATCCCCCTCGGCCCTGCGGGCCTGCCCCCTTCAAGGGTCTGTCGGAATATTGATTGATATTTATCTATGTTTGTGATACCATACTTCTCGCAGGGCACGGGTGGAGCGTTGGCGAGGAGGAGTGACAATGGCGGACAGGCGATGGGCACAA
>JADLGB010000073.1 GCA_020849535.1 Candidatus Hydrogenedentota bacterium
AGGAGAAACATGATTTGAAGGAAGCTCACATCAGCCTCCTTCGCTTGGCGAGATAGGCGAGGAACGCGCGGTCCAGCGGCTGCGCCGTGTCCATCAGCCAGTAGTCGATCTCTTTGCGCCCGGTCGACTTCTCGATCCCGTCGAGGAAAGCCTGCACGTTGGCCCGGTACGTCGCCTGGAGCGACTCGGGATAGGACCGCAGGCGCTCGTTCGTCTCCAAGTCCTCGAATTGGATCAGGCCCTGATAATCCAACGTGATTTCGTGATGGTCCAGCGTGTGGAACAGAATCACGTCGTGCTGGAGGTACTTCAGGTGCGCCAAGCCGCTGGCGAGATCGTTGGCGTCATCCAGCAGATCGGAAATGAGGATGACAATGCCGCGCCGTGATGCTGTCTCCGCGAACGTGTGCAACACTTCCGCCAGGCGCGTCTGCCCTGCGCCCTTGATGCGTTCCAGCGCCGTGAGGATGGCGTACAGGTGCGTGCGGCGGCCCTGCGGCGAGATCCGAGTCACGATGCGATCCGAAAACACCGTCAGCCCCACGCTGTCGCCTTGCCCCAGCATGAGCGACGTCAACGCCGCCGTCAGGTAGCGCCCGTAGTCCAGTTTGTCATAGGTGGCTTCACCCCGGAACGTCATGCTCTTGCTCGCATCGAGCAGGATGTACACCGGCACGTTCGTGTCCTGGTGAAATTGCTTGATGTAGAGCTTGTTGGTGCGCCCGAAGACCTTCCAATCCAGGAAGCGCAGCTCGTCGCCCGGCTCGTATTGCCGGTGCTCGCTGTACTCCGCGCTGAACCCGTGAAACGGACTCGGATGCAATCCCGAGAAGAATCCCTGCACCGCGCAACGCGCCACCAGCTCCATATTCTGGAGCTTGCTCAACAGCTTGGGATCGAGGTATTTTGACGCTCCTGCCATTGCACTCCGCATTGCCCGATTGGCTGAGTTGACGCCCGCTCCAGGACGTTCTACTTCGGAGGCGTCACATGGTTGAGCAAGTCATCGATTACGGCTTCCCGGCTGATGCCATCCGCCTCGGCATCGAAGTTGGTGATGACGCGGTGCCGCAGCACCATCTTGCACACGCGCCGCACATCGTCGAAGCTGGGTGTGATGCGCCCCGTGATGAGCGCCCACGCCTTCGCGCCGAGCACCATGTACTGTCCCGCGCGCGGACCCGCGCCCCACTTCAGGTACTTGTTCGACATCGCGGTCGCCAGCGGATCGCCGGACCGCGTAGCCCGCGTCAGGCGCACGCAGTATTCGATCACCGCATCGCTGACCGGCGCCGAGCGCACAAGGTTCTGAAAGAGGTGAATGTCCTGCTTTGAGAGCACCCTCGAGATATCCTGCTTGGCGCGCGTGGTCGTCTGCTTGACGATCTGGTGTTCTTCCGTCGCGCTCGGGTAATCGATGAACACCATGAACATGAAGCGGTCCAGCGCGGCTTCCGGCAAGGGATACGTCCCTTCCTGCTCGATCGGGTTCTGCGTCGCCAGGATGAAGAACGGCGAATCCAGTTTGTACGTCCGGCCCGAGGCCGTCACCTCGCGCTCTTGCATCGCCTGAAGCAGCGCCGCCTGGGTTTTGGGCGGCGTGCGGTTGATCTCGTCAGCCAGCACGACGTTCGCGAAGATCGGACCCTGGATGAATTCGTAGCGGCGCTGATGCGTCTCCGCATCCTCTTGAATGATATCCGTGCCGGTAATGTCCGAGGGCATGAGGTCCGGCGTGAACTGAATGCGTTTGAAGGAAAGGTGCAGCGCGTCGGCGATGGAGTGGACGAGAAGCGTCTTCGCAAGGCCCGGTACGCCTTGCACCAGACAGTGCCCTCCGGCCAGCATGCAACTGAGAACGGCGTTGATGACCGTGTCCTGCCCTACGATCACCTGATGAATCTGCCCCGTTAACTGCTTGTAACCATCATGCAGCCGCGCCACCAACTCGTCATCGCGAACCGGTTTTTCCACCGCAGAAACTGGAGTAGTCATACGTCCTCCCCGCCGTTTGATGGTACTGAGCTGCGACAGCCTCCACTATAAAGACGTTCCAGGGACTGATTTGGTGACATTATGCGCCGCGCGGAGCCGTGCGGCAGACGGTTATGACCATCACCGCCCCGATCGATCACACTGCGAGAGTCTTCTCCCCATGTCAACGATCTCCTTCCCGGTTTGTTCCACCCGAAGCTGCTTCCCTTTGATTTCGGAAGAGCGGCGCGTATTCTGTGCGAGGTGCTCGGGGGTCGGAATCGGGCGGATCGGTCCGATTGCCCCCCGCCACAGTATAAAGGAGTTGACTTTTATCGCCGTATTCGCTGTTTTCTCAGCATTCGTTTTTAACTCGAAATCTCTAACCCGCATATCTCTCCGCCCCCTTGTGACTGCAGTTCCTTCTTGGTGGGCAACGCAACAGGCATGCAGTCAAGCCGGGGCGTGACTGCGTTACAAGGAGGTCCGAACGGCGGCGATCCTGGAGATGTCGGACTTATGAAACACGCTCCCTGAGCGTCCGGAACCCAGGCAGCCGGGGAAACCGGAATGAACTGCCGGGCGCCAAGCTATTCAGGATTGACCTCCAGGGCGTTTTTCCGCTTCCGGGTCTCTTTCGACTCTGGAGATCTGAAATCTCGAATTTGAGATCTCAGATTCGGCTTGTCGCCCAGTTCAGGCCCAGCTCTTCCGGTCTACCAGCAGCCCGCCTCCGGGGCCGCCCTGGAACCGGCGTGAAGTTTGACTTTCTTCCCGGTTCTGTGCGATCATCTGTCCCAAATTACGTAAGAGGGATAAGACGAGACACCCAAGGAGCGCCACGCTCCTCGTATCCAGACCGGGTGCCGGGTGTAAAACGGCCCAGCAGTGGGTCCGCCCTCCACAACTTAGACCTCCGAAGTGCATTTTCTTGCTCCATACCGGGTACCGGTGTGTGTTTTTGAATCGCGGGGAAACCGCAAAGACCGGCTGCGAAGTCTCGCAGTGTGCAGCGAAAGGAACCAGGGGAAATGGCCACAAAAATCGGGATCAATGGGTTCGGCCGGATTGGCCGTAACGTGTTCAAACTGCTCATGGCGGGCAATGACTTCGAAGTCGTCGGCATCAACGACCTGACCGACCCGAAGACGCTGGCCCACCTGCTCAAGTACGACTCCACCAACGGTGTGTACGCAGGCGATGTCAAGGCCACCGAGGGCGCGATCGTCGTCAACGGCAAAACCATCAAGGTTATGGCTGAGAAGGATCCCTCCGCGTTGCCGTGGAAAGCCCTGGGTGCGGACCTCATCCTCGAGTCCACCGGCGTGTTCACGACGAAAGAGAAGTGCCTCCTGCACGTTCAGGCCGGCGCGAAGAAGGTGCTCTTGAGCGTGCCCCCGAAGGACGCGATCGACGCCATCATCGTGATGGGCGTGAATGATGACACGCTGAAGTCCTCCGACGTGGTCGTGTCGAACGCCAGTTGCACGACGAACTGCCTGGCCCCGATGGCCAAGGTGCTCCAGGAGAATTGGGGCATCAAGCGCGGTCTCATGACCACGATCCACGCCTACACCAACGACCAGAAGGTGTTGGACATGCCGCACAAGGACCTGCGCCGCGCCCGTACCGCCGCGACGAACATCATTCCGACGACGACGGGTGCGGCCCGCGCGGTCGGCAAGGTGCTCCCGGCGCTGGCCGGCAAGCTGGACGGCATCGCGATGCGCGTCCCGGTGCAGGACGGCTCGGTGACGGACCTGGTCGCCGAACTCGAGAAGCCGGCGACGGCCCAGGACATCAACGCGGCGATGAAGAAGGCCTCCGAAGGAGCGTTGAAGGGTATCTTGCAGTACTGCGAAGACCCGATCGTGTCGAGCGACATCATCGGCAACCCGTACTCGAGCATCTTCGATTCGCTGCTCACGTCGGTCATGGGCGACAACTTCATCAAGGTCGTGTCCTGGTACGACAACGAGTGGGGCTACTCGAACCGGTGCGTTGACCTCTTCAAGAAGATGGCGTAAGGAAACCCACGGCCCCGTGCGGTCACCCGCGCGGGGCCGTTTCACTAAGAGCGGTGGCGGGAACACAGTCATGAATAAACTGACGATTCAAGACCTGGACGTGAAGGGGAAACGCGTCCTCATGCGCGTGGACTTCAACGTCCCTCAGAATGCCGACGGCACGGTGCGCGATGACACGCGTATTCGCGCCGCCTTGCAGAGCATCAACTTCGTGCGCCAGAACGGCGGCAAGCTGATTCTGATGTCGCACCTGGGCCGCCCCGGCGACCCCAAGAAGGCCGAGACCGAAGAGGAAAAGGCCAAGATCATCAAGAAGAACGAAACCCTGCACATGGACCCCATCGCCGACCGCCTCCGCGAACTCGTGGGCGGAAACGTCACGAAAGTGAACGATATTGTGGGTCCTGAAGTGGAAGCCGCCGTGAACGCGATGCAGCCCGGCGACATCGTCGTGCTCGAGAACACGCGCTTCACGAAGGGCGAAACGAAGAACGATCCTGAGCTGTCGAAACAGCTCGCGAAGCTCGGCGACGTCTACGTGAGCGACGCGTTCGGCAGCGTACACCGCGCCCACGCTTCGACGGAAGGCGTGACCAAGTTCCTGCCGCAGAGCGCGGCGGGCTTCCTGGTCGCCAAGGAAATGGAGTATTTCGGCCGGGTGTTGAACAGCCCGGACCGTCCGCTGCTGGCCATTCTGGGCGGGGCCAAGGTATCGGACAAGATCACGGTCATCGAAAACCTGCTGAACCTGGTGGACACCCTGGTCATCGGCGGCGGCATGGCCTACACCTTCATGAAGGCCCAGGGCTACGAGATCGGCAACTCGCTGCTCGACGAAGGCGGTATCGAGGTCGCCGAGACCGTCCTGGCCAAGGCGAAGGAAAAGGGCGTTGCCTTGCTCCTTCCCGTGGACACGGTCGTTGCCGACGCGTTCTCGAACGACGCCAACACGAAAGTGGTTGGTCTCGGCGACATCGAGCCGGGCTGGCAGGGCCTCGACATCGGCCCCAAGACGCTCGAACAGTTCTGCGACGTCATCAAGAAGGCCAAGACCGTGGTGTGGAATGGTCCGGTCGGCGTGTTTGAGATGGAGAAGTTCAGCGTGGGCACCAAGGCCATCGCGAATCTCCTGGCCAGTTCGCCGAACATCACGAGCGTGATTGGCGGCGGCGACACCGCGGCCGCGGTCACCCAGTATGGCCTGGAAGGAAAGATGTCGCACGTGTCGACCGGCGGCGGAGCCTCCCTCGAAATGCTCGAAGGGAAAGAGCTTCCCGGTCTGGCCGCGCTGACAGACAAGTAAACGTGGATTTGGGGCGCCGCCACGGTTGGCGGCGCCCACTACATAGTACCCGGCGCTCGGGCGTGCAAGTCACCGATGCCGAACTGGGGCCGGGTGAACCGAAAGGAAACGGTGGTTATGTCTACAGTCACGAAAGAACGCAAGCAAGAGATCATCAAGACGCACGGCGCACACGAAGGCGACACGGGCTCCGCGGAAGTGCAGATCGCCCTGCTCACCGAGCGCATCAACGACCTCACCGAGCACTTCAAGGCGCACCCGAAGGATTTCGGTGGCCGCCGCGGTCTGCTCAAGCTGGTCGGCCAGCGCCGCAACCTCCTCAACTACGTCCGGGCGAACGATGTCGAGCGCTATCGTGCGATTGTCAAGGCGCTCGGCCTGAGAAAGTAAGAACGAATAACAAGTAACCATACAAGTGACGCCTGGAACGTTGTGGGAGACGTTCCATCAAACACGGAGAAAAAGGAAAACAATGGTAGAACGTCTCTCCATCCCTATCGGGTCTGAGGAAATCGTCCTCGAAACCGGTAGAATCGCCAAGC
>JADLGB010000074.1 GCA_020849535.1 Candidatus Hydrogenedentota bacterium
ACATCGATGTTCTTGAGGTTGTTGTGCTGCGCGCCCCGGATCACGAGACTTTTCTTGTTGGGCTTGCGGCGTTGTTTGGGCACGTGGATCTTGAAAGTGCCTTTGAGGAACTTGCCGGTCCAGGAGTTCTTCGACTTCATGACCTGCGCGGGCGGACCCTCGGCGACCACGTGGCCGCCATGGACGCCCGCGCCGGGCCCGAGGTCGATCACGTAGTCGGCGGTGCGGATGGTTTCCTCATCATGCTCGACGACAATGACGGTATTGCCGAGATCGCGCAGGCGGACGAGGGTGGAGATGAGTTTCTGATTGTCGCGCTGGTGGAGGCCGATGCTGGGCTCATCGAGGACGTAGAGTACGCCCATGAGGCCCGCTCCGATCTGTGTGGCGAGCCGGATGCGCTGCGACTCGCCGCCGGACAGTGTGCCGGCGTTGCGTTCAAGGGAGAGGTAGTCCAGGCCGACATTGACGAGGAAGCCGAGGCGTTCGCGGATTTCTTTGAGGATGCGCTCGGCGATGAGCCGCTCGGTCTTGGACAGATTCAGGCCGTTGAAGTATTGCAGTGCTTCGCCGATGGAGAGGGCCGTTACGTCGAGGATGCTGCGTTCACCGATTGTGACGGCGATGGATTCGGGCCTCAGGCGGGCGCCCTTGCATGCGTGGCATGGCTTGGACGCCATGAACTGATCGATCATCTCGCGCGCCTTGGCGCTATCCGTTTCCTTGTAGCGGCGCTCGAGGTTGGGGATGACACCCTCGAAGGGCCGCCACATCTCGACGGTCTTGCGATTATTGGAGTACGAGAAATCCACCTGCTCGCCGCGCGATCCGTAGAGTACGATGTCCTTGAAGTCGTCGGGCAGCTTGCGCCACGGGGTGTGCGGGTCCTGCTTGTAGTGGCGCGTGACGCAGAGCAGTGCGCGGCGGTACATGGCATCCAGCACGCGGCGCATGGACCACGGCCGCACGGCGCCGCCATCGATCGAGAGGTCAGGGTCAGGCACGACGAGGTCGGGGTCCACTTCGATGGTGGTGCCGAGCCCGGTGCATTGCGGGCAGGCCCCGTGCGGATTGTTGAAGGAGAACATGCGCGGCGCCAGTTCCTCGAAGCTGATCCCGCAATCGACGCAGGCGAGGTGTTCGCTCTGGAGAACTTCGGAGACCGTCTTGTCCGGCGCTTCGCGCCAGATTCGGATGATGCCTTCCGCAAGCTTGAGGCAGGTTTCGACGGAATCGGTCACGCGGCGGGCGATGCCCTCCTTGACCACGAGCCGGTCGACGACCACGTCGATGTCGTGCTTGACGTAGCGTTCCAGTTCGATCTTCTCGTCGAGCGTGCGAAACTCACCATTGACGCGGACGCGCGAGTATCCCTGCCGCTTGATGTCGTCGAAGACTTTTTGATACGTGCCCTTGCGCTGCCGGATGACGGGCGCGAGAAGCTGGATCTTCGTGCCTTCGGGCAGGGCGAGGATGGAATCGACGATGGCCTGGGGCGACTGCGCCTGGATAGGCTTGCCGCAGGAGTAGCAGTGCGGCTTCCCGATGCGCGCGAAAAGCAGGCGCAGGTAGTCGTAGACCTCGGTGACCGTGCCGACCGTCGAGCGCGGGTTGCGGTGGGTGGTTTTCTGTTCGATGGAGATCGCCGGGCTCAGTCCTTCGATATAGTCGACGTCGGGTTTTTCCATTTGTTCGAGGAATTGGCGCGCATACGCGGAGAGGCTCTCCACATAGCGGCGCTGGCCCTCGGCGTAGATGGTGTCGAATGCGAGGCTGGACTTGCCCGACCCGCTCAGGCCGGTGATGACCACCAGCTTATCCCGGGGGATGCTGATGGTGAGGTTTTTGAGGTTATGTTCGCGCGCGCCCTTGATGATAATAGCGTCTTGCACGGACTTCTTCTTCGGCGGCATATATTGAATCGTACTCCAGACGAGAGGGTTTTTCTTGTAAGCGAGACCGCGGCCGCATGGCTGCCAGTTGCCTGCACCAGACGCGTATTGTAACGAAAGCGAAGGACGCGCCGCCACTGGGGAGTGTCAGGGCAATCGTACTTAACCTAAATCCAGCAGTTGACACCGCTCAACGGGCTAGTGACAAACACCGTGATCCGCTGCCGAGATAAGAATCTCGGCGGAGATGAGAATCTCGGCGCGCAAAGCCTGCGCGAAAGACGGTGTCAGCCCTATTCAACGGCGGAATTCGGCCTTAACACGCATTGGGCTTCGGCACACTGCCGAACGAGGTGGCGAGCATTGAGTAGGGCGGGATTTGTTCCCGCCCTCTTGTCTTTCGACTCGCAAACGGGAGGGAAACCCACCCTGGACCTATGTATTTGGGAAGCCCTACTGGGAGCGCCGGCATCCCTGCCGGCTCTTGAGCGAACCAACAGCGATTCCCTCCACGCGAAGAGGGCGGGAACAAATCCCGCCCTACTGTATGGGATCGTCCTGGATTTCGCGTGAAGCCGCACCGTAGGGTGACCAACATGGCGGAAACGCGCGTGACGTTCAGTGCGTTGCCGCCTGTCTTGGTGCGATTGCCTTGTGGGGAGTGTCTGGACAAATCGCGCCCTTTGCTATAGACTGCATGGTGCAAGGCTGGTTTAGTGGTGGCAAATGTCACGTATCCGAGTGGGACAGCGTTTTCCCGCGTGCAAGGGAAGGCGCCTACGAGGACGTCTTTATCTGGATGCGGCTCCGCGTTTCCACTGGTCAAACCACCCGACTGTCCTGAGTAGTTCTGTTGCAGGGGTGTGCTGTGCGTTCCAATCTTAGGAGAGCAATCATGATGAAGCACGCGAAACACGGATTTACCTTGATCGAGCTGTTGGTGGTCATCGCCATTATCGGAATTCTTGCGGCGATACTATTGCCGGCGCTGGCGCGGGCGCGCGAGGCGGCACGGCGGGCGAGTTGCCAGAACAATCTGAAGCAAATGGGAATTGTGTTCAAGATGTATGCGAACGAGTCCAAGGGCGAGACGTTCCCGCCGATGTATGCGGATTTCGAGGCGCCTTCCTACGATTGCGAGGCGTTTACGGACAGCGCGTCCGTCGAGACCGCCGTGCCGACGGCTACGGAGAATGTATTTGAGCCGATGCCGGACCCCCGGGAGATCTATCCCGAGTACCTTACGGACCCGGCGGTCATCGTCTGCCCGTCGGACGCCACGTTGACCACGGACGCGTGGACCACCGAAGGGGGCGCGACCTATTTCCACAAGGTGTGTGAGGGTACCGACGACAAGGGCAGCCGGGCCGGGCAAGACAGCTACTTGTACTTCGGGTATATCTTCGATCAGTGCGAGGCGGATGACCGCGTTATCGATGGCGAATCAGTTGGGTTTCCCGCGGGAACGGGGAACATGTGCCTGCAGTCGGTGTTGTGGAACGTGGCCGCGCGCACGTTGAACGGTTGGCCCAGCGAGGCGACGGAGGATGCCATCCTCGGGAGCCTGGACCTGAGCGATGCGGCCGTCGCCGTGGGGCGGCCCGACACGGGCGACTATGGCAATGGCGGCGGCGCTTCGGTGAACCGGTTCCGGGAAGGGATCGAACGGTTCATGATTACGGATATCAACAACCCCGCGGGCAGCGCAAAAGCGCAGTCGGATATCTGGATCTATTTTGACATCGTGACGGTCTCCGTCGATATCTCTCGCGTTGACTTCAGCCACATCCCCGGCGGGTCAAACGTGTTGTACATGGACGGTCATGTGGAGTTCCTGAAATACTCGGAGGATGGCGAGGCGCCGTGCAATGGAAACTCCGCACGGGGCATCGGCGCGAGTATCGGATAGGACACGGACATGCACGGACGGACACGGACGAGCACGGACTGAGACTTGTGTGCAAACAGAGGGTCCGCCTGTTGGGGCGGACCCTCTGCGCTTGCCATGCGAAGTCTTCTGCCTGTTGGTACCGCCTCGCTCGCCGAGCGCGGCGGCACAGCGCTGCGGAAGCGCAGGTGACGTGAAATTCTACAGTCGCTGTGCGTGGTTGAGGTCTTGTGCTCGCGCGCTCGGCGAGCGAGCGAGTACTGAAGAGCGCCATGGGCGGCGCAGCATTGCCATGATCTTGTGTCTAGCCAAGACATCAAGGACGATCAATCAGTCCACACCCGGACGTAGACCAGGGTGTCACCGGTGTCGACTTGCCCGTACAATGTCGTGACCCACTTCCTCGGCGTATTTGGCCAATGTTCCTGCCACCCTATTCGCTTCGGGGTGTGGACTGATTCCGGATTCCACCATTCCAGCGTTACGGGATTCCCCTCGCTGTCCTTCCACCATGACTCCTGCTTGGGGAACCGCTCATCGAACGATGCGGTGTCTTCGTCCGTGTACGTGCTCACGCCTCTCCCCGCAGCGCGTACTCCATCGATCACGTGTTCCCACATGTTGCTTGGGATGACAAATCGGCACGCGTAGCGGCTCTTGCCCATCTCCGTACTGGCAATTTGCTGATAGTCTGTGACGGTCTCCAATACTTCGAGTTGTTGAGTTGGCGACCAGTCCTTCGGCAACACGAGGTGCGCGAGAATCCAGTAACTTTCGGGAAGGACGGGATAAACGATGCGGAACGCGTCGGGGTCGAGTTCGGCGTTTACGTGGCTCCACTCAATTGCGGTTCTTGTTTCCTCCTGGACGCTGTTACCGGCGCTTGCAGGATCGTATCTGTATTCGCGCTGAATGAAGTGTACCGGAAGCCAAACACCCTCAATCTGCTCCAGGCGAACGTCTTCCAGGGCGGCCATGAGTTGCGGGCGCTCGGAGTCATAGTCCAAATACCACTTCCAATCAACGATGTTGCCTCCGCGCGCGAGGTCGAGTGTGACGAGATAACTCATCTTGTCCTGCAGACCCTCGGGGACATAGCTTGCGCGAGGAAACCAGACCGTCAACCGGCTTGCGTCGTCGGATGGCACAATCTTCCATTCCGGGGCTTCATCAGGGATGGTCGCGAGGTAGGCGGACAACCCCATGGCCTCGTACAACGGGAGCACGTGAGTCAGGCGGTTAGAGAACAGCGCAATGTATCCGCGCTGTCCTTGCCACGAACGGGGAGTGGTTGATGTGCTTTCTTGCAGCGAGTCAGACCTGACAGTCTGTGTCGTCCCATCGAAACTGACTTCCATGCGGTCGTGGCTGGTAGACAGTTCTAATTTGCTTTCACGTTTCACTACCGCTGGAACTGCTGCTTCGAACTCTACGTGATACCGTGCGCGAACACCCGGAGCGATCAACCCCTCCACCTTTGAAAACTGATCGGAAGCGACGAGTTCACCCTCGGGGGACCGCTGGTATACCTGCGATTCCATCTTGAACTGGGCGTTGCGAAAGCTCCCTTCGCCTGCGCGTATTAGCTCCAACGCGTTGACACGGTCCTGACTCAGCGCTGCCGCCGGAGTAGTCTGCTTCTTCTCGTTGCCACTGGGAAGGCGGATTATTGGGACGGGCGACTTCAATCCCTGATAGGATTCCGCCGCTTCCCGCAGTTGCTTTGCGGTGGTCTCGTCTCCGAGATATTCGAGCGCGAGGTTGTAGAGTTCCTCATACGCAGCCGGGGAGCGCTCGCGGTAGTTGTACTCGGAAATCAGCCTACGTGTGAACCTCGTTCTGCAGTCAATCAAATCGCGTATCTTGCGCGCCTTCTGTTGGGCCGCAATCTCTTCATCGTGCTTCTTTTGGAACTTCTGCATGACCCTCTCGCGATTCGGACCTGGAACGTGGATATCGTAGAAGGATGCCGTTGGTATCTTAGGTGGCTCATCTGGAAGGTCCAGTTGCAGTACTTCGCGTAGTCCTGTGAGGAGCACTCGTGCCAGGTTCTTCCTTTGTGTCTGCCACGGAGTGTCCGGTTGGACATAGTAGCCGTCGGACAGACCCAGATAGAGTTGCAGACGCGTCAGTTGGTCCTGCTCGAAGGCCAGTGCGCGGCGGGCGTCGTCCTTTATGCCGCTGATGTCTCCACCTTTGCCGTAATCGTGCAACACGATGTTCGTGTAGAGCTGCTTGAGCTTGTCGATTGGCAAGTCTGTGCCGGTCTTCTCGTGGTGGTATGCGGCTACTTCTTCGATCGTAAAGGGGGGCTCGGGCAGACCCGTGATCGGGGAGGCTGGGACGGCGGCGTCAGGGCGAGGTTCGGGTTGGCTCGACGCCGCAGTGGGTGGCCGCGGCTGCTGAGGGACGCACCATCGAAGACCGGTTCCCAGCAACGGGTCAATGACGGGCGCTTCTTCGATGGGCAGTTCCCTAACGGCATCCCACCATTTCTGATAGGCCGCCAGCGCTTCCTTGTGGATTATGTCTGATGCTTCGCACTGCGCTTGCGTCAGGTCATCTTTGAAACAGAATCCGTACAGCGGGGGCCGGAAGGAGGCGCCATACCCGCACCGAATGCCCTCGATTACCCACAGCGAAATCATTCCCCTAACGGCCCAACTCTGCGGGTCGCCCGTGAACGGCTTCGCGGGGATCTCTGTCAGTAGCATGCGCCCGAAGGTCCTGTTCTTTGTATCGACGAGCGACGTGTCCTCGGCGAGCTTCAACAACGTGGGGATGTCCTTCCAACCCAGGTCCATATTGCCGGGCAACATGGTCAAGGACCGCTCGGACATGAGGAATGCTTCGAAGAGCGCGCGGGTGGATTCTTCGTTGCGCACTTCCGCTTGAGCGGTTGGGCGTGTGAGCGCGGCGTGAAATAGCGCTATAAAGACGATGGTCAAAACGACGAGCAGAGTCGTCCAAACTGGAATCATGAGCGAACGTGTCTTCGTGCTCATAGCCCTCCCCTCGTGGGGTGTTAACCCGGCATGAACATCACGAGTAGACTATATGCGCATTGGTCAGCGGAGGACAAGAAAGTGCGGTCTGTCTATAAGTCGATCCCCCTCATCATACACCCACCAACGCTTACGGTCATCCTGGGAGGCCGCCTCTAGTACCGCCTCGCTCTCCGAGCGCGGCGGCACGGCACTATGGAAACAAATGTGACGTGATATTGCGCAGTCGCTGTGCGAGGTTGAAGTCTTGTGCTCGCGCGCTCGGCGAGCGAGCGAGTACTGAAGAGCGTCCGGTGGACAATGAGGCTGCGAGTTCGGCCCAGATTTGGGAGATGAAGGTGCTATGTATGCCTGGAGACACCTCGTGTAGCAGGAACGCTTGGTTTCACTTGTCAGCCTTGGCCTATCTATATGCTCGGTTCATTAGTTGGTATTGCCGGTAACAAAGCGATAAAGCGCCTTGCCCCACTCATACTCTTCCACGGGAACTTTCGGTGGAAACTCGATTCGAAAATCTTCTGCCTCAGGTTTCGTATTCACGTCGCTCCATGTGTATTCGATGATTTCACGCCGCTGGATCTTCCGCGTTCGGGTACGGAGGTCTTCATCGACCGTGTCTACCGTCAGGGAGACGGGAAACCAATGTCCGTCCACCTGCTTGAAGTCACTAGCGCCAAGCGTCTTAAGAAGCAGGTGATTCAATCCGTCATAGTCGAACCATTCTTCCCAACGCGTGATGTTGCCCGCTTTGGTGAGGTCGAGACCAATGACGAAGCTGTGGAGGTTCTGTCCGTGCTCTTCTCTCGTGTCATGCGTCGGAACCCAAATGACCAAGTTCGATTCTGTGGACTCCAGTACCCTCCATGAAGGCATTTCCGGTGGAATGAGCTCAAGGTATGCGGATAGTCCGCAACCTGAATAGGCTGGGAGAAACATGCCAATCCCGCCGCGCAATAGAGTGAAGTTGAGTTTATCAAGTCGGGTCTGTGGCAGAACCTCTCCGCGACTTGGCACGAACTGCCCGGTTTTGCGCTGGCCGTATTCAAGGTAACGCAGATCGCGGCCGTCGACGCTGGCGCGTTCCTGGAATGGATATCTGCTCATTCCGATGCGTCCGGTTACCAGGCAGTCAAATTGCAGGGACACGCGGGATCCGATGTTGCCATCTGTCTGTATGAACTCGCCCGACTCCACCAAGGTGCCGCCTTCGTTTGGCTCCAACACGGTCATACGCGCGGTCACATGTGCGAATTGATATGCTTGCTCGGCGGCGCGAATCGTGGCCAGGGCCCCGTCTTTCATAGCGTCTTCGCCAGCGTCCGGGGCATTGATGGCGGACGAGGAAGAATCGGACGGATCAGACCGATCGGACTGATCGGACGGGGAGAATGCGGGCTCTGGCGTTGCCAGAGCAGGCGAAGGATCGGCGGCCGCTTGCGTGGTGGCAGTGGGCGACACTGAAGCGTCGCGCGTGGCGAGCCACGCGAAGTTCGCGGGCAACAGCGCTGCGATGAGGAGCAGACCCACAAAGGCCAACGCGTAACGCAGATTTGGGGAGCGCCCGCGCGTGAGCGCAAGAGCCACGGCCACCAGCACGCCGCTATGGCAACGAATGTGACGTGACCTTGTGCAGTCTCTGTGCGAGGGCGACGTCTTGTGCTCGCGCGCTCGGCGAGCGAGCGAGTACTGAAGAGCGCCATGGGCGGTCGCCGGGAATGGCCGAGGGTGAGGGGAGCACCAAAGCCGATAAGCGGGCAACCTACCATGATCGATTGCCAAAACCGTCCTGAAGTCGAAAAAGCCCAGCGCGTTCACCACACAGCGTCCGGGTCGCGGTGGGCGGCCCAGTTCAGCGCGCGGATGTAGAACGTGTAGCCAGGGAACGGAATGCCGGGTTGCAAGGGGCGGTGCCATTGGCATCCGACAATTCGGCCTTGGCCGTGGTTTCGGACGTAGAGTACCGGGTAATTGTCAGGATAGTCTGCCGGTGCATCTATGAGAACGGTCGCGTCTTGCAGGGTGCCGAACTCCGCCCGCGATCCATTGAGTGTATTTAGGTTGAACAGCGAACCTACAGCCATGTCGCCCAGAATTGGATGCCTCTCGATGACGGGACAGGCCGAATCACGGAAACCCTGCCACGTGTACAGAGAATCTTGCAGCCCGGTGAGCTTTTCAACTGCCGGATCAGACTCACCCGGAGTCAAGGTTCCCAAAGTGCCCACATAAATCAAACCAACGCCCTGTTGGATGGTGACATCAAGCGCTTCCAGCATCTCGTTTCTCATATTCGAGCAACCACAGAGGAAGATGGCATCTAACCGCCCCAGGGCATTGGGATTAAATCCATCGACCGTCTTGTCGGTCAGTCCATTCTCGCGAAGGATGCCGGGTAACTCGCCCATTAACTGGGTTCCCGGTTCGATGACCGCGTATACATCATAATTCGCCTCGTCGAAGGCGCGCGCTGCCTCGCTACTGACCTGATTCGAGTACCCGTATGGGCGTTCGATCCGATGCGGACCCGTTGCGGTGAAGTGGCTCATGACGATACCTACTTTCGGGGCGTCGGGATTGGATGATTGTTGCGGGGGCACGGGGACCCCGGTACGGGACGCGAGTTTGGCGGTGAATTCGGCTGCCTGCGCTTCGGTCACGCTGGTTTCCACGAGCTTGACCGTCTGAAGCGCAGGCAGCGCGGAGAGAGAGACAAGACTGGCTTCGGTCACGGGCGTGTTGGACAGATAGATCTCCTGCAATGCACGGTTGTTGACGAGGTGCGCCACGCCTATGTCGGTGATTTGGCACTTCTCCAAATTGAGGTGTGTCAGGTTGGGGAGCGCCGCGAGGTGTCTCAATCCTTCATCTGTAAGCGACGGATTCTTGCGCAGGTCCAGGTAAACGAGGTTGGGTACGGAGTCCAATGCGGCCAGCGCTTCGTCCGTCAGTTCTACGTTGTCGAGGACGAGACCGCGCAGCGTTGATTTGCCGCCGAGATGACGCAGGCCGTCCGCCGTGACCACGCCCGCCTTGATACAGACATACTCAATTTCCGGCAAGCCGCCCAACTGCCGGAGTACGTCGTCGGCATAGTGCTGAAAGTGGCCGGCAATGTACCTCAGGTTTGGGAACTGCTCGATCGCGCCAGGAGGAAGGTCACTTATCGGAGTGCGATCAAAATCCAGCCATTCCAATTCTTGCAGCCCGCCCAATTGACCAAGGGCCTCGCCGGTCAGGCCTGGATTGTCGCTGAGGTCCAGCGCACGAAGCCCTGTTAGCGCCGCGATGGGTGCGACATCGTCGTTGGTCAGCTCTTTGAATCGGCAATCGAGGTAGAAGACCGCATCAGGATCGAGGTCCAGAAGATACGAGAGGTCGCGGCCCGCGACGGTGAGTTTCACGACGACGTTTTCGGGAACTGTCACTAATCCCCGGGCATCGCCCAGGTTCGTCCAGCCAGCGTTGTGGTCTGGACGCCACGGGACCTCCCCGTAGTCTTGCTGAGCCCAACGCCCTTGAACGGTGCCGACCGAGCGGTCCTCCGGGAAGTACAGGACGCGTTCGGGTAGTTCCTGGGCGCTGGACACACTGGATACAAAGGCGACAAGCAGCGGCAGCACGACGGTGGTCAAAGCCACGATAGACGTAATCATTCGGCCTTGCATGGGTTGGTTCCTTTCATCAATCCGCAGAAGGATGCTTCGGACGCGGCGGACCAAATTCCCGCCGTGGCTGGAGAGGGCGAGGGCTTGGGTTTGTTGGGCAGTCTCGGCGAGGGTGAGCAAGGCGCGGACGTATTGGGCGCGGTTGGGGTAGGCGCGGAGGGCGAGTTCGTCGCAACAGAGTTCGCGTTCGGCGCGGATGGTCTTGGAGAGCCACCACACGACAGGGTGGAAGAACAGCAGCGCTTCGACGACGCGTTGGAACGCGTTGACCCACAGGTCCCAACGGCGGATGTGGGCGAACTCGTGGGCGAGGATGGCTTCGATCTCGTCGGGCGTCATGCGAGTGGCCATGGACGCGGGCAGCAGGATAACAGTGCGAAAGAAGCCGGTCACCAAGGCGGACGAAATCCCCGCCAGCCAGCGGACTTGCACACGTGCGTGAACGCCGAGGCGTTCCTGGACCCGGCGCGCGAGCGCGGCGATGTCTTCGCCGACGGCCTGGGATTTCGCGCGCAACCGCCGCAGGGCGAATAGCCCGGCGAGATCGTACAGCGCGAAGCAGACGATGCCCACGGCCCACAGGCGGCCCAGCCAGGGCAGGCAGAGGTGGTACCACTGCGCGGCGGAGAGTTGCGGGCGGGCGGGGCGGTTGGGGGAGGAGGAATCGGACGGATCGGACGGATCGGACCGATCGGACGGGGAGAACGCGGGCTCTGGCGTTGCCAGAGCGGGCGAAGGATCGACGGCCGCTTGCGTGGCGGGGGGCGACACTGACGTGTCGCGCGTGGCGAGCCACGCGAAGTTCGCGGGCAACAGTGCTGCGATAAGAAGTAACCCCACGCAGGCTAGCGCGTAACGCAGGTTTGGGGAGCGCCCGCGTGTGGCGGCGAACGCCACGGTCACCAGCACGCCGATGAGGGTCGCCTGCCAGAGGAGACTGACCACCACCGAGCCCGCGAGTTCGGCCCAGGCTTCGGAGAAGATATGGCTAGGCATGTTTGGGCTCCTTTCCAGCGGAGGTCGAGATCAGCGCTTGGGTCGCCTCTGGTACTCGCTCGCTCTCCGAGCGCGCGAGCACAAGACTTTGCCATCGTGCAGCTGTCGCCCAAGGTGGAGTGCCCCACGGTTCCACAGCGCTGTGCCGCCGCGCTCGGAGAGCGAGGCGGTACTGAAGAGCGGCGTGCGCGTCGCAGGGTGTCTCGCGTTGGGTTCGGACTGCGGTGCATGTTGTGGCGGCTCGGCGCAGGCAAGCCTGCTTGGTGAAAGCGGCGGCAAGCCACCGCACTCCATAGGCGGCGCGGCCGCGATCCCGTGGGCTACTTACACGGCAATCACTGCGCATCGTTGCGCTTCCCTTCGTAGGTTTCGAGCATGGTTTTGATCTCGGCGATGTCGCCGGGGCTGACGGCGCCGGATTCGAGGGCGGCGAGCATGAACTGGCTGGCGCTTTGGTCGAAGACGTCGTTCAAGGTCTGGGTGACGAGGCGGCCGAGGATCGCGTCGCGCGCGACGCATGCGCGGTACTGGTGCGGCCAGGTGGATTCGTCGCGTTTGACGAGGCGCTTGCCCATCATGATTTCGAGGAGTTTCATCGTTGTGGTGACCACGCGGGGCTTCGCGGCCCCCGCGTTGAGCTGCTCGTGGATGGCCTTGGCGGTGGCGGTCCCCCGCTCCCACAGGATTTTGAGGATGCGCAGTTCGGTTTCGGAGGGTAGCGGGTGCGTGGCGCGAGGTTTCATGGTGGCGCTCCAGGTTTCGAAGGACTTCGAGAACATAATATTCGAAGTGGCTCGAAAATGCAAGGGGGTGGGGAGAAGAATGGGACGGATCGGACGGATGGGACTGCTCGGACGGGTGGTGCAAGCACTTTGCGCTTGCTTGGCCCGTGGCGCGGCGGCTAGCTGCAGGTGCTATAACCTAGGCCTGTTGCAAGGCTTCCAGTTCCTGCCAGCGGTGGTAGAGGCGTTCGACGGCGGCGCGGGCCCGGTCGAGTTGGGCGAGGGCTTCCTGGGCGGCCTTGTAGTCGCGTTGGTAGAGGGTGGGGTCGTTGACGAGGGTTTCCACGCGGGCGACTTCCGCCTCGGCGGTGTGGATGGCGTCCTCCATGCCTTCGAGTTCTCTCCGCTCTTTCCAGGAGAGGCGGCGGGGTTTGGCGTCAGGAGCGGGGGCAGGTTTCTCCGCCTTCGGAGGAGGCGATGGTTTGGCTGCAGACTCCGGCGCGGCCTCGGCCTGGCGCTCTTTGTAGATGAGGTAATCGTCGTAGTTGCCGGTGATGAATACGACTTTGCCGTCGCCTTCGAACACGAAGAGGTGCGTGCAGACCCGGTTGAGGAAATAGCGGTCGTGACTGACAATGAGCGCGCAACCGTCGAACGCGAGGATTGACTCTTCGAGCACGCGAAGTGTGGCGAGATCGAGGTCGTTGGTGGGTTCGTCGAAGACCAGGAAGTTGCCGCCCTTGAGGAGCTTCTTGGCGATGTCGAGCCGGTTGCGCTCACCGCCGCTGAGGTTCTTCATGGGACCCATGATGGCGGCGCGGTCGAAGAGGAAAGCCTCCAGATACGCCGGCACGTGGACACGGCGGCCGTTGACGTCCAACTCGCGCACGCCGTTGGACACGTGCTTGAGGATTGAGTTCTCCGGATTAATTTCCTCGTGGCTCTGGTCGACATAGAGGAACTGCGTGTTTTCTCCGTGGATGATGTGTCCGCGGTCGGCGGGCTCTTCGCCCATGAGGACGCGCAGCAGCGTGGTCTTACCGCTGCCGTTGGGGCCGATGAGACCGACGCGCATGTCTTTTTGCATGATGAGCGAGAGGTCGCGGAAGAGGAGCCTCTCCCCCATCTTCTTCCACAGCTTTTGCGCCTCCAGGATCTGCTTGCCGAGCCGCTGAGGCTGGGGAATCTCGAAGGAGAACATGCGATGCTGCTCGGGCGGTCCCTGGTCTTCGAGTTCGTAATAGCGGTCGATGCGGGCCTTCTGCTTGGTGCTGCGCGCTTTGGGTCCGCGCCGGAGCCAGGCTAACTCGCGCCGCATCGTTGAGAGCCGATTGGTTTCTGAGCGCGCCTCGTGCACTTCGCGCATGGCCTTCAATTCGAGGAAGCGCTCGTAGTTGCCTTCGTAGCCGAGCAGCGTGCCGTGCTCCAACTCGACGATCCGGTTCACGACGCGATCGAGGAAGTAGCGGTCATGCGTGACCAGCACGCAACTGCCTTCATACCGCGCAAGGAAGTCTTCCATCCAGCGGACGCTGGGTACGTCGATGTGGTTGGTGGGCTCGTCTAGGAAGAGCACGTCCGGATGGCGGACGAGGTTTGCGGCGAGGTCCACGCGGCGCAGTTCGCCTCCGGATAGCGAAGACAGAATCCGGTCGTGTGCGGGCAGGTTCAGCGCGACGGTCACGCGCTTGATGTCCTCGTCGAGGTGCCAGGCGTCGGCGAGTTCGACTTCGTGCTGGAGGAATGCCAGTTCCTCCGTGAGCCGGTCGTGGGCCGGGTCGTCGTGAGCCAAGGAGGCCATACGTGCGGAAAGGGCATGGTAGCGGTCGAGAAGGTCGCGCACATCACGAGCCGCGCCTTCCAAGACTTGTCCGATAGTGAAGGCCGGATCGAGCCGGCACTGTTGGTCGAGGAGGTGTACGCGCAACCCCTGGCGGCGCGTGACAAGACCCGCGTCCGGCTGGTCCTGTCCGGCCATGATCCTGAGCAGCGTGGACTTACCGGAGCCGTTGCGGCCGATTAGGCCAATCCGGTCGCCCTCGTGGACGGTCAGCGAGATGTCGCGGATGACGGGTTGGGCACCGAAACTTCGGACGATGTTCTGGACGCTCAGGATGGCTTGTGGAGTGATCATAGGGCTTTGCTGTGGGTGAATTATCGCGACAAGTGCGTACAGTATAACGAAGCGACCCGCGACTACAACTGGGCCTGCGTAACGCGCGGCGAGGCGGGTTGGCAGTCTCCAGAGAGAGAAGAATGGGAATTATGGGATGGACGGGAGTTATGGGAAGGATGGGAGGGAAATCCGTAGTGGCAGAGACCTGGGCTCAGTGGCGGGTGGTGTGTGATGGCGGACGGTGTTCGGTGGCGTGCTGTGTGCGGTGGTCTGGAGGGTGCCGTGTGTGGGGGCCGACACGGAAGTCCCTCCCACACGTCGCATAGGTCCCATGATTCCCATACTTCCCATTCTTTGCGCCCTGGCGCATCTCACTGGTTGACTCCGCGCGCGCTGAAGCCGCATACTGGCTCCAGGCTAAACCGCCATTCACTCACGACTCTTGAAGAGGAATCATGGAACCCCTAACTCCCGGTCAGCGCGATCAGTTGCGGAGTCTTGCGCATCACCTTAAGCCGTTGGTATTTCTGGGTCACCAAGGGGTGACGGACGCCCTTATCGCGGCGGTGGATGAGAATCTGACTGCCCACGAGTTGATCAAGGTGAAGTTCAACGACCACAAGGATGAGAAGCGGATGCTGTCCGCGGAGATTGTGGAGCGTAGCGAGAGCGCGATGGTGGGCATACTTGGAAATGTGCTGACCCTATATCGTCCGCATCCTCAGGAAGAAAAGCGAAGAATTCGCTTGGAAGACTGATTTGGAGCGAATTGGATTGCGTTTCCTCCGCCAGAAGTGTATAATTCAGATGGACTTGCAATCACAAGGAGAGCAACGGAAAATGTTTTCAAAGCGCGTTGTAGCCACGGTTCTGCTCTGCTTTGTCCTGGTGTGCCTTTTGTCCGCCTTCGTGCAGCCGGCGTTTGCCCAGAGCGGCGACCAGAATCTGGCCGAAAAGAAGGGCATCGAAGGTCTGTTCAAGGGCAAGGGCGTCGCGAAGGACGATCCGAGACTCGCCACACCCCTCCAGAAGTATGCGGGATGGGGTTCTTTCGTGGTCATGATAATCGTGGTGAAGTACCTCTAATCAGGCATTTTTCTCCTGTGGCGCGGGGAGGGGGATTCTGCATCTGCAGGGGACCTCGCAGTGTATTTCGTAACGGGGTTGGGAATCCAAGGTGGAAAATGCCATCCTCTTGCTAGATGATGAGCCAAGCATCCTTGGAGTGATGCAGGCTCATTTGACCGAGCAGGGGTACCCGGTGACGTCGGAAACGTCACCCTATCGGGCCCTGGATTTGCTCAAGGTACAACCCTTCGCGCTTCTCATCACCGACCTCCGAATGCCCGAAATGCACGGCATGGAAGTGGTCCGCCAAGCCAAGGTGGCCGATCCAGACCTGGCTATCGTGGTGGTGACCGCCATGCAGGAAGTGGGCAACGCCATCGATGCCATGCGCGCGGGCGCGGACGACTATGTCGTCAAGCCGTTCAACCTTAGTGAAATCGGCATCGCGGCAAGACGAGCGCTCGAGAAACGCACGCTGGTCATCCAGAATCGCCTGTACCAGGAGAAGCTGGAGCAGCGGATCGAGGAAGCGGCCTCGCATCTCGCCACCCTCAATGCGGAACTGATGGCGACGAAGCAGCATCTGGAGAGCCTGCTGCACAGCACCGTCGATGCGATCGTCACGACGAATCCGGACAACCGGATCGAGTTCATTAATGAGGGCGCCCTGCGCATGCTCGGTTACAAGTTGGACGAACTCACAAACGTGCCGGTCGCCCAGGTCTATACCGGAGGGGAAGACGAGGTGGGATTCATCCGCAGGAAGCTGGGCGAGAGCGCGACCGTGCAGGATTATGAAACGGAACTGGTGCGCAAGAACGGCACCACCGTGCCGGTGAACGTGTCGCTGTCCGCCGTGATGGCCGCGGACACCAAGGTGCGGTCCATCCTCGCGATCTGCAAGGATATCACCCGCCAAAAGCAGTTGGAGCAGGAACTCAAAGAGCTGTCCGTGAAAGACAACCTTACGGGGCTCTACAACCAACGGTGCTTCTACGACCGGTTGCAGGATGAAATCGACCGCGCGCGCCGTCAGAAGCATCCGCTTTCGATGATGCTGTTCGACATCGACCAGTTCAAGAGCTACAACGACGGGAAGGGACACCTCGAAGGCGACCGCGTGTTGCAGACCGTGGGCCAGGTGGTCATGCAGAGCACGCGCGAACATGTTGACCTGGGCTTCCGGTATGGGGGCGACGAGTTTACCGTTATCCTCCCCGAGGCCGGCGAGGAACAGGCCCTGCGTATCGCCGAACGTATTCGCAGCGGCTTCGTTGACAAGGGCTTTGAGCAGCTCACGCTGAGCATGGGCCTGATGACGTATCAGCAGGATCTCAGTCTGAAATCGTTCATCCATCTCACCGACGCGATGATGTATCAAGCGAAACGCGCGGGCGGAAACCGCATCTGCGTGTATCGCCCCGAGGAAGACCAGGACGAAACCCTGGATGAAGTGAAGGAAAACCAGAGAGCATGAAGTTCGGCATCTGCAACGAGATATTCAAGGAATGGGAAGACATCGAGCGGACGATTCACTTCGTGAAGAAGACGGGATATGACGGCCTGGAGATCGCTCCGTTCACCCTTTCGAAATACGTCACGGACATTCCCGACAGCACGCGCAAGAACATCGTGAAGTATGCGCGGGAGGCGGACCTCGACATATTGGGAATCCACTGGGTCCTCGTTGGCCCGGATGGTATGTACCTGACCCACCCCGACAGGGCCGTGCGTGACCGCACCGCGCAATATCTCGTCGACCTCGCACATTTCTGCGGAGACGTTGGCGGCAAGGTGATGATCTTTGGATCGCCCAAGCAACGCAACGTCATGGAGGGCGTGACGTACCAGCAGGCCTTCGACAGCGCTGTCGAGGTGTTTGAGAAGGCCCTGCCCACGTTCGAAGAGCGCGGCGTCACTATCTGCATGGAGCCGCTCGCGCCGTCCGAGACGAACTTCTGCAAGTCGGCCGCGGAGACTGTTACGCTGATCGAACGCATCGCGCACCCGAACTTTCGGCTACTGCTCGACACCAAGGCCATGACCGACGAACCCGAAGGCCGTCCGGCCACAATCCGCAAGCACGCCAAGCACCTCGCCCACTACCACGCCAACGACTCCAACTTGGAAGGACCCGGCTTCGGCGAGGTGGACTTCGAACCGATCTTCCAAGCGCTGAAAGACGTGAATTACCAGGGCTACGTGTCCGTCGAGGTGTTCATCTTCGATCCGGGCCCTGAAGCCATCGCGGAAAAGAGTCTGCGTTACATGCGCCAGTTCGTCTGAGTGTCCAGATGCCCGCCGTTGAGGAGGAGTACCATCCTCCCATGTGTTAGCTTTGACCATACTCCCAACGCTTCACCGGCGCCACGTACGCGCGTTTGCCGCGGTGTTTAACGTAGCGGGCGTGTCAGCAAGCACGGTGCCTGTTTGTCGAGCGAAGTGCTTGTTTAGACTTGGGCCATCTGCAGTAACTACGGGGCCTGCTGTGGCGTGTACTCCAGCTTATCCAGGTCGTAGCCTCGGGCTTCGAGGTCGGCGAGGATGTCGTCCAGCACCTGCTGATCCATGCTGGGAGTCCTGCTGAGAATGAACAGGCTGCGCTTCGTGGAATCGGAGACGACGGCATAGGTGTAGTCTGCTTCGTCGAGGGCAATAATCCAGTACTCCCCTTCAAACAGTTGGCCGAGAGGGAAATCGAACCGGACGGCCAACTTGGCGTTGGACTCTTCATCCACGACACGCGCCGTTCCCTCAATGGTGCTCTCCTCCCCGTCGAAGTCTCCTTCAAGTCCCCGGTTGAACACTGCAACCGTGCCGTCCTCGTTCAGGGAGTACTGCGCCGTGATTGCGACCAGACCACGGCTGAAGAACTGCGGATATGCCGCGATCTGGTACCAAAGTCCCGTGTAACGCTCAAGGTCGACGAAGGGGACGGTCTGAGGCGGCATGGGGCATCCCATGATAAATACCGACGAGAGTACCGCCGCAAGCATGAGCCTGCAGTGGGAAAGGCGAAAACGGGTGGTCATAGTTCTACTCCTGTTAAGACAAGTCGCGTCCATCCGGAGCCTGGCAGCAAGCCAGGCCACTTGGTGGCATATATTCTCTGGAGCCCCATATCGAGGTCCCGAGTCAGAAGCAGGTATTCGAGGAGATGTCAGCTTTTCTGACTGCAGGGATCGCACGAATCTGCTGAATTGAGTATAAAGTGTTTATTTTTAATACCTTATGCAGATATTGCATCCCTATTGACAAAGTGGATTCTGTCTGGCAGAATATACTGCAAGCGGTTGCAGCAATCGATTGCCCCAATCGCTTGCAGGAAATACCGAAGGGTTGGTATAGAAATGAGTCGCAAACGCAGTACTCTCCGGGATGTCGCTCAGAGGGCCGGTGTTACGGTTTCTACTGTTTCGCGTCTCCTCAATAACAAGCCACTGACCGTTCCCGTCACTGATACCACCCGTAAAAGGGTATTAGAAGCGGCCAAATCGCTGGAGTACACACCGAATCGGCTCGCGAGGGGGCTGGCCGCTGCCAAGACCTACATCCTGGGGATGAGTTTCCCCATAACGTCTCCACTCAACCGCGTCGATCACAGAGATGTCACGTACATCAATTTGGGGATGTTGATATCGGGCGTTCAAAACGTGTTACAGGCCCGGGGCTACGAACTCCACATTTTCAACCGGATCGAGCACAACCAGCATCCCGACGCTCCGATACGGCGGATGAACTTCGATTTCATCGACGGTCTCATCTATGTGGAGCCGAATCCCTGCTACCCCTACTACGAGGACGTCGCCGAGGCGGGGCTTCCCATGGTCATGCTGGGCCAGACGCGGATGCGCCACACGGTCCACACGGTGTGTGCCGAGGATCGGTCGGAGATGCGGCAGTTGGTTGGCGCCCTCATTCGCAAAGGGCACCGTCGCATCGCCTATGTACTCAGCGTAATGAATGAACCTCCGATGGACGTCATTGAGCGGATGGAGGGGTACAGTCTTGCCCACAAGGACGCTGGGATTCCCGTGGATCCCCTTCTGCTCCGGCGCGAGCGCGCCTCTGAAGTCCCTTTGGCAGTCACGCTGGACGCGCTACTGGCGCTGCGACCCGCGGTAGACGCCCTCATTATCGGTCGCACGGAGATTGGCGAAGACTCGCTCAAGATCCTTCTGGCGTCGGGCGTTCGCGTGCCGGAAGACATGGAAGTGGTCGTTATAGGCGATGACCGCTTCTTTGAGGCAACCCAGCCGCGCCTTAGCGCCATGCGGCTGGGCTACCTGGAGAGAGGCATGGCGGCGGCCAAACTCCTTCTCGATGCCGTGGAAGGAAGAGCGAACGAGGCCGCGCATACGCCGGTGCACTGGAAGTTTATCGAGCGGGATTCGTGTGTCTTGCAGGACTACGTCCAGCGAGCTGAAGGAGCGGTGAGTGAGGGGCATGCACATACGGGTCCGGCGGACCTTCACTAGGCGGGGGGCTTCTCTACAGAAAGGAGGTGAGGCGGCGGCACGGAATTAGGGCTTCTGAGACCGGTAAGAACGCGTGTGGGGCGGTAGGTTCCTGCCGGCATGTGGGAGCGGTTGAGGGACTTCCACCGGAGCCTATGCTGGAGACTGAGAGACGAGTATCGGGTCTTATCGAATGAAATGGGAAATGGTGCATGACTACCGGAATCGCGGAGCGCCGTTTTCAAGGTGAAATTGAAGTCATGCACCTGGGCTGAAGTGCAAACGGCCGGACTTACCCGCAGGACTACCTTGGACTGCCCCAGAGTCGTCCATGGTGTGCGAGTTCTCATTGGCCGGGGGAGTGTAAACACATGAAGAAGTCGGGCTTTACCTTGATCGAACTGCTGGTGGTCATCGCGATCATCGGTATCCTGGCGGCGATTCTGCTGCCGGCACTTGCGCGCGCGCGGGAAGCCGCGAGAAGGGCTTCGTGCCAGAACAATCTCAAGCAGATGGGACTCGTTCTGAAGATGTATGCGAACGAGTCCAAGGGGAATCTAATCCCAGCGCGCAATTATCGTATTGGCGGCGTGAATGCAAGTTGGTGGACTTCCCAGCCGAGCGTGCCGGGGTTTGACGTCAATTCATACTTTTCGGGCAACCCGCGCGGCACATGGCTGAGCAATGCCGAGGGGGAAGGCAGCTACGACACGATCGAAATGGAGGCGCTCTATCCGGAGTACCTCACGGACAACAACGTGTTCGCTTGCCCCTCGGACAATGATTCACCGCTCGATTGGTTCTCGCAGCCGCATCCCCTGCTGAGTGCGACGAATATCCCCGCGCAGTTTCAGTGGGCAAAGGACCAGGCGGCAGGCATGCCGCCGTTCATGGTCCCGATCGACCTGAACTACGTGAACGGGCCCAGCAACGAAAACGGACTGGGGCCGCAAACCTGGGTTCCATGCGGTGGTGGTTGGTCGTACATGTACTACCCCTTCGCGATTCGCGGCGAGTGGATCACCAATTCCACCAATGCTCAGGAAATCCTGCGGTTGTGGACGCGATCCTCACGGACGGATGCGGCGGGCGTGTCTCACAACACCCGGTACAAGTATCGTAACAGTGACAAACAGCTCACGCTGTGGCCGGGCCCTGGCAATCTGAATGCCGCTCCGAATACGGCCCCCGCGGCGGGCGGTCCCGTTGCGAATCTGATGCGCACTCGGGAAGGCATTGAGCGGTTCTTCATCACCGACATCAACAATCCAGCGGGGTCCGCCAAGGCGCAGTCGGACATCGTGGTGATGACCGATTTCGTCAAGACGCACAAGGGGAATCCGAGCCGGACCCACTTCAATCACGTGCCGGGCGGCGCAAACATCCTCTTCATGGACGGCCACGTCGAGTTTGCCAAGTATCCACAGGGAGACTGGGGCGGCAGGTTGTGGCCTTTGTGCCAGGGCTTCGTCTTGTACGGCAACACCTGAGGTAGGCCTGTCATGGGCTGCCGGGGCGGCGGGCTTCGAGCGCCGCCGCCCCGGCACCACAACGCTGTCTGAAACGTCAACAGGGTCGATGCGGGTATTGCGTCTGTAACACCGGAGGTACCATGAACTGCCGAATGTGGATTCAACGTGCAGCGATGGCGATTGTCACAATCGCCATCGCGACAGGATGCGGTGCCGCTAGCGGTTCGGGCGACCTTGCGACGACGGATCTCCATCAAGCCGTAGCGAGTGGCGACATGGAGGAAGTGAAGGCTCTGCTGATGGCGGGCGCCGACGTCAACGCCACCGACGGCAATGGACAAACAGCGCTGCATATTGCCGCCCGGGAAGGCGACACTGAAATGGTTCACCTGCTGGTTGAGTATGGAGCTGACCTTTATGCGCGTGACAAGCAGAACCGCACACCCCGTTCTGTGGCCGGGGGACTCGGCATGACGGAGACGGAGGAAGCACTGCTCGAACTGGAAGGCTAGCCCGGATTTCTCACACGCACAAGCCGCTGATCTCTCAATCCCAGGTGAATCAGCATTTTCCAAGGCACTGGCACGTCTTCCTCGCTTACACGGTGTGCGTGGGAGAAATCCTCTTGAGTGAGCCTACAAGTCATTGCGAGAGCATATCTCACCGCCCGCTACGCGGGGGG
>JADLGB010000075.1 GCA_020849535.1 Candidatus Hydrogenedentota bacterium
GGATGGCAAGTCCATTCTCCCAGACCGCTTTCATGGCGCGGAAATGCGCCTGCGGAATGGAGTCTCCTACCACATGCAAGGTCGGAATGCGGCCCAAGTCGGTGCAAGCATCGCTCATGATTTCCCCGTTCTCCGTTCTTTGGCGCGTGGACTCCCGCGGCCACGCCGAACCAATGGTAGCACCGACCGCACTCGCATGGACAGCAAAACGCAGACACGAATCCAAGAGCTGACCACGGGGACACGACGAGCGCCGGGGGAGGATGAAGAGGGAGGATCTTCTCTCGCCAAGACGCAAAGGCGCAAAGGAATAAGGAAGAATTGAGATGAATTCACTCGATTTCTGCTCCCCTTCTTCACTGCGCCTTGGCGACGTTGCGAGAGGTGTGCTTTAAGCGACAAGAAGATCTCTGCTGCAAGGACGGAAGTCTTGTGTATCTTCCCCCGTGTTCCCCGTGTCCCCGTGGTCGAATTCAGGACGAGGGGCGACGTTGTGCACTGGCAAGCAATGGCGCGGGTTTGGTACAATTTGCGGATGTTTACTCTATTGGAGAAGCGTCGTCTTTCGGATGTTATCGTTGAAGTGGTCGTCAGCGCGCCGATGATCGCGCGGGCGGCCCAGCCTGGAAATTTCGTTCTCGTCCGCGGAGATGAGCGCGGCGAACGCATTCCCCTCACGATCGCGGATTCCGATGCGCACCACGGCACGATAACATTGGTGATGCAGGAGATCGGCGCCGGGACGCGAGCCCTCGCTGCGTTCGAAATCGGGCAGCACTACTTGGATGTGGTTGGTCCGCTGGGCAAGGATCGCATCCCGCATGGCGGCGGCAAGACGATCTGCTGCGTGTGCGGTGGTGTTGGGCTCGCCCCCATGTTCCCGCAGATGAAGGCACATCACGCGGCGGGGAATCGGGTCATCTCGATTCTCGGTGCGCGTAACTCTTCGCTCCTGTTCTGGCAGGACAAAGTCGAAGCCATCAGCGATCAGGTCATCGTGACCACGGACGATGGGAGCGCGGGGCGCAAAGGCTATGCCGCGCAGGTGCTCGACGATCTCGTCGCCGCCGGCGAGAAGATTGACGAAGTCATCGCCATTGGTCCCGTCCCTCACATGAAGGCGGTAACCGAGTGCTGTAAGAAGCACGGTCTTCCCGTGGTGGTCAGCCTCAATCCCATCATGGTGGACGGCACCGGGATGTGCGGCGGCTGCCGCGTTACGGTCGGCGGCGAAGTCAAGTACGCGTGCGTGGACGGACCCGAATTTGACGGGGCGGCGGTGGACTTCGATGAATTGGTGATGCGCCAGCGCACCTACCGGCCGCTGGAACTGAGCGTGAACGAGGGCACAGCGAAGGGCCCTGGAAACGGCCACGCATGTCTGTTCGAGCAGCAAGTCAAAGAGATGGAAGCCGCGCTCAATGCCCGAAAAAAGAAGCATTACACGCGCTATTTCGAAGAGGTCGCGGCATTGTCCATCCTCGAGTCCATGGCGGAACTTGTGAAGCACCGCAGTACCTTCGAGGAAGTGAAGCACGTCTTCTCGCCGGAGCAGGCGATGGCCGAGGCTACGCGCTGCCGCGGATGCGAAATGGCGCCCTGCGTGGATGGCTGCCCGGTGGAAGTGGACATCCGCGGCTTCATCCAGGCGATCAAGGAGGGCGACTTCGCCCTCGCCGCGCGCATCATCAAGGATAAAAACAACCTTCCCGCCGTGTGCGGACGCGTGTGTCCGCAGGAAAAGCAATGTGAACAGCGCTGCGTCGTCGGGAAATCCTCCGAGCGCCCCGTCGCCATTGGCTCTCTCGAGCGCTTTGTGGCTGATTGGGAAGCGGCAAACGTTCCGCGCGAGCCCTTCCATATCACGTCTAACGGAAGAAAGGTCGCGGTGATTGGCTGCGGACCCGGCGGCCTGACTTGCGCGGGCGACCTCGCGCGCCTCGGCTACGGCGTGACGATCTTCGAGGCTTTCCACGATACGGGCGGTGTGCTTCGCTATGGCATCCCGGAGTTCCGGCTGCCCAAAGCCATCGTGGACCGCGAGGTTGAATACATCAAGAGTCTTGGCGTCCGTATCGAATTGAACATGGTCATCGGCAAGGTCCTCACGATCGAGGGCTTGTTCGAGAACGGGTACGAAGCGGTCTTCATCGCGGTGGGCGCGGGCGCGCCGGTCTTCATGGACATCCCCGGCGAGAATCTCGTGGGCGTGTACAGCGCCAACGAGTTTTTGACGCGCGTCAATCTCATGAAGGCATATCGCTTTGGCGAGTATCAGACCCCGGTCATCATCGGCGAACGCGTCGCCGTGATCGGGGCGGGAAACGTCGCCATGGACGCCGCGCGCGTTGCGGTGCGGCTCGGGGCCAAGCACGTCTCGCTCGTTTACCGGCGCTCCGAAGCGGAGATGCCCGCGCGCGCGGAGGAAATCGAACACGCCAAGGAGGAAGGCGTCGCGCTTCAACTCCTGACGGCCCCCGTGCGCCTGATCGGTGACGAGCAGGGCCGCGTCTGCGCGATGGAATGCGTGCGCATGGAACTCGGCGAACCCGACGCGTCCGGACGCAGACGCCCGGTCAAGATCGCAGGCAGCGAGTTCATGCTTGAATGCGACATGGTGATTCCCGCGCTGGGCTCGCGGTCCAATCCGCTTCTCACGGGCAACACAAAAGGTATCCAGCTCAACAAGTGGGGCAACATCGTCGCCGACCCGGTAACGGGTGCCACCAACTTGCCAGGCGTATACGCGGGCGGGGATATCGTCACCGGTGCGGCAACCGTTATCGAGGCCATGGGTGCGGGCAAACGGGCCGCGCGCGCCATCGATGATTACCTGTCCGGCCAGAGTGAAGCCGCGAGAAGCCTCGCCCGGGTTACGGCTGGGGCCCGCTGAGAGACCTAACAGCACCTACGCTGACGAAAGCCGCCGCTGAGATACGTGGGCTACTCAGGCAAGCTGAATGTTACGCTCGCTTCTTTGCCCTGGACCACCTCGACGACGGAGGAGGTGTAGCGCGCGGTTGCAAACCGTTCTTCGTCGCTCTCGACGTTGGCGTCGTAGATGGCGAAGAGCACCGTTTGTGTTCCGGCGGGCACGTCTTCGATGGTTACGCTGCCATCGGTTTCGACTTCGGCGTCGTACACGGCGCGATCGATGAGCGACGATGCCTTGAGTAGTGTCAACTCCTCCACATCGGCCACGTCCGGGATGAGCACCATATGCCCCTGTTCGCCGGCACCGATACCACTGTACGTCACCGAGACCGAGCCCATGTCGAGATGCACGTCGTGCCGAGTCGTTTGGCCGTCGGCCGTGGATACCGTGTAGAAATACCGGTGCGAGTGGGGGCCGTCGTTGGGCACCGAGGGCCTCAAGTCAAGCGCGAGTTCATGATCGCCTGCCGGCAAACCGGTAATGCGATAGAATCCCGCTTCATCGGTCATGACCATGACCGACTCCGAAGTGGTTTCGTCCCACGCCATGCCTACCGCGAGTTGCGCTCGCCGTTTTGGTTCACCATTCTCGGTCACCACCCCTTCAATCACGCTTGTGCTTTGCGCGAACGCAATGTCAAATGTGGAGATCCCTTTCGCCGGAACGTCCACCGCACCCTGCTGATACCGCGTAATCTCCAGACCGCGATCGAACCCGTGCAAGAATGCGCTGTACTGCAAGGAACCGCCGGGAATTCCCGCCAGACGATAAACCCCGTCTTCGCTTGATACCGCAGCCGGAGGATCGTAGCCGGCATCGTCCGAAAACTCAACGGAAACGCCCGCGGTTGCCTGGCCTGCGACGTAGGTTGTGCCCTGGACCGTTGCCGATCCTTCCGGCATCGCTTGGATGACAAGGTCACTCACCGCTTCGCCGGGTCCGAGCGACACGGTCCGGGACACACCACCGTAGGTAAACGTGTAGTCGCCAGGAGGTAGTCCGACGAGACGGAACCGGCCGTCGTGCGCCCATACCTGGTCCGCGCCGAGTATTTGCCGTTCGCTCGCGGGTGCATCGCGCATTGCGGTAGAGCGTGTTGCCTCATACGTGACCGGTACGGACTGCACAAGGGCGCCGTCAGGACCTTTCACCATGCCGAAGATCCGGCCCGCGGGGTAGGCAGTCAGTTCGATTCCACCCACGCCACCGGTCTGGACTGAGATGGGGCCGTACTCGGGTGTCGCCCAACTGCCGCTGGTTCCGGCAAGGACGAGGTTCTCCGAGGGGCCCGCGAGCCAGAAGGTGAATCGGCCATCGGGACCCGTGGCGCCATTGCCGTACGAAAGGAAGTCTTGCGCGGCAAGGGGGTAGATAATGTTGACGCCTTCAAGAGGCTGCCCCGCCTTATCGCGCACAATTCCACTCACGGGGTACCGGCGTTCGACGACATAATCGTTGCCATCGTACACCCGGCCGGCCTTGAGCTTTCCCACGTTCAACGGCTCACGTTTGCCGCCTGGTAACTGCACCGGATTGCTAAACCCAACCAGATACGAGCCGTCCGGCAACCCGGAAACCCGATATACCCCGTCCGCGCCCGTTGGCTGGGAGCGCATGCTCGCTCGAAGGTTCGCCGCATCGTTCTGCTCTGTCGGACCCGCCATCGCTACGACGCCGGGAATGGGCTGGCCAGTGTCGGCATCCAAAACGCGACCGGTCACGACCGCGCCAGGCTCCAACTCTATGGTGTAGTTTGTTCGGCTTTTCGTGACCTGGAGAATCGCTTCGGGAATGAAGCGATACGAATCATCGGTCAAGAGTCGGTAAGTACCTCTTACCAATGAATCGAAGCGATACGAGCCGTTCGAGTCGGTCGTGACGCGATACGAATCAAGGAACTCATCCTCACGCTGCAAAGCAAGAACGAGTCCGGCAATCGGCTCGCCCGTGGATTCGTCATTTGCGGTGCCCGCCAGCGTGAGAGCCGGTGGAAGCGTGATATCGGCCGACGTCCCGGTCTGAACGAAGTCGGAGACCGTGGCGCCGTGGCCCTTCGCCTGCACGAGGAATTTCCATCGGCCGACGTAAAGTTGTGAGAGCGTGAACGTGCCGTCAGCCCCCGTCACCGTACCGGCATCATCCGGCATGGGGGCGTACGGGGAATTGGAAGCCGGTCCCTCGAAACGAACCGGGCGCACCCGTGCACCAACAACCGGATTTCCGTCCGCGTCGCGCACGGTACCCACTATGGTCTGGGTAGGCAACGTGAACAAGGGCCAAGCGGCCCGCCGTGTGTTGGGCACCGCGACCGTGCGGGAGTAGCAATAGGCCCCCGGAGGCGATATCCGCCACTCCGCGACGATGCCATCATATCGGCTTGCAGCCGTATCAAACCGAGCCAGGACGTACCCATGTTCATCCGTGCGCACGGTTTTCTGCTCCAGCGGCGTCTCGGATGCTCTCATCCCATTCAGTTCGCGGGCAAACCTAACCAGTTGGATGTTCACCGGTACGTTGGCCGCCGGCTCCTTGTGAATGTCGTAAACGATACCCTGAACCTCGACGGGATACGTCCACTCGGTACCCGCTGCATTCTGTTGTGGGTTGGATTCCTCCGCATCGGGCGACGGCAAGATTGAACCATGCGACGCGGGTTCGGCTGCGGTCGTTCTTGTCTCCGTCGCCATCTCAATCCGCTCACCGCGGGCCGGTACGGGTGGCGCGCTCGCGGTTCGATACACGACGTATGCCCCACCGGCCAGTGCCGCTATGACGGCGACGAAGCCTACAACTTTGGACATGGTGATTCCTCCCGTAAGCGAAACCGCCCCGGCTCCCACCTGGCCTGCCGCCTCCCATGCGGCGGGGGCGGCGGCGATGAGCCCCATGATGTGTTGCGTCTTCTTTCGGTCCGGTTGGGCGGGTACGGCGGCCCGTTCGAGGAGACGGCTGCCGAGAGTTTCACGGGCGCGTTGGAGGCGTTTGCGCACGGCCTCGCTGGTGGCGTCCGTGACGGAAGCGATCTCCCGGGACGACTTTCCCGCGAAGTAGTGCAGAAGCACGACCTCGCGATCCAGTTCGTTCAGGCGGTCGATTTCAGCGCGGATCAGTTCCCACAATTCCCGGCGCTCGTGATCGGGCATGACTACCGGCTCCTCGCCATTCTGCCGTTCCGCCATCGTTGCGTCGCGCAGACGCCGTTCCCGGACGCGGCTTGCACAGTGCCGGGCGATGCCCGCCAGCCACGCGCCGAACCGCCCCGGGTCCCGCAAGGTGTCCAACTGCTGGTACGCGGCGAGCAGTGCCTCCTGCGCCACGTCCTCCGCGTCCGCATGCAGGTTCACACGCGCGTACGCCACCGCGTAGGCCACCGGCTGATACCGCTCCACCAGCGACCCAAAGGCGTCACGCTTACCTGCCAGCGTTTGGCGCACCAACTGCGCATCCGATGTCGAAAAAAGACGAATCATGGCGATTCCAAATCCTTCGTTCTGCCCTGTAGTGCGCCGGGCAGGGAAAAGTGTGACATGGAAGGCGGCGGAGAAGGAACTGAGGACGTGAGCTGTGTGGCCCGGCTTGCTACTGGGACCCGCTGGGGGGCGAGGCGGACTCCGCGCCAGGGACGGCCACCGTTGGGCGGAACACAAATCCGCAGAGGAGCGCGGCCAGGAAAGACGCGGAGGACGACAGCAGGACCGTGTAGGTCCAGGGAAGCGGGTGCGCGAAGGCCCATTCGCACACGGTGGTCGTCAGGAATCCCGCCGCCAATCCGCATGCCACACCGATGCCGTTCAACCGCTTCGGCAGAAACGTGAATACTGTGAACACGCCGATGAGCCCGCCGTTGATGTAGTTCATCGAACCCATGCAGAGAGCGAGAAAGTCAGGGTGCCGCTTCTCCATTTTGATGAACGTCAGCGCGAATCCCACCATGATGCACAGTGAGAAGGAGGACCAATAGCGGCCGGGTAGTTTCGAGCCGATCAGTGACTTCCAGACGGCGCCCGTCGAGTGAATGGTGGAATCGAGAGACGACATGGCCGCGGCCGCAAGCAGTACGAGGAACACGCCCTTCAGGACGGGCAGGTCTCCGCGCATCACGTAATCGGCCAGCGGCGACTTGGCGTTCAGGTCATCGATTCCGGAATAGCGTAAGAGATAGCCGACGGTCAGGTAGATCCCTATCAAGAAGGCGGCGCCAAACCCCGACAAGATGAGCGAGCGTTGTGCGGCTTTGTAGGACTTCGTCGCAAGGATTCGAAGCAAAAGGTCCTGATCGGCTCCGTGCGAGCCGATGGAAAGCACGGCGCCGCCGAGGAAGAGAATCGGGGCAAACGTGTATTTGGTGCAGTCCAGTTCCACGAACGATGGCATCACCAGGGCGCCCGAGGGAACGCGCAAGAAAAGGTACACGCTGAGGAAGATGCCGGTGCAGACGATCAACACGCTCTGCACTTGATCCATCACGACCACCGCACGGAGACCACCCGTAAGGCTGTACGCTGCGACGCACACGGCCACCACGAGAATCCACACCCAGGTAGGACCGGTCAGGATTTGGGCAAGCGCGTAGCCACCGACGAAATACCGCACCCCGCCGGAGATGTACTTTGCCGCCAGATACGCGCCTTCCAAGATGCGGTGCTGGGCGCTCATGGTTTGGTAGATCGTCAGACGCGAGGACTCGTAGAGCTTCCGCAGATAGAAGAGGGCGACGATGCTGCGTCCCGCGATGTAACCAAGCAGCAGCCAGACAAGCGTGTAGCCACCGGTCAGACCGGCGGCGGGAAACACAACCGTCGTGGCCACGGATGTCTCCGAGGAAACCACTGAGAGAAGGGCTTGCAGCGAGTTCAATCGCCGGCCTGCGAAGAAGTACTCGGAGTCTTCGGACTGGCTGCGCTGCGTGAGCGTCACCGCAACGACCACGGCGATGTACAACAGCAAGGGGGTGAGGAAAAGAATGTGAGCCATGATCCCTCAATTCTGGAAGAAACTGAAGCGCATGGTAGCTGGGAGCATGAGAAGAGGGCAAGTGCAAGGTGGCCCGCCGGACATCGCAAGCTTTGGAGAGCACAATAGCTCTGATTTCCTCGTTCGTTTCGGTCTCCCGGCATCGGTACCGTGCGTGGGCTGCGAACACGCAGGCAAAGCCTGCTCAGCAAAAGCAGCGGCATGCCGCCGCACTTCAAAGCGCGCCGAGCGCGCGAACGAAAGCATTGCTGCTGCGTTCTATCAGCAGCCGCCCCATTCATCCCATAAGTCTCATTGATCCCATACGTCCCATTCACCAGAGCCGAGCCCGCGCCCCGCAACGGTGACAGAGAACTATTCAGGCACGGGGCCTGCGGCAAACATGACGGTTGACCCCGCGGGTGCGCAGCACGCATTGTATGAGTGGGGAAACTTCAGCGGGCGGAGCAAGACCATGAATACTCAGTTGAGCTGGCTGGACGGCGTGGTGTTGGTGGGATACTTCATCGGCATCACGGCGATGGGGCTGTGGGTGGCGCGGCGGGTGAAGACCAGCGGCGGCTACTTCCTGGGCGACCGGAAACTGAAGTGGTGGATCATGGTGGGGCAGTCCTTCGGCACGGGCACCCACGCCGAGCAGCCAGTCGCTCAAGCGGGGGCGGTTTTCGACAAGGGCTTCGCCACCATCTGGTACCAGTGGAAGAACATGCTCATCACGCCTTTCTACTGGTTGATGGCGCCATGGTACCGCCGGAGCGAGCGCACCACGATCGGCGAAATGGTCGAAGACCGCTACGGGCGCAGGCTTGCCCTCGCCTACACGGTCTTTGCCATCGCGTATTTCGTGTTCAACCAGGGGGCGATGCTCAAGGGCGCAGGCAAAGTGATCGCCGTGGCAACTGGCGGCGAACTGATCTCCGCGAACGGCGTCGTGCTGGCAATGACCCTGGCGTTCCTGGTCTACAGCTTCTTTGGAGGCCTCGTGGCCTCCGCGTATACGGATTTTGTTCAGTCCTTCCTGATCATCGCGCTTTCGTTCTTGTTGATTCCCCTCGGCCTGATGCGCGTGGGCGGCTTCGAAGGCATGCGCGAAACCCTGCCGCCGGATTTCTTCCGCGTGTACAGCGAGGTGAGCCAACTCGACGCGTTCACCATCGCGATGCTGGCCGTCAACGGGCTGGTGGGTATCTGCGCACAGCCGCACACACTCTCCATGAACGCCACCGGCGAAACTGAACGTGCCGGACGCATCGGGCAGACCTATGGGTCAATGGTGAAACGCTTCTGCACGATCGGCTGGGCACTCACGGGTCTGATCGTGGCCGCGATGGTCATTCAGGAAGGGCACACCTTGCCGGAGCGCGAGGCCGCATTCGGGTTCGCGTGCCGCGAATTGCTCGCGCCCGGGTTGGTAGGGCTCATGATCGCGTGCGTGCTGGCGGCCAACATGTCCACGTGCTCCAACTTCATGGTGAACACGGGCGCGCTCTTCACCCGCAACCTGTACCGGGAGTATGTGAACCCTGACGCGAACGATCGCCGGCTCCTCCTCATGGGGCGCGTTTCCGGTTTGCTGCTCACCTTGCTGGGCGTCGTATTCGCCCTCATGGTAGAACACGTTCTCGACGCGTTCTTGTTTACCGAGACTATCGCCGCGCTCATGGGCATCATGTTCCTAGGTGGCATCCTGTGGAAGCGCGCCAACCGCTGGGGCGCCTGGGCGGCCACCTTCATTTCCTTCGGTGTCTATTACGCGCTGAACTACCTGATGACCTGCAAGAGCGGCGGCGATGCGTTCACCACGCTCAGCCAAGCGTGGTCGCACGCGGTGTCGAGTTGGGGCACGGACGCTTTCGGATCTTTCCTGGGCTCGGGCGACGTGAAACTCGTTTACAAATGGATGCCCGGACCCTTTGGATGGGCCATGGTAGCGGGGTTTGGCGCCTTGATTGTGGTGAGTCTCATTACGCGTCCCGAGAGCAGCGAGCGCATGGCCGCGTTCTTCGAACGCATGCGGCACTCAAGCGACGAGGATGCGCTGAACCCCGACGGCACCCGCGCATTGGCGGCGGACCGCGGTGAGGACCTGCTCCTGCTGGACTTGCCCGGATGGTTTACGCGCGAGCGCTGGGCTCGATTTGGCTCGCGGTACCGGGAAGACCTTATCGGGTTCGCGCTGGGCTGGCTCACGGTGGCGGGATTGATCTTCACGGCGTGGGCGCTCATGCAGATCGGGACGTGATGCGCCAAGACGCCCGGCGTAGAAGCCGGACGCTACGAACAGCAAATTCAAGACATGGGTTGGAAGCCCATGCCACCTCGTGCGTCTCCTTCCCAAGTAAAGCGCAAGTAGCGAATCGCCACCGAAATGGCGTAGGCTTGTGGGCATTGCGCGTGCGGGTTCGTGGCCACGGCAGCACCGGATCGCGGCACGCGGGTTGCCAGGGGGAGCGGGAACAGGGATTCCCAAACAGCGAGGAGATACGACGATGAATCGAGGACTGGTGTGGCTGGCCGCGGGCTTGGCGCTACTGGTGTGCGCGGCACCCAACGCGGACGCGAAGAAACCGAAGATCAAAGAATGGTCGGTGATGGAGAAGAACGACAAGGGCGAGATGGAGCGGGTCTGGTACATGACCATTGACGGGGTCATGGTTCACGAGACCGATCCCACGAAGGTCACGCCACCGCCCATCATCACGCCGGGCACCGCGAGCACGCAGGAAGCGCCGGGCACGGCGCCGTCCGACGCGGTCGTGCTGTTCGACGGGAAAGACTTGTCGAATTGGACCTCCACGAAGGAAGGCGAGACGACGAAGTGGATCGTGAACAATGGCGCCATGTCGCCCACAAAAGACTCGGGCATGATCCGTTCGACGCGGGAATTCGGTTCGTGCCAGTTGCATGTCGAGTTCGCCACGCCTGCCCAGCCGGAAGGCGAAGGGCAAGGCCGCGGCAACAGCGGCGTGTTCTTGATGGGACGCTATGAGATACAGGTGCTCGATTCGTACGACAACGTGACCTATTTCGACGGGCAGTGCTCCGCGTTGTACGGCCGCAAGAAACCTCTGGTCAATGCCTGCCGGAAGCCCGGCGAATGGCAAACCTATGACGTCGTCTTTCATCGCCCTGTGTTCAAGGGGAAGCGCGTCGTGAAACCCGCGACGTTTACCGTGTTCCATAACGGCGTGCTGGTGCACGACCATTATGAGCTGACCGGCGGCACCGGCTGGCGCGGCTCGCACTCGGTCACCAACTACGTGCCTCACGGCGACAAGGGACCCATCGAGTTGCAGGACCACGGCAATCCCGTGCTCTTCCGCAACATCTGGGTGCGCGAACTCGAAGACTGATCCAATTGAAATCCGGCACGGGCCTCGCAAGCGAGGCCGTGCCGGATTCAGGTTTTTTCGAGACGACTTTATCTGGCCGTGTATTCGTCGAGCAGGCGCCGGTACACCCGATACAACTCCAGCGAGACGCCGGGCGGGGTCTGGTGATCGACGCTCGGGATGAACCCGCCCGTATCCATCAATGGCATGAGACGCTCGAATTCCGCGCGCATGGCCGCCTCGCCGAATGGCATTACCATCTTGTTGTAGTGGCCGATCAAGGCGAAGCGCGGGAACTGCTGCCGCAGGCGCATGCCATCCACACCGGCTTGCCGCTCCAACGGAAGTACACCTTCAACGCCCACACCCTGCAACCACGGAACCAGCTTCGTCACGTCGCCGTCGGTGTCCACGATGGTGAGCATGCCCATGTCCTTCACTCGGTCCATCAAACGGCGATAGTACGGAGCGAGGAACGCCTCGAAAAAGTCGGGGCCGATCATGGGGCCGTTGTTGTAGGACATATCCTCGGCGATCGTCATGAAGGTGGGTTTGCAGACGCGAGCGATCTGGTCGAGCAGTCCCAGATTGAACCGTAGCAGGTCTTCATTGATGCGGTGGATGAGTTCCGGTTGTTCGATGAAGGCATACATCAGTTTCACGAAACCCATTAGCGTACGCGGAAACCAGAAGAACCCCTCCAACGTTATCCACACCACGACCTCGCCGCGCTGCTGTCTCTTTTCCCAGGAGGCCATGGCCGCGATGGCTCGCGAGTGATCGGGATACAGGCGAGGCAGGATACGAAGGTAGTCGTCCATGTTTGACACCACGCCTTCGACATGATGCTGCTTCGCATCGATGGTCGACTCAGTGGTGCTGAACCAGAACTGCTTGTAGGGGTCCAGTCCGAAGTACTCAGAAGTTTCAAACACGTCGTCGAGATCAGGCGGCAGCCCTTCCGTCTTCCAGCGTGCGATGGTCTCGTCCCACCACATCGCCCATTCCCAGCGCGGAAGGCGGTCCACCGGCTCGAAGCTCATGACCGCACGAAAACGCTCGACGTGATTCATCATCTCCCCCACTTCCGGTCCGCGTTCACGGCGCTGCTTGCTGAATGTGACGCTTGAACAGATTGAAGAAATTGTACGGGTCAACAACCTCTATCGGGATTTCCGGGTGATCCTTGCGAAAGACCTCCAGCGAATCGAGCACCGCCGTCGGCGGGACCCAGACGATGCGGAAGAAGTAGAAGCCCGGCCGCGCATCGCCGCGATCTTTGATCGCCCCGAACATCGCGTCGGCGGTCTGCTTGGCGCTCGAGAAGTTGCACGTGTTGTTGATGAGTTCGGTGACCGGCATACCCTTCCACACATGCGGCTTGGGGGTAGCACCGCCCTTGTTGTGCAGGTCCATGACGATCGTGGCAAAACCATCGGGAGCAAACTTCGTGAAGGAATCTTTGACTGCGGGAGTGGGCTCGTCCCAGTCCAGAACCATCGGCGCGATGCTCATATCCGTCGATTGGAAGAATTTGGCGTTGTGCTTCTCGAACAAGGACAACTGATCTGGTTTGACGCGATTAGGATTGAAGTAACCCGCGGCGCTGGCGTCGCTCGTGAAGAAATCGTTTGGAGTCGCGGTTGCATAGAAGTGGTCGATCACGTCGGGGTACGTCTCGATCAGGTTCGGGTTGATGCCCCACGCCAAGGGAAGCTTCCCTCGGTTCGGATCTTCCCAGTGCCTGGGCAGGAAATCATACAGCGGCGTCGCCGAATCGTAGTCGGCCATGAGAATGCACACGTAGGCCTTGTCTTCCACGGTGTCTCTGAGTGCCGGGCGCTGCTGCTTCAGGGGTTTGAAGGGGGCCTGGCTGTGCAACGACTGATTGAAGCAGTCGCTCGATATCGTATTCTGGTAACAGTTGTAGGGCGAGATGAGATACACGGTTTCCCATTCCGTGGGCACGGGTTCGTGGGTGCTGGCGTGCCCGGGGATGTTGCTGTACTTCCAGAAGGCGAAGAATCCGGTCATCTCGGTCATGTGGGCGCCCTTGGCCTGCTTCATGGTCTCGCGCAGGATCATGTGGTACGTCTCGAGGTCCGTACCGAGGCGCTGACCAGGATCGTCTTTTGGCGTTTCATCGCCCCAAGGGGACAGGTCGAAGACAAAGGCTCGATTGAACACCGCCCAGTCGCGCGTGACCACGTAGGTGGTGTCGCCCGCGGCGCGCGTCGCGTGCGCGTCTTCGAACAGGCAAAGGAAATGGGACGAGCACAGGCCCTTCGCCAAGTACTCGCGAATGGCCCAGCGGTACGCGTCATTCTTCTTGCTGCCGGTTTCCGATCCATCGAAACGCCCGCGCAGATCTTCAAGCACGGGCAGGTTCCAAGCGGGAAGACACCTCGCGGCAAGGTCGGGGCTGAGCGCAATGCCGTCGCGCACTCCCGCGATAGTCGTGGCGACGTTGACCGTTGCGGGGACTTCAGGGTCCCAAACGACTGCGCCCTTGAGCCGGTCCGCAGCAAGGGTGACCAGCGCATCCAAGCCTTCGATTCGTACTTGATTGCGCCCGGCGAGCCATTGTGCGTCCTTCGAGAAGAGGTCCAGCCAGTAGCCCGGCCGCTGGTTTGCCGCCGAAGTCACATACAATCGCGGAGCACCGCGGTTGATGATGCCTTGCAGGCATGCCACGGCCAGGGTTTCATCGTACGCTTCCGGCGTGCCTGGGCCGGGAACTTCGTAGACGTACAAGTCGTTCACAGTAACTTCTCCTTTGGACTGTGCCGCCGCGCCTCCGGTCAGCAACAGTGAGAGACAAGAACCGATCAGAACGCGCAACATCATGGTCGTTCACTCCTCGCTATTCCGGCAACAAGATGCAAGGCATTTCGGGCCAATGCGATCATAGCACGCCCGAGTCTCGCCCGGTAGATGCGCCTATGGCATTCTGTTAGGCTTTTCGCTGTGGGAGCAAAAGCGGAATCCAGCGAGCAGAGCCACGTGCCTGCGGAGGGGCAACAATGTACGCAATAACAGCAAAGTGTTTTCTCGCACTGGCCGGAAGTGCGCTCATGCTCGGTACGGCGTTTGCCGAAGGAGATCCCGTCTTGAATGTGGCTGAGTTGATGCGCCTTCGCGCGCAGGTTCCCGCGGCCGCATCGCAGCCCACACCCATGACCATGGCCCCTGCCCAATGGATCTGGATACCCAGCGGGCGCACCCTCTCCAATACGTTCGTCTTGTTCCGGAGGGACGTCGTCCTGGACGAGGCCCCCACACGCGCCATCGCCTGGGTCACCGCGGACAGCCGCTATCTGCTGTCGATAAACGGACAACGCGCGCAGTGGGGACCCGCGCCCTGCGATCCCCGGCAACTCGACGTCGATCCGTGCGACCTCACGGCCTTGCTGCGACCCGGAAAGAACACCATCGGCGCTGAGGTGCTGTTCTACGGCCTCGGGGACGGCACCTGGCCCGCGGGCAAGCCCGGCTTTATCTTCCATGCGGTCCTCGAATTCCGCGATGGGCGCACCGAGACGATTGTGTCCGATGTCTCGTGGCAGGTGATGCTCGACCGCGCCCACCGCCCGGGCCAATACAAGCGTTGGTACCTGCGCGCATTGCAGGAGGAGTTCGACGCGCGATTGCGTCCAGAGGGTTGGGACACACCTGAGTTCACTCCCGATGACGCGTGGATGTCCGCCGCCATTCTGGAGTGCGCGCCGGACAAACCCGCCGCATGCAGCTTCTACGAGAGCAACGACACAATGGACCGGGCCAATCCCGAGAAGAGCCGCCTGCGCGCGCGGCAGATTCCCCCAGTGCGCGAAGCGTCGGTTGCCGCGAAGCAACTTGCACAGGCCGGTCGCGTCACGTGGCGCCGCGATCCCAATGACTGGTTCGAGATGCAGATTCCGGACTCGTTCGCGATCGAGCAATCGGACATTGTGAAAGTGAATGACGGCGGGTGGGAACTGCCCCCCACGCCGGAAGAAAGCGATGGAGTCTTTGCCACATTCGAGTTCTCTGAGCAAGTCGTGGGGTGGCCGCGTTTCACAATTGACGCCCCGGAAGGGACGACCGTTGAGCTGATGGTTCAGGAAGGGCACGACACGGAGAATGGGCCGCTTTGGCTGGATACTCATATGTTCTCCTGGGCGCGGTTCATTTGCCGCGAAGGCGTGAACGAATTCCAGACCTTCGATTATGAGAGCGCCCGCTGGCTGCAGTTGCACATTCACAACGCGAAACGCCCGGTGAGGATTCGTGATGTGGGGATCGTGCGGCGCATGTACCCGTGGCCGGAGCAGCCGCACATCGTATGCGATGAACCCGCGTTGCAGCGATTGTTCGATGCCAGTATCAACACCCTTTACAACAGCGCCATCGAAACCTTTGTCGACGGCATGGGGCGCGAGCGGCAGCAGTACAGCGGCGATGGCGGCGTGCAGATTCTGCTGGCACGTTACGGGATGGGCGACAATCTGCTGGCGCGGCGCTACATGCGCACCTACAGCGAGGGCCAATCGCCGGACGGCTACTTCATGGATTGTTGGCCCGCATTTGATCGATTGGCGCGCGTGTCGCAGAAGCAGATCGATGGCGCGTACTGGGGTCCTCTGCTCGATCACGGCGTGTCATTTAACTTCGACTGCTGGTGGCACTACCTGCACTCGGGCGATCTTGACGGAATCAGCGAGGCATATCCCCGGTTGTTGCGGTTTGGACATTATCTCGAAGGTCTGCGTGACGCGAGCGGACTGTTGCCCGTCGAAGGACTGACGATACCGACGGTCTGGATTGATCATCACGCCTATGAGCAGACGCGACACAACCAATGCGCCTTCAATCTCTTTGCGTCGGCGATGTTCCGGCACGCGCTGGCGCCGATGTGCCGCGCGATGAATGAAGCGGACGAGGCGGCCCACTTCGAGCAGCTCAGCGACAGCCTGTTGCAGGCCACCGTCGCGCGGTATTGGAACAAGGAGACGGGACGCTTCGAGGCGAATCTGCCTTGGCAGACCGAGGAGCAGAAGGTACGGCTCTGCGACCGTTCGCTTGCCACGTCGATCCTCTTCGATCAGTGTCCGGGCAACAACACCGCGGCGGCGCTGAAAGCCTTGGTGGAGTGCCCGGCCGAAATGGGCGTGTCCTATCCGGCCAATGCCTACTGGCGCTATTGGGCGTTGGCAAAGTCAGGCCGCGCCGACGTGATTGTGACGGATTGGCGCGAGCGCTGGGCCACAATGCCTCCAGTCATCTTGAACAACACCTTGGGGGAATGGTGGACCCCCAAGCCGGACAGTTCGAATCTGTGGAGCCACTGTCCGGTCTCGCCCGCGTACCTGCTGTACATGGACATCGCCGGGATACGCCCCGCGTCACCCGGCTTCGAGAAGTGCGTCGTGCGCCCGCAACTCGGTGGCCTTGGCAAACTCGAGCTGACGGTCTACACGCCCCGCGGTCCCATCCCGTTCAGTGCCGTACCGGAGAGCGGCGGGCATCGCGTGACGGTTACCCTGCCCAAGGATTGCGAGGGCGAGTTGCTGTTGCCTCCCTCGGCCAAACCGGATCTCGAAGCGCTCACGCCGGACCATCCGCTGGGACTGAAGCGGTACCGCCTCGTTTCGGGCGCTGCGAATACGTTTCTGGTACCGGGCGGCTGAGATAAACGAAACACTCACCTCCTGGCCACGTCCAGGCACATGGCAACGATGCGTGCACGTGCTTCGTCGATTCGGCGCGAGACATCTTCGTAGAGCGGCACGCTATCCGGCGTCAAAGGCAAGCGGCGGCCCGCCTGAAGCAGCACCTCGGCCAATTCAATCGGAGTCTTGGCCAGCAGCTCGCGGGCATCGGCCAAACGCTCATCGGAAACGCCGCGCGCTTTCGCATCGTCAATCGCCTGCCGAAGAAGGTACAGATATTCGTAGTCTTCGATGCCTTCGCGCGCGACTTCCCATCGTTTGCTGGCGACAGGTCCATCGCTTCCCTCATAGACGGTCGCGAAGAAGTCGTTCGTCTCGTTCGGTCCGTCCCAGCGCGTGGGTCCGTGGTGGGCGTAGGTCCACCAGCCCGCGCCCGTGAAGCCCATGTTCCACGCGTACCAGAACCGCCAGCGGTACAAGCCGGGACAGGACAGCGTCTTGGCCCTGCCCGAAGCGTCGTAGAACCACACCTCTTTGCCGACTTCCTTGGCCACGGGCACAAGCTCGTCGCCCAGGCGCTCCAGCAATTCCGCGGATGGGCACCAGATGTCGATGAGGCCCTTGAACATCTCCACCGTTTCCATCGTGGTGCCGCTGGTGGGGTCCGTGTAGATCCAGATCTTGGGATCGGCCTCACGCACGATGGTCGCGACCTTGACCAGATTGATCGTCGTGTCCGCGAACGGTGTCGAGGGCTCGTCGTAGGGATACAACGCCCAGTCGCTGTAGTCGAGGCCGAGCGCAGTCATGTGGCTCGCCCATTGCCGCAGGTACTCGATGAAGGCCTTCTTCCATTCCTCGGACAGGAATGGCGCCCCCTTTATCTGGCCCTGAGGGGAAAGAAACAGAAGCTTGGCGCGCGGTTGGAGGCGCCCTACTGCCTCATCCAACGCCGTGAAATCCAGCGGTTTGGTCAGGCTGCCTTGCGCATCGCATTCCGCCGCTGGCGAAGGACCGAAGAAGACGGTGGTGCCATGCTCGATAAGGTCGCGTAATGCGCTGGGCTTGTCCGTTCCGAGATCGCTCCCGTCGTACACCCACAGGCAGAAGCGTAAGGGCCTCGGGCGCGGCAAGGACAGGGGATGCACGGTCACGCTGATGGGAATGACAACTTCCGTGGGATCGGGCTCGACGCTTCGCAGGGCCAACTCCCACGTGTAATCGCCCGCCTCCAAGCCCACCGCGTCGAGCGTGATCCAAAGTTGTGCCGTTTCGTAAGGAGGGATCGTCAGCAAGCCCGCGGAACCCAATTCCGGCAGGGCGTCGGCTACTTCCTCGCGCCGAACAGTGGGCACCAGCACGGCCCTTCGGAACGCTACATGCACGGAAGGATTGATGTCGCTCGCGTTTTTCGCGCTCTTGCACGTGACGCGAATGTTGATTGTGTCCTTCGTGAAGTTCGTGACGTTCAACGCGCGCGATTCGTATTCCTCCCCGCAGAGCGCGACCGCAATGTTGTCTGTCTTGTTCGCGGCGGAAGGCAGCGTGTGTCGCGGATGAAAGTAGCCCCAGGGGTCGCACGCCCACGCCGCAAACGGCGCCTCGGGCGCGAGGGTCTGACCGGCCTTGGCCAGTTTCTGGACCCGCTCCAACTCATGCGCGATCTCGCCGGCGAGACCGGAGTCATAGTGGGAGGGATCCAACTTCTGAAGCGCGCCTTCCAAGGTGGCCGCCGTGAAACTCATATCTCCCGCCGCGCGCTGGTTCGTCTTGGCCCACTCACCGAGCGCGCTCCTGACATCCGGAAGCAGTTCCTGTATGAGATAGCGCGTATCGCTGTCCAGACCGCCGAACTCCACCGGATTCTCCGTTTCTGCAACGACGGTCCGGGAATCTGCGTCCAGCAGCTGCTGTTTCACGCTGTACGTGCCGCGTGCCCCCGCGTCGAAAGCAATTGCGGTCCGCGCGGTGCTCCCGCCCACGTGCCGCGCAAAATGCGAAACAGCGCCATCCGGTCCGGCAATCTCAGTCAGGAACACGAGCCGCTTGCCTTCGGGATTCGAGACGTCAAAACGCCAAGCGTTCTCCCACGACACGATACGAAGGGCGTCTGCGGCAGTGACCTTTGCCTCCCCCGCGGCGGACTGCGAACGCGGCGTTACGAAAGGCGGAAATGAGTCCGTGATCACGATCCCCGTGTGCTTTGCGCTTCCGGCGAATCCCACCGTCCCTCGCGGCAACTCGCGAAAGGGCACATCGAGACCCGCAAAAGCGATACCGCCCTGGCCATGAAAACCGCTGCCGGTGGTCGAGACGAGATCCAGCATGCCATCGCCGTCGAAGTCGCCCGCAAGCGGCGTGGCGGTCGGCTCACAGAATGTGGGCACAGCACTCGTGACGTTCCCGTCCGGCTGAATCACGTGCAGCGTCTTGGTCAAAGAGTGCGCCAGGATCTCGAGTTCCGCGTCATCGTCCACATTGGCGAACACGGGGGCCGCATAGAGGTTCGAGTTCTTCAGCTCCACGGTCCATTTGAAGCCACCATCTGAATAGCAGTAGAGCGCGCCGCCCTTGTTGCCAAACACGACCTCATCCTTGCCATCCCCATCGAGGTCGGCCGCGGAAATAGCACTATTGATATGCAGGTAGACATTTTCTTCCAAAACAATCTCGGGTTTGCGCAGATCGATCCGGTAGAAGTGATTGAGGCCGCCGCCCAGATACAGCTCCGGCGCGCCATCGCCATCGGTATCCGCGAGAACAGGCGTGCTGTTTGGAAAAACATCGTTGGCCCTGTAGAAGTCCCAAATCCACCGTCCCGTGCTATCGAGGGCATAGATATGATGGTCGCTCGAAGTGACGACGATTTCGAGACCCGGAGCGTCGTAGATATCGGCAACGAGCACCGGGCCCATCTGCCCGCCGTCGCCCATGTAGGACCAGTGCAGCTTGCCCGAACGGTCGAGGCAGGACAAGGTGCCTTCGGAGTCGCCCACCAGGATTTCTGGAAGCCCGTCTCCATCCAGATCGATCACCGCGGGACACGAGTCGGCCAGGACGCCCGCTTTGACGTTCGCCTCCCACAGGAGACTTCCGTCCGCCTTCAGCGTGGCCACACAGCCCGCGCTATCCGCGACAATGATGTCCTCGGCGCCATCAGCATCCACATCGGCCACGGTCGGGGCGGCCGTCACCGGCGGAGTCAGTTCATACGACCACAGCCGCTTCCCCGCGATGTCGAAACACACGACACCCAGATCACGCTCGCAGGCGACGATGGCATTCTTCCCATCGGGCATGCGGAGAACATTCGGAGCAGAGACACCGCCTTTTCCCGGCGCGGTCCACACCTCACGGTATTCCAAGGCGCCGGCCGCACTGGCGAGCAAGAGCGGCAAGATGACGAACGCGCGATGATACATGGTTGTCTCCCGCGTGGCCGGCGAGCGCAGTACGCGCCCACGCCATTACAGGCTATCCCAATTCCATATTCCTTTCGCAGCAGATTACGGCGCCCGCACACTCCAGCCGGAATCCCGCTGCACGTCAAAACAGTATGCCGCGAATGCCCGCGATCTCAATTCCGCGAAAATGGTGCGTGCTCGTTGTCTTCCTTTGCGTCTTTGCGAGAGATTCCCAAGAGCGGTTCCTCTCGCCAAGGCGCCGATGCGCAAAGAAATACGGCATAGTGAAGATCTCGAGAGTACCGAGTTCTCGACTACTGTCTTGTCTGGGCTTGGCGACAAGTCCCGACAGGGATGATAGATAATAGCCCAGCGATCTATCGCTGGGTCCGCGGGCCCCTACACCTCCTCAGCCCCCGTAGAGGGGCGAAAGAGAATAATCCAGGTCCCGCTCCACGTGTGTTTCGCGTCGTGCTTCCCAAGCAATACAATCAGCCTTTCCTCGAACGCCGTCTTGTGAGGATGCTCACCTGTTCTTTCGTCCCTGACGGGACTCGTCTTATGGGTGTCGTGCGTGCACCCAGCGATGAATCGCTGGGCTATTATCTTTCGCCCTCACGGGCTGAAATCACCTGGGACGGAGTGGTGGGTGAATACGCGCGTTTTCCGGTCACTTTGCGAGTTTCTGCGGCCGGTGAATTCGGTACTCTCGAGGTGAAGATGAATGTACTCGAATTTGGCTCTCTTGCTTCTCTGCGCCTTTGCGTCCTTGCGAGGGGCACATCTGCGAAGACGCCCGGCGTGGAAGCCGCACGCTACAAAGAGAGTCGCTCGAGCCGCCCCTCGCGCATCTGGAGGATCGTGTGCGCGTGGGCGGCGGCGTCGCGCTCGTGGGTGACCAGCACGACCGCGCCGCCTTGTTTCGCAAAGGCGCTCAGGTGTTCCAGGACGAGGGCGCCATTGTCTTCGTCCAGGTTTCCTGTCGGCTCATCGGCGAGCAGAATCTTAGGACGGTTCAAGAGCGCACGCGCGAGGGCTGTTCTCTGGCGTTCGCCTGTGCTGAGCATGGACGGCACGTGATCCGCGCGGTCTTTGAGTCCCACCCGCTCAATCAGCTCGGATGCTCGCGCTCGTGCGTCCACCGAAGGCAATGCGAGCGCAGGGGCCAGCACGTTGTCCAAGACACTGAGGTACGGCGTCAGGTGAAATTGTTGGAAGACAAAGCCGATGCTCTTCGCGCGCAAGGCGGCGCGCTCCTCACGTGACATCGCATACGGCTTGCGATCGAGCACGGTGAGGTCGCCCGCGTCGGGCCTCAGCAAAGCGCCGAGCGTGAAGAGCAGCGTCGACTTGCCGCATCCGCTTGGACCTTTGACAGCGAGGAAATCTCCGGGCTCGAGCGTGAGTGACACGCCATCCAGAGCGTGGATCTTTCCGTTTGGTCCCGAGAAGGATTTGTGCAGGCATTCGGCATGGAGCAAGGCCATGATCAGTCAATCCGCAGCGCGAGGACGGGATCCTGCCTCGCCGCCATTTGCGTGGGAATCCAACTCGCCAAGACGCTGAGGAACGGCGCGAGGAACAGTGCGCCGAGCAGCAGGCGTCCATCGAACAATGCACGCGCGCCGTACTCTCCCAAACGCACCCCTTCCAGGTGGCTCCAGGCAAGACCGGTAGTGAATCCGAGAACGTAGCCGATTATCGCTCCTCCAACGCCAAGGAGAATCGCCTTCGTGAGGAAAATAAAGACGACTTGCCGCGAGCGAAATCCCAGCGCGCGCCAGATGCCGATTTCGGAGCGGCGCGCACGCACGTTGACCAATGTCTGAAGGCCAACCCAAGCGCCCGCGCATAGGAAGGTCATGGGCAATAGCCACGCGGCAAGCGCCTCCTGCTGCCGCTGCTGCGTGCGATGGTATTCTTCCTCAGCGGCAACGGTCTCGTCGCTCAACGCCGCGGCGCGATCTCGAGCCAGCGCGCGCACGGTGGTCTGTGCGGCGAGCTGGATCACCTGCGTATCCGGCAGCAACTTGGCAATCTCGCCGCGAATGCCTTCGAGTGTCGCCTCCGCGCAATGGCAGCTCAACGCCATGATCGCATTGATCTGACCTGGCCGGTTGAGCACGGCCTGCGCGTCTTCGAGGTGCAACCAGAGCGTGATGTCGTCGGCGTTTCCACGTTCCGGCGGAATCTCGGAAACCGTGAAGGCTCGCCCCATCACATCGAGCGAATCGCCCTCGCGCACCCCCAACTGCCGGGCAAGCACGAAGCCCACACGCACTTGGCCGTGCTCCACCGGTTGCGAGAGTGGCGCCTTCGAATCAAGGTGCGATTGCGGGACCTCGCTGCGCACGCCCATTAAGATCGCGTGAACATCCCGCCGTGTGGGCCACTCGATGGCCCCGCTCAAGGTGGGCATGAGGTGCCGTACCGTGATAAGCGGCGATTCGGCCAACTGGTTCACGTGCGATTCGGGAATAAACTCCGTTGCGTACCCTTGCGCATAGAATTGCGCGAGATCCTGCTCTTTGCTCAACACCAGCACGTTGTATCCGCTCTTCAACGTGATCTTGCGGTAGTCGTCCTGGACCGTGCGCATCAGGGCCATCGTCTCGTCTTTACGAAGCGACGCCAGGTCGCTCGCGCGGGCCTCGTGAGCGCGCAGCAGCGTCATCACGGCAACAAACACCGCGACCGCAAGGATCACGGCCGCCGCGCTGACACCAAAGTCCACCTTGCGATAGGCAATCTCTCGAATCACCAGACGCCAGAGACTCATGACCCGGTCCGGTCCTTTCTGAAAGCAATCGCGAGCGAAACGGCCAGAATCGCGACCATCCCCGCCGCCATAGCCATCACCAAGGCCATGCCGGGTGACCAGCCTTCATCGGGCATATCCGGCAAATCCGGCGCCGACGCCTGGTGCAACGCCGGGCTGGGGAGCGCGGCAGGTTCCGGATTCTCCAGCAGGAATTCTCCGATTCCGGCAACCCAATCGGTTGCCATCAGCACGTCCACTCCGGGGTTCTCATCCTTCACCTGGCAACTGCATGGGCCCGTGACCAGGGCACACGCGGCACGGATCGTCTTCGCATTGATCCCTTTGCCGGCGAGCGCGTACAGCGCGCGCCCGCGTCCATACACGGGAAACACCACTGGCGCCGCGATGTCGCGCAGCCCGGGTTCGATACCTAGCAGCATCTCCACAAAAATGGGCTCATGCGGATCCGTGCGGGACACGCGCACAGACGAAAAATCGATTCGCACTTTCGACTCGTCGATATCGGGCACTTCGTCCTTCGTTCTGCCGGGTAGCACCAGCGAAGCCTCCGAGGCAGCCAGTTCACGCGCGAGCGTATCCGCGGCGGCCTGATCCGCGGCCGCATCGCCGGATTCCAGCAAGACAAACACCGCAGACGCTCCGCCAAGCAGTTGTCTCGCAATATCTTGCCGCGCCGGTGAGTCCAACACCGCTTCGCAATTGACCTCCGTGAGCGGACCCGCCCACACGTGCGTCTGCAATGGCGCGGACGGGGGATAGTACAGAGCAATCCACGGAGTCGCGGAATCGGCTTGCCAACGCGTTTCGAGGCCGGGGTCTGGCTTCGTGCCGCGCTCAGAGGGGAGAATTCGCGGGGTCTCCGTCTCATGCTCTGTGAGAGCGCGCCACAGCGCCTCTCCGCCAGCATCCAACGGCGCGTCATTCAGCAGGACGACCTGATACGGCTCGGGCTCCCACCTTTCGAGGGCATAGCGAAACACGGGCACATCGCAGGCTATCACCGGCCAAGCCCATGACGTGGCCAATACGAGCGCGAGCATGTATGGACGGCGCCCGCGCACGCTCATTCCTCCGCGACCACTTCGATGCCGCACAGCAAAGGCGGCTCCGTGCTGATCGGCTCGAAGTCCACTGCAAGTACCGAGCGCACCGGCACATTCTTGAATTCCTTGACGACGCCACGGCGTTCCCCGCCCGCTTCCTGGATAATATCGAAATGATCGAGCGTGCGCTTCCCTTGCAGCAGCACGTTGAACACACGGCTTCCGGACGTGGCAGGCTCCGGCTCCGCGAAGTGCAGGCGCACGGTATAAGGACGTTCGGCATCCGCCGTTTTGGCGAGCGTAATCCGCAACGATTTGAGATTGGCAATGCCCGACGCATTCACCCACGGATAGCCTTCCCCGGAAAACTGGGACGAGTGGTGGCGGTACAGTTTGGGTTCCGCATCGGTGTACGCCGCCTCCACGGGAATCTCGGGGGAAGTGCCACCAACACTGGGGAAATCGAGCCAGAGCACCCCGTCGTCCGCGCGCCGATCGCCCGGCGCGCCGAAGTTGAGTCCTGCCAGCGCTACGGGCGCCTCGCCGGCGGCGTAGGCGTTGAAGGTCCACAGTTCCGATTCCGGCATGTGGACCATGGCAAGCGATGTCTGGTTCTGGTAGCTGCAATTGCACGTGCGCGTGTAGTCGGGCGCGTTGAGCACACCATCCGCCACGACCAGGTTCGACGAGCAGCTCGATTTGAAGCCTCCGAAATTGCCTGTGCCGCCGTCGTTCTCGAAATCATAGAACCCCGCCGCCGCGGAGCGAAACGTGAGGAGATTTTCGCTCGCGATGGGATAATTGCATCCATACTGGCGCTGCCAGGTCCACGGTTCTTCGACACCCGTAAGTGGATTCGCACGCATAACCGGTTCACCCGTGAGGAGGTCCAGCATCGATTCCTGCGTGACGATACGCTTGTTGTGGATCATGGGAACCGACGCGTATTTCGTTTCCGTGTCCCAGAGTTTCCGGCCATCCGTTCCGGCGAACGCAATCATGCGCGTGCCTTCTTCGCCATCGGTCATGTCGCGAGAGGGCCTGGTCGATTGGAGAAGAATGCGCTCTTCCTCGGAAAACGCCAGGAACGAACCAAACACGTCCTCCTTCTTTTCCCAGAGGATTTGGCCGGTACGCACGTCAATGGCGAGCAATCGGTAGTCCTCGGGAGCCTCGATGCCGCGGCGCTCCAGTTGGCCCGCGAGATACAGCGGCAACCGGTCGAGGCAATACATGACGCCGTTTCCCACCGCGATTCCGTTGTGCAGGAAGCCATGTGTCGCGTCGACGCGCCAGCGTTGCTCGCCCGTGTGGCGGTCGAATGCGATGATAGCCTTGCTCGCGCTCGTGTCGAAGTCGGTCCAGATCGAGTACTCCTGCTTCTTGGTATCGAGCAGGTCGGAGAACGCGACAAACCCGTATCCGCCGAACAAGGTGTCCCCGTAACAACCGATGTAGGCCCAGGGAGGCGATTGCGGCTTGCGCACTGTGGGGTCGATGGGCGGCATGGTGATCGTTTGAACGATCGCCCCGTTTGTCGAGTCGAGCACAGTGCAGTTGGCGCCTTGAACCACATAGATGCGGTCTTCCGTGGCCACGAAATTGGAGCCGCGGATGTTGGCGCCGGGAATGTGAACCTGGTTGTAGCGCGTGTCGGTGGGCGTGTCCTTGTAGGTCGCATCGTAGTACGTACCGTAGGTGCCGAGATCGGGCATCCTGGTCTTCCACAACACGCGCCCCGTGTACACGTCACGCGCGCTCATGCAGTCCAGTCCCTGGATGAACAGCCGCCCACCGACAACCTGCTCGGGCGGACCATGCCCATGGCGCGGGAGGACGTCTACATTGCTGCTGCCTCCGAACCAGAGCACACCGAGCGGCAGCCGCACGAGTGCGTCATCGGACTTCACCGTGTTCGCGATGTTGCCGTACATGTGCGTCCACTGTCCCGCACCTTGAAGGGGGCCTTCACGCGAGGCGACCCACTCCATGCCGTCAACGGTGTTCAAGCCGGCGAGCTTACCGGCACCGATCCACTTCGCGAACTCCGCGGCGCCACCTTGCGCGTCGGGAAGGCACCACAGCTTGCCGCCGTAGGGCCGCATGGAATAAAAGAGCCGCTCCAGGAGCTGCTGGTCCCTCGGGAAGTTAATCACGTCCAGCGCATCCACTACGGTCAAGGAAGCCATGTAAGGCGGCGCATCGAAAGTACCGGGCGTTCCCTCGTGCACGGCCACGCGGACGCCGTAGAGTCCTTCATCATCGAGTTTGCGCCGCCACTCATTGAGCGGGGAAGCGTCGGGTTGTAGCGCGATGATGCGCAGCTCAGAATGAGCGGCAAGCGCCTCGAGAAGATCGGAACTTGTCGCCGCATGAACCAAGGCGTAGCCTTCGCGGACGCCGGTAGCTTCGAGAATCCGGAGTGCTTCTTCGACCGCGTCTTGCGCGGGATCCGTGTAGACCGGTGCGCAAAGGTGCTGTCGCATGGGACCTTCTTCCGCACCGAAACACAGAATGGCTCCCTCGGCGGTAACCGCAAACAGCTTGCCATTGGCAGCGATCAATCGTTGGACATCACCTTGAACGGGCTTGCGCCAAGCTACCGTGGGTGGCCCATCCGCCGCGGACAATTCGACGGCGGTCAGGCCGTCCTTCCCCGCCGCATAGAGGCGGCCTCCCGCTTGGATCAAGTCTCCCGAGGCGTCTACGTCAGTCTCCCAGCGCGGCGTGAGAGGAGTATCTTTCCCCGCACTGGCAAGTGCCTCCAGATCGTAGGCCCGAATGGAACTGCCGCTGAAGTATGCGCCGTCGCGTGTCAGCACGGGTCGAACACCGACGCGTGCCCGCAACGCGTCGCCTGTGTCCACTGCATACATACTCACTTCGCCTTCACGATAGTGATTGAAGTAGACGTTGCCGATCGAAGCGACGAACGACCCGCCCGTCTTGTTATGTTCAGCAAAGCGGTAAAACTCCATCGCCCCTGTCGTCCGGTCGAATCCGGCCGGGACGGAACGGCCACCCGGCACCAGCAGACGATTGCCCGCAACGACAAAGTAGCCCTGCGGCGCGACTCCCGCGAACGCGGGCGAGTTGTGCGGTTGCAAAATGAAGGACGCCCCCTGTCCATCGTTCTTCCACACGACGCCACCGGTTTCCGCGTCGAGCGCGTAGATGAAGATCCCCATCATCGGCCAGATGCTTGCGCCGAAATAGAGGACGCCGTCTGCGACGACGGGCGCGCCCCGCACGGGCCACGTGGAGATCAGGCGCTTGTTTCCGAGAATCTTGCGGTCGGTCGGCCCGCCCCTAAACTTCCAGATCAGCTCGCCATCATCCGCGTTCAGGCAGTACAGGTATCCGTCATCGCAGCAGACATACAACTTGCCGTTCCATGCAAGCGGCGCGAACCGCACGGGCCCATCGAAATAGCGCCGCCAATTCTCCTCGCCGGAGCCGGTGTCGAACGCGACGACCTTGTCACTGTCGTTGAAACCGAGGAAGAGGGTGTCTTTCATCACGATCGGCTCAAAGATCTCGTCGTAGGGCATGAGGTCCTGATTCAGTGGGTCATCCCAGACCGGCTCGCGGGGGGTGTACTGGCGCACCCACTGGAGGTGGAGTTGTTCGGGCAACTCCCCGGGCGAAGCCGCCGTGCGCCCGCTGTCGTAACGCCACGTGGGCCAGTCCTCGGCCGGCGCCGTCATACTAGCCGCCGTGGCCAAGAAGGTGAGCAGCACACAACGGCACATCGCGAAGCATGGGATTTTCAACCATGGATCATGCGCACGCGCCATCTCACTTGAACTCCCGATCGTAGCGTCCCAGGATGCGCGGTCCGTCTATCGTGATCATCCACGGCGATTCAGCTCCCAGGTACTTCTCGAAACGCACGTGGCCATCCATGTACAACACGTTCATGCCGTCGGGAACGTGACAGGAACCCTTGATCTGCGGGGTGAGGTGATCCCACATAACCGGAATTGTACTCTGCGAACCCGCACTGGACGCCGGATTGTTGATGTCGGTCACGAGGAAGCGCTCAATGCCTTCGCGCAGGCGATAGATCACATTGCCGCCGCCTGCCTGGGTACCCGCGTTCGCGCTTGAAACAGTGAAGTCCTCTTCGGAGACATGCCCATCGCCCGACGCCGCGTTCGCGTCGCCCAACTCGCCGATTGGTGTGCCCACATAGTCGCTGCCCTCGTATCGGCCGCCGACTCCGCTCCCCGGAACTCCCACCAAGTCAAAACCGATGAGATTCGCGGAATCGATGAAGAGCCAACCCGTGTAGTTGAATGGCGACTTCAGCAATTCCTCCGGCTCGACGATTCCATTTTGATTCCCTAAAGGCGTCCCATTGTCGCGAACCCCCTTATCATAACGTTCAACGGGATTTGTGCCGCCGACGGATGGGCACCACACGACGTTGACGTCGTTCAGGTATTCCGGCATTACCGACGGGCCGTTGAAGATCATCGTGTCAGACAATCTTCCGAAGACATCCACCAGCATTCGCGGCGGAAGTTTGTGGCCCTTGGATTCCGCCGCGTACATGGCGAAGACAAGGCCCATCTGCTTGAGATTGCTCTGGCATGCCGCCCGGCGTGCCGCTTCCCGGGCGCGCGCCAGCGCGGGCATCAGTATGGCAGCCAAGATTCCAATGATCGCGATGACCACAAGCAGCTCGATCAATGTAAAACCGCGGCGAGTCGAATGAAAGTCCATGATTTCCCCCCCAAGAACGAAGCCCACTTCCCCCGAAGCAGATTCACACACTGGTGCTAAGTCAAGTCGTTTCAATGCACAACTGCGGGTGAAGCAGTGCCGCACCCGCGAAATCCATACTCATTATACCCTTTTCAATGTTTCCATTGCCCTCTGAATCGGCATGTCCGAGAATCCGCGTCTACTTGGCCGCAGGGCTGGTGTCGGCGCTGTTGCGGATGCAATAGAGTCTCGCAGAGGTGCGAATCAGCAAGCGGTCACCCGCGATGGCCGGCGTGGCCAGGACCATGTCATCTTCCGCGAGCGGATTGGTGCCGAGCACTTCAAACGTGCTCCCCGCCTTTATCGCAAAGGTGACTCCGTCTTCATTGAGACAGAAAACTTTGCCCGCGTACGCCCAGGGAGAAGCCGTGAAGCTGCGTCCTTTGGGCAACTTCTGGGCTTCATACACAACTGCGCCATCACGCGCGTTGAAGCAGGCGATGGAGTCGTAATCATAGAGCACGTACAGCAGATCCTCGTATACAAGCGTCGAGGGGTTGTAGGGGGCCGCCTGGGGTAACGACCAAGCGATCCATTGATTCGAAGCTTGGCCTTCGGCCAAGGAGATGTCACCGCTGGCCCCTGGCCGAATCGCATAGATTGGACGTTTCTTGTCCATCACGTAGCCGGAACTGATGTATAGCAATCCATCGCTTGTATACGGCGTGGCAATGGTGATGCCTGACATGCCTTGGAGCGACCAAAGTAGTTTGCCGTCCAGATCGTACGAACGCACCATGGTGGACCCGGAGGCCACGATTTCGGTTCGCTGTTCATGCGTCCAGATGAACGGGGTGCACCAGTTGCCGTCTTCTTCGCGCGGGACCCGCCACACCTCTTCGCCAGTCAGCTTGTCGCATGCCAACAGATACGAGTCTTCTTCATTGTCGTTCTGTATGTAGAGGCGATTCTCGTGCAGCAGGGGCGAAGACGCCGTCCCCCAGCCGGAGGACGTCTTGTGCGGTGCGATCTCTTTGGACCAGACCTGATTCCCCTCGAAGTCGAAGCACCAAATGCCCACATTACCGAAGTAGGCGTAGACCCGCTCGCCGTCCGTGACTGGCGTTTCCGACGCGTAGCTGTTCTTGATGTGAGTAGAACTCGGCGGAGTGCCCTCGTGAACCTGGCGCTCCCAGACGACCTGTCCGGTTTCCAGATCCAGGCAGAGGACCTTCCACTGGTGAATCGAAGCCGGCGCGTCTTTTCGGTTGCCGCCAAGATAGAGGCCCTTCTTGGGTGCCTCCGACTGCCCCTGGTTTACCACCGTGGTCAGAAAGATACGGTTTCCCCACACGATGGGAGACGACCACCCCCTGCCTGGGATGTCGGTCTTCCAGGCGACGTTTTCCGTGGCCGACCATCGGTCCGGCAGGCCGCTTCCCTCGGCGATGCCGCGCGCGCCCGGCCCACGAAACTGGGGCCAGTTCGCGTTCCCATCCGCCCGCGCGCTGATCGCGACGGGCAGCAAACAGAGGGTGTACAGCAACAACGCGATCGGCTCAATTCGTTTGGTCATGTTCAATGGCCTTTCATAGTGAAACCCACAGGAAACCTAGCACAAATCAGGTTTGCCAGGGAACAACGACGAAGCACGTTTTGCGATACAATGCCGGTGACCTCTACCATTGCCCAAGGCAGTTCGTTGCAGGCCCGGCATGTCCGAGGACAGACGGAGGAAGTATGAGCAATCTTGGCCGCACGCCGCATCCCATTGTTTCAGCGTTTGTTCTCGCTTTGGTGGGGGCGCTCTCACCCCTGAGCTATCTGGTTTGCTTGGCAGAACCGGCGCCGGAAGATGTTACGACTGAGGCATTCGCCCGGGAAGTGGAGCGCGTTCTTCCTCTCGAGAAGCCGTACGATTATCACAAACGGCTGTCGAGCAGCCCCGTGCACACGGCGCGGCGGAATCCCGTGATCGTACCCCAAGCCGGTGAGGTAGTCCTTCCGGTGTCGGGATGGAGGATCGTCTCTCACGCGCAAAGTACCGCCGTTCTCAAGAACGCCATTGCGGATTTCCAGGACTATCTGAACACGTCCATGGGTGTCCGCGTAGAGATTGAAAACCGGGATGCACTGCAGGACTGGGAGAGTCTGAGCCAATGTGTTGTTGCCGGAACTCTCGAAAATCTCCCCGGCTGCGGGATAGACCTGAAGGGTCCCAAGGACTATGAGATCGTCGTGACGCCGGACCGTGTGACGGTGTGCGGATACGATGAGCGGGGCGCGATGTTCGGGCTGTACAACCTGGAGGCCCGGATGAATCTGCGCGAGGCGCCGATCCTGCCCGGGGATCTCAAGACGGTGCGGCATAGCCTCTACGATACGCGCATGGTGCACTCCTGGATGGGATGGATGGAGTGGCCGGATGCGCTGCTCGCGCACCTGGCGCACGATGGGTTCGACGGCATCTTCGCGTCGTGTTACGCCAACCCGAACGGGGATCGCGCCACGGCCGAATCTTCAACCGAGTTCATGGCACGCTTGCTGTTCATGATGCGCCATCAGGATCCAGCCCGAATACGGGACTTGATCGACCGGGCTTCCCGCTTTGGAATCAAGGTCTACGCGCCGATCATTCACCAGTACATGGGGACCCCGGAAAGCGAGGCGCAGTTGCGCAGTCTCGTGCAAGATGTTGTGAGGACATTCCCCGATATTCAGGGATACATACTCTTAACCGAAGGCTTTTGGTACAAGCAATGGGGAGGCGCCCACGGCGCCAGCGCAGAGTACGTGCAGGACTGGGCGCGCAACTGGTGCCGGGCGGTCGCCATCGTGGCCGAGGAATGCCACCGGGTAAATCCCGCTATCGAGATTCTCCCGTGGGAGTACAACATCGACTTCCGTCCACAGAACGCGGAGATGAAGCGGTACTTCATCCAACAGCTTCCCGGCGATTCGACACCGTTGCTCACATGGGAGAACGGAAAGAGTTTTGAAATCGACGGCATGCAAGGATACTTGCGTGACTATTCGCTGAATCAGATTGGCCCCGCGGAAGTGACCGACGCCCAAATCGCCGAGGCCCGCCTAAGGAACATGAAGGTCTATTGCAAGGCCGATACGTTCGCATCCTGGCAGTACGGCACGATCCCCTACCTCCCCTTTCCGTACCAATGGTACGAGCGATACAAGGCTCTCGAGAAGTATGGCGTGAACGGCACGCTCGAGAGTTGGTCCAGTGGATACACGCCAAACTTCATGACGGAACTCCGGGCCTGGACGTGCTGGAGCGATGCGCCACCCTTGCAAGAGCTGCTTGGCGCCATTGCCACACGTGATTTCGGGAGCGGGAAAGAGGATATGGTCCTCGCGGCCTGGGATCATTTCAGCCGGGCAATTCGCCTGGTGCCGGACACCGGCCCCAACATGGGAACCAACAATGCCATCGGGAATCCCCTCTTCTTCCAAGAGCCGCCGCTCCGGACCACGACCTTCACGCATTCCTGGACCGACCACGAGAAATGGATGGGGTACCTTGGAGGACAGCTCAACCCCTATTGGCCGTTCACCGTCACCCGCATGGTCTTCTTTCCCGACTTCACGAACCAGACGAACAATGCCGAGCTTTACGCGCGAGGCGCGACCGGCGTGGTGGTCGACCCGCAGACTAAGGTCTTGCCAGTCTTCCTCAAGTACCTGCGGCAGGCGTCGGATGAGATGGAGGCAGGGTTGAAGTTGTATCGGGCCGCGGCGATGGAGAGTCCTGAATCCAAACGGCAACACGCCGTCCGCGAGGTAGTCGTCGCGGAGCAGCTTCAACGGATGATGCAAAGCGATGCCGCCATTCTCGAGTTCGAAGATCTTCGCCTGCAACTCGCGGCCGAACCGGATTCGCAGAAAGCGGGCGCACTGCTCGACCGGATGGAGATCATCTTGCGCGAGGAAATATCCCGCACGGAGCTTTCCCTGCTTGCCGCCACGCGGGACTCGCGTCTCGGGTTCCAGTTCGAACAGGACTATGTCTATACGCCTTACTCGCTGCGGGAGAAGCTTGAAGTCCTGCGCGAAACCTTGGACAAGCAACTGCCAGCACGGCGTGAAGATGGCTAGCCCTGCGATCGACTGAAACTCGTTGTGCAGGCAGAGATTAGACCAACACGTGAAGTCACTGCGGATGGACAGAATACCTGGAGAGGGTTTCTATGATAAGGCATGACTTGATCGTCTACGTCGTTGCCGTGCTCTGCGTTTCCGCCTGGGCGGAAGATGCAATCAAACCGGCGGAGAAGACGTTGCCTATGGAAGGACAGGTTTTTGCCGTAGAGGGACATGTGGCCTTCCTGATGCCCCCACCGCCGGAGAAGCGGATCAATCCGATGCCTTGGGTATGGTATGCGCCCACCTTGCCAGGGTTGCCGGGAGAAGAGGAACGTTGGATGTTTGAGCGGTTTCACGCGGCGGGTATTGCCATTGCCGGGATCGATGTCGGCGAGTCATACGGCAGTCCTGATGGCCGCGCAGTCTATTCCGCACTGTACAAGGAATTGACCGAAAACCGCGGATGCGCCAAGAAATCCTGCCTGCTTGCGCGGAGCCGCGGTGGGTTGATGCTCTACAATTGGGCCTGTGAACACCCCGATGCCGTCGCGGGCATTGCCGGGATCTATCCCGTGTGCAACCTCCTCAGCTACCCGGGCGTTGCCAAGGCGTGCTCGGCGTACCGGCTCTCCGAGGCCGAGCTGACTGCACAGTTGAGTTCGCACAACCCAATCGATCGGTTGGCGCCGCTTGCGAAGGGAAAGGTGCCCATCTTCCATATCCATGGCGATGCGGACACGGTTGTGCCGCTCGCTGACAATTCAGGCGAATTGGCGCGCCGGTACCGTGAGTTGGGCGGTAAAATTCAACTGGTGATTCCCGAAGGTCAGGGACATTCCATGTGGCCGGGTTTCTTTCAGTGCCAGGAACTCGTGGACTTTGTCATCGCGGTGGTTGCCAATCCGCTGCACGAGCCCAAGTAGATCAGCGCGCCTGCATCATGAACTGTAGTGCCTCCGAGGTGCGGATAAGAGCCCGCCCCGCGTGGAAGGCCGTCTTGAACTCCCCACCCTTGTCCGTGGTCACGGGTTCCCCGCTCTCCCAGTGCACATCCTGATACCAGTCGCCGCACTCGTGGTCGATCTGATACGTCCACACCCAGTCGAAATCGCGCATGAACGCCTCCAGATACTTCCCGTCCTGTGTCCATCGATACACATCGATCAGTGCGTTCAGCAGTTCCGCCTGAGCCCACCATGACTTGAAGAGACGATTGGGATCGAGACCTTCCGCGTCGGCGACGTGGCCCGTCAAGGGTCCGTAGGCCGCCAACCCGCCCCGCGCGCGATCAAAACCATAGTCCAGCGCGTGGTCGACGAGACCCAGGATCGTGGCCCGGTAATCTTCTCGCGATTCACCGAGGAGGTCAACCGCCTCGATCATCAACCAGGCCAGCTCCACGTTCAGACCGTACGAGGTCGTCATCCTGCCATGTAGGTCGGTCAGTGGATTCCACTCGTAGTCGAAGACCGTGATGGTGCAGCCATGCTCTTTGTGGATACCCTTCGACCGGATCAGGTGAAGCACGTCCCGCAGTGCATTCAGATGCCTTGGGTCATGTGTCGATTTGCACAGATAGAGGAAGCCTTCCAGAACGTTCGTGTGCATATCAATGGTCTTGATGCGCGTTTGGTTCCCGAGGTTCATCTGCTCGGCATTCAAGGCGCCCCAGTCATGCCCGTCGAAATCCTCGATGAAACCCAAGTCCCGGTCGGCCGCCTTGGTCATCAGTAGCTCGAACACGCGCACCGCCGCGTCGAGCGCATCCTGGCGCCCGGAGGCGCGGTAGTACTCCGTCAACCCCGTCAGGGCATACCCGTGGAAATCGGTGTTCTTCCGCGTGACCTTGGGCCGGCCGTCTCGAGTGACCGAAAAGTAGAACCCGCCTTCGGCCTCGTCCCACATGTGGCCCATCAAGAACCGGAACGTTTCGTTCGCCGACTCGAGGTGGCCCCAATCCCGGTTACCGTGGCGGTGCGCCGCCGACAGGCTGAACAGCATGCGCACCTGCATCATCAAGACCTTCTCGCTGTCGTCTAGGCGCCGTCCACAACGGTCCAGACGCGTCAGAAAGCCCCCGTGCTCCGCGTCCCACCCGTGATTGATCCAGAATGGTAGGAGGTTCCCAGCGAGAGTGGACTCGGCGCGCTGACGTATGTCGGCAAGCTGGTCTGTGGTCGTCATATGCACGGCAAGCTCCTATGGGCCGCACACATTGTGAAACAAAAGAGGCCAGCGATTCACTGGTGTAAACCGCTGACCTTCAATGCTCTTAATGGTGGAGATGAACGGAATCGAACCGTAGACCTCTTGCAATCAGACTATATTGCTGGCAAGGGCCAACATTCGTTAGATGCTGCCAGCCAAGTGCTTACGTCAATACGCAAATTGCCATGAATTGCCGAAAAAGTCAAGTACTTCCGAAAGATGTTATACGAAATGTTATACCGCTCTGAGCTCAGCCATTTGTCTTCAGGAAAGAAGGTCGCCCTTCAACCTGGCTTGGCGAACCGATCAACTACATAGTCTGGGCCGCTTACGAGTGGAACGCATCGTGACGCGCTTCGGCTTCAGATCGACCAGCGAACAGACTCGGAACAGCCTGTGCATGCCGATCGAACGGAACTCTCACCGCCGCTACGAACGCCGTGCCCCGCGCTGCCGAACTTGGCCTCCTGCACTTCGTCAACATGGTGTCTTGCTTAACGCGTGGGATAAGGCAGGCCGGATGTGCCTGCCGCAAGGATAGTCTGCACAGGAAGTCACTCGGGGCAGTGTAGAACTGGCGGGTAGTCCTGGGTCCAGACAAATTCTTTGAACTGCTGTAGTCTTCGCAAGTTGTTGCTTGTCCGCAAGGGAGGTACAGAAACCCGATAGGTGCATTTCTTATGTTCGACCCTTGTTGTCGGATTTCGACGTGAATACGGCGATCTTTCCCCCACAATCCACGCCGTTTTCGCGTCTGTTGCCGGTTAATGGCGCGATGATATCCAGAATTCCGTCGCCGTTGATATCGGCCAGCAGGATCGAGCTGTCAATTCGAGATCCCACGTTCACCGTCCACCGGACCGCACCTTCATGGCTTATGGCATAGATCCGCCAGTCTGCACATCCGATGATGATCTCAGACTCACCGTCTCCGTCCACGTCTCCTATAGCCGGCGTACAGCGCACCTGAGCCCCTGTCTCGACTCGCCACAGCTTCCGGCCATCGGCCGCAAATGCGAGAACCTGATGGTTACGGCTCGCCAGGACAATCTCCTTCTCACCGTCGAGGTTCAGGTCATAGGTCATGAGGCCGGCCCCAATGTCCATGGTTCCGTCGATTTGAGCCGTCCACAGCAGTTCTCCCGCCCCAGTCAGGCATACGAGACGCTCGTCCTTGAGACCCGCTAGAATCCGTCGCCCGGCTCCAGGGACGAGTTCATATACCAAGAGGTCCGTGGTGACAGTGGCACCCAAGTCGGTCTTCCACAGAACCTCGCCCTGGGGCGAAAGACAGTGCAGCATTCCCTTCTCGTCGCCGACAAGAATCTCGGCGTTGCCCTCGCCGCACACATCGCCAAGCCCGATCGGACGATCGCAGCGCTCCGCGCTGACCGTTGAGTACCACCGTAATGATCCGTCCGGCTTCAAGACAGTTACACCGCCCTTGGCGTCGGCGGACACAATTTCGCATTGGCCGTCACCGTCCAGGTCGCCAACTTCCGGGCGTGTCCAACGCCCAGTTGGCACGTCCCTTTGAGTCTTAATCGGAACTTGCTGCCGCCACCGAAGCACACCGTCCCCACTCAAGACCTCCACGGTGCTCGCGCCAGGCACGCCCAAGATGATCTCTGGCTCCGGTCCCCCATGGATATTACGCGACGTCACGGAATCACACACGGGAGCGCCTGTGTCATAGGCCCATTCCAGAGCGCCAGATGCCGACAGGCACAGAAGCTCGGGACCATCGGTGGATGCCACCAGAATAGTTGGGCGTCCTTCCCGGTCAAGGTGAAGAGCTGGTTTCAAATAACCCCGGTGCTTGCCTTCATAGGTCCACATCAGCCGTGGCGCGACATTCACCTCAATCGGCCACCGATCACCGCCTGACCGCACTTCAATTACGCCTTGCTGGTACCGGGTCCGCACCGATGCCTTCACGACAAACGTTTTCTCCTCAGATGGTGCGAGGCTTATGGACCGAGGAACTCGAAGGCCCCCATCCCCTGCCAGACGGTTAACCCGCGCACCGTTGTCTGACTCCGAGGCCGCACAACGAACCGTCACTGCAGCGCTCTCGCCGGGGCTTAGCCAGAGTTGAGACGGCTCTACAGTCACGCTTGCCCGATCCTTCAGCGCTGCTGGACACTCAGAGAAGAACACATAGACCGGCTCGCCCGATATCGGCAGATGCCCTTCGGCCGAAAGCGAGATGCTCGTGAGCCCGAGCATGTTACGCAGTTCACGCGCCTCAGTCAGGCCGGGCAGGGCTAACTTCTGCGTACCGTTCACGCTCCATGCCACAACCACGGAATCGTTCGGGCATTCGAACAGATACGCGTAGATGCCGTTGGCACCGCGCGGGTGCAGTTCCTTTACTGTTCTGTATTCGCTCAATACGCGGATCAGGTGCTGATACGCATTGAATGACAACCGCTTCTCTTGGTTCTCGCCGCAGAGGCCGTAGCCCGCTGCTCCCTGGTTGAACCAGAACGCCTTTTCCACGCCCGCCGCCTGAAGGAGGACCATGTACCGCACCAAAAAAGCCGCCTGGCGTCTCATCGGGCGTTCCGCAGACAGTTGATCAGCATCCCTGAACGGCAAGTTCGCCGTGTCCCAACCCATTTCGGTGATCCAGATTGGCCGTTGTCCCCCGTAACGGGAAACAAGCTCATGCAACGCCCTCATTTCTTCAAAATGGCCGACTTCGGGTGCAATGCGATAGGGCTGATAGGCGAGCACATCGCAGTAAGCCAACCCCCCGTAGCGAAACACGGCTTCCGTGAATTCCAGGTCAATACCCGAACAGGTAAGGCCGACAATCTTCGCGTCCGGATTGGCGCGTTTCGCTGCGAGGGCTGTGCGACGCAGTAGCTCGGCATAGTCTCGGGGATTCGGGGTCGGATTCCAGAATCCGATATTCGGCTCGTTCCAAGCCTGCCAGTATTCTAGCTTCCCTTTGAACGCAGTGACGGTCCGCTCAACGTACCGCTCCCAATACACCAGCGCCTCTTCGTCCGCGGGTGCGGCATCCGTTCCCCAGGGCAATCCACCGTCGAGAATAGGCAGAATCTTCACGCCGTTCGCGAGAGACTCGGCCACGCGCCGTTGGTATTCATCGAAGTTAAAGACGCCCTTCTCACGTTCGACCGCGTTCCAGTTGAAGTTGAATCGATTCCAACCTGAGCCAAGCTCGACCATGAACGACGGCTCGCTGTGATTGAGACAGAATCGTTCGGATAGCGGCGCCCCCCAAGCCCCACCTATTAGCCCCAAACAAAGACAACCGATTCCGGCAATCCCTCTCATGGTCGGTCCCTTCGCCCCGTACGCTTTCTCTCCTCCAACGCTTTTGATAGGCCCAAACGGTGGCCGCGATCAGTGTGACTCAATAGTCCGACCCTTATCGAGCGTGTTTCTCGTGTCGCTGCACTTGTCTCTGTAGGCAGACAGGGCGATACTCATCCACGCTATGCCGAGGCACCAAAGGGCCTGTTTCCTTCACGATCTTCTATCCTTTTGTACGCGTTGAAGACAGAGTCTCCCACGCTAATGCTAATCACAATCCGCCGGCCAATAGAGCGATGGGGTCCGCGCTGTCTTCAAAAAGTCCTGGAATCTTGCCACAACCTCCGGGTGCTCAGCCGATACATTGCGCGCTTCGCCAATGTCGCTGAGCAGGTCGTACAGTTCGAGTTCGGCGTCGTGACCGATGCGGACCGCTTTCCAGTCACTCCATCGGACTGCCTGACGGAGTGGCTGAGAATCGCCCTGAGGCAACTCCCAGTAGAAAAAGCGGTCGGGTAAGGCCTGCGTCTTATTTAGAAGTGCAGGCGTCACATCGATTCCGTCGGCGAGCGCCGGCGCGCTCGTGCCTGCCAGGTTCGCCGCCGTCGGCAGAAAGTCCGCGAAATACCAGACGGTCTCACTCACGGCGTCCGCAGGGACCTTGCCCGGCCAACGCACGATCATTGGACAGCGAATACCGCCTTCGTACAACGAGAACTTCTTATCACGCAGCGGGCCGCAACTGTCGAACATCCCCTCCCAACCTTTCGCGGAACCATTATCGGACGTGAAGAAGACAATCGTGTTGCGCTCGAGATCAAGTTCCTTGAGCAGGGCCAAGATCTGTCCCACATGCGTGTCCAGCCGGGTGACCATGGCCGCAAACACCTTCGCATCTTCAGGCCAGGGCTCATCCGCATAAGCTCCCAAATCCGGAACCTCGAGGTCTTTATGCGGAATCGTTGTGGCCACATAGAGGAAGAATGGGTTGGCTTGGTTCTTTCGGATAAAGTCCAAGCTGAATTCCGAAAACAGATCAGCGGAGTAGACGGCCCGCTGGCCGTTCAGGTTCCCTTCTATGGTTTGCCGCTTTTTGTTACGCCAAAGATAATCGGTGTAATAATCCGCTGCGTGATTTTGGTTCAGGTAGCCAAACCACTCGTCGAATCCGTGGTCGTTGGGTAGTCCTGTCGAACCGGGCTCGCCAAGACCCCACTTCCCGGTTATGCCTGTAGCATATCCGGCCCGTTTCAAGAGTGTCGCCACCGTTACATCATCGGCTCTCAGAGGAACGCGGTTCGCTTCACCGTCGTGCAGGGGCGCGTTTTGGCCGTGGTTGCCGCGGACGGTGGCATGGCCCGTGTGGAGACCTGTCATCAGTACGCACCTGCTCGGCGCACAGACTGGAGCGCCTGCATAGCACTGGGTGAAGCGAGTCCCCTCGGTCGCCAGCCGGTCAATGTTGGGCGTCTGAATTCGCTTTTGGCCATAGCAACCGAGATCTGCGTAGCCCAAATCATCGGCCATGACAAAGATAATATTCGGGCGCTCGGATGCACGTTCCGACTCTTTCGCAGCCATGGCCTCCAGGGCAGGAACACCCAACATGGCTGCCGCCGTTTGCATGAAGTGTCGCCTGTTCACTTGAAGATCCATGTTCAAAGCCACTCTCGTTGCCTGCAACCGAACTGGTTCTGGGTTTATCTCATTCACGAATCCGCATGGACATGGCACCAGCCTATGCAAAGGTCTGCATGCTTGTCCATTTCATCTGCGGCAACGCATCGTTCACATGTCACGCCGCGACGGACAAACGAGCGACGTACGTTTCTCATCTGAGGTCGAATGTGCGGCTCATTTCCCTTCCCTGGCCCATTGTTTCATTTGCTCGATGTTCTTCTGCATCGTCTGGATGTACTCCGGCTCGTCTTTGCGGGATTCCAGGTACACTGCAAGATCGGCATCGTAGACGGCCTCGGTTTCGGGTGTCTGTCCCTGGTCGTTGGTTTCTCGAATCCAAGCGTCGAGAATTCCGCGCAATTCAGAGAGCTCTTTGGCGTGTGCCGAATCTTCGGCCAAGTTCCTCAACTCCCACGGATCGGCGCTCCGGTCGTAGAGTTCTTCTATGGGTCGCGGCACGGTGAAGAGCCGTTCCGCCGGGTGACCGGCCAACTTGCCTTGGGCATACAGTTCACGGAGGCGAATAACGATTTCCTTCGCATCCTTGTACGCGTTCGGTTGCATATGGGGGCGTTCCGGATAGAAATTGCGAATGTAGGTGAAGGTTCCTTTGCGAACACTGCGCAGCCGCTCGACCGTTTCGTCGCACCGATCGCGCGCCGAGACGACATACTCGCGAGGGCGCGCATCTGGACCGAACAATGGGCGGCCCTCCATATGTTCGGGAATCGCTATGCCTGCAAAGTGCAAGGACGTGGCAGCGATGTCAATTTGTGCCACCAGGTCATGGCGAATTGTTCCCGCAGGCAGCCGGTTGGGGGCCCAGACAATAAGGGGGACATGTGTTCCTTCCTCGTAGAGGAACTGTTTGCCCCGAGCGTGGCTGATCCCATGGTCAGTGGTGAACATGATCACGGTATTCTTCGCGCGTCCGTCGGCTTCAAGACGCGCCATGATTCGGCCCACTTCCTGATCAACGTACATGACCGAATTCAGATACCGAGCCCAATCTTGGCGCAACACGAGGTCGTCCGGGTAATACGGTGGCAATACTACGGCGTCCGGCGATACCTCCTGTTCGATTTTGGCTTTCCGGAATTTGCCACCCTGCAATTGAAACTGCATGAAGATCGGTTGGTCCGGCGCGGCGCCTGTGTAATCGGCGCCATCGTAGAGATCGGCGGGATAGTTGAAGTTGTAGTCAGTCTTGCCCGGATCTTTGGCTTCCGACCTTGATCCGTTGCAGACATAATAGCCAGCGGCCTTGAAATACTCCGGCACCGGACGCACCGGTTCGGGCAAATCGTGTTTGATCGCGCCACGGAAACTGCGGTGATTATGCGCCCCGATCGTCGTTTGGTACATGGCGGTGATCAAGGCCGAACGGCTGGGAGAACACACCGGACAGGTGGTGTAGGCCGAGTCGAATACCGCCCCTTCGCGTGCGAGCCGATCCACGTGCGGGGTCTTGACCAGCGGCTCGCCCTGAAACCCGAAATGACACGACATGTCTTCGGCGATAATCCATACGATGTTTGGACGCGTCTGGGACTCCGCGGCATCGCTGATCTGACCGCCGAATAGTGACAAGGCTCCAGCACCGCTGGCCTTCAAGAATGTTCTTCTGCGCATCTCGATTGTATCCCGGTTGTCCTCTAACAATTGATGTAAACCATCCGTTCGACTCCCGTCGTCTCCCTCATTGACTCATTCGCAAGGTTACCGCGTGAAGCACGGCCGTGCGCATGGATCAAACCTCCTCCACTACCTTCATCCCGGTCAAGTGGGCCAGATGGCGAATCGTGCGGGTGTGATTTCCGTAGTAGGCCACCCGGTGCAGCGAGGCGTAATAGTCTTTGGCGCTCGCGCCCAGCGCCCCACCGCCCCAATTGTCCAACAACTTCTCTGCATCTTTTACCTCGGCGACGATTTCCGTCCGGCAACCCCGCTCTTCGCCGTTCGGAACATCAGGTACTTCGACGATCTTCCCCGTAAACATCAACAGCGTGTCCAAGTGGACCAGCTTGGTGAAGGTCACTTCTTGTCCAACGCGATAATGGACCTCGGTCACTGCACCACCACGGACCTCCGCATGCCGGCGAAGTAGGTAAGGCGACCTGGGGCTCTCAGGACCTTCCATCCGCAACGGGGCAGAGCAATGGGAGAGATGAAACGCGTTCTTGGACGTGTCCACGCCCGCAGCGTTACCCAGGAAACCGGCTCTGTTCAGTGCGTGCTGTAGGATCAGCATGGTTAGGAGACAGTCCATGTCTCCATCGCAAGCGGCCGGGATACCCCGGTCATTAAGGCGTGAAAAGCCCAAGCAGGGAAAGCCCCGTTCGAGCCAGCGCATGCACGTCCCGACGCACAAACCGTCAGCACGGTTCTCGGTGATCAACTGGTGCAGGGTCAGGCTCGCCCTGGCTGCCTTGAGGACGTCCTCCCAGGTCGGCTCGACGACGCTCTTCGCTTCCTCGAACCACGTCGTCGCCTCGGCCTCCGCGGAGGCGGGGTCCACGTTTGCCATAACCTCGTCATAACGCTCTTCGTCAATCTGCACGAGTTCGACTCCAAGCCGCTCTTTCACCTTCTCGGGCGCGTACGATTCTGGTGTGCCTTTGAATGGCGGAGAAACGAGTACCCGGCTTCGTCGCAACAGCGGAGCAACTCTCAACAGTGCCGCTGCCTGCTCCAGTTCGTCGTAGTCGGTACTGTTAAAGAGCGTGATTCGGTGTCCCTCATCGCGCCACGGCTTCACCAGGCACCAGTCGTGCCCGCCAACGACAGGGAGGTGAAACAAGGCTACCGGCCGGCGCTGTTCGAAGATTGTTGGCATTACTTTCGTTGGACCGAAGATGTCGGCGCTGATTGCCAGCACGGGAGCGCCGGGACCGGCTTCTTCCAGCAACTGACCGGTTTGATCTGCATTTTGGGCCTGGCCGACAACGAACTCCACGTTACCAAGGTTCTTCTCTGCTTCGGCTAGTCGCTCCCGTACAGACGCAATCTCCGCTTCTGTCGGGGTCCAACTACGGTTTCCCGGCGCGCCGGCAATAATCGCACAAATTCGCACCTTTGAATCCGTAACGGACGCGGAACTCAATGCGTTGGCCCCGAGCGCCAAATGGCCTGTAGCCAGCGCAATTCCGCCCACCGCGCTAACCCCCAGGAAATGCCGACGAGTGCAATGTGTACACATAGGTCCCCCTCCTTTTCTGCAACACACACCCAAGCAGATCGGCGCGGCTTCTTGCCGGCGCCGGAATCCGACTTGCCGTGCTTCCTTCTGCTCTTATCATTCCCTCATTTGCCTGTGTGGTCAAGTTATTTAGCCGAGGGGTAATGGCTCCGGCCAAAGTGGTCGCGGTTGGACTGAGTCTGGGGAGCAAGACGGTTGGCGGTATCGGATGTGCTGATTAGTTAGAGCGGGCAAGAGTACCTTTGTGGTAGCCCATCACTATTCGCTCGAATCACGTATCGGGCGAGTAAGCCAGAGATCGAACGGTTGCTGGATACGCGGAGTCCTCCAACCTTGAATGAAGTCGTCAGCCAGGCTGTGTGTTGGACATGCACTGGCCAACTCGGCACAATTCTGTCGGAGTGTCGCCCGATGATTCGCGCATGCAAACCAGAGTGGAGTTCCTTCATGAGAACCACAAGCCGAACTGCGTGTCTATGCCTTTTGGTATTGGGCGCTGCATATACGTCCGCAGCGGGTCCGATTCTCGCAGCGGATGCCGCTCTTGAGAAATTGGCCGGTGACTTCGCCTTTACCGAAGGGCCCGCATCGGACGCACAGGGCAATGTCTATTTCACCGATCAACCCAATGACCGCATTTTGAAATGGAGTATCACCGGCGAGTTGACGTCGTTCATGCAGCCCAGCGGACGCGCAAACGGACTTTGTATCGACAAGGCAGGCTCGATTTGGGCCTGCGCGGACGAACAGAATCAACTCTGGCGGATTGACGCCGATGGAACGCATACCGTTGTCCTGAAAGCTCACGAAGGCAAACTGCTCAACGGTCCCAACGATCTCTGGATCGCGCCCAATGGCGGAGTGTATTTCACGGACCCCTTTTACCAGAGGGACTACTGGAAACGAGGGCCCACGGAGCAGGAATGCCAGGGCGTCTACTACCTCGCTCCCGGCGCTTCACAATCCGTCCGCGTGGTGAACGACCTGGAGCAACCCAACGGTCTCATTGGCACGCCCGATGGAAAAGCCCTCTATGTATCCGATATTCGTGCCGGGAAGACGTGGAAATACGAGGTGGCGGAAGATGGCAGGCTAAAGGGCAAGACGCTGTTTTGCGAGTTGGGTTCGGACGGCATGACCATAGACGATGCGGGAAACGTGTATCTGACTGGAAAGGGCGTCACCGTGTTCGACGTGCAGGGAAAGCAGGTGCGGCACATCGACGTACCCGAGCCATGGACGGCCAACGTGTGCTTCGGTGGCGCGGACCGGCAATGGCTGTTTATTACGGCGAGCAAAGGCCTTTACCGGATCCGCATGGCGGTCCGGGGGGTGGGCAGCCAGTAGTGAGCAATGCCACACTCGCGGTGCGGGGATTTGTGCCGATGCACCGTGTTTGAGCGCGGTCAGACAGCTTTAGAGCATCCGAAAGCGCCTCAACAGCCCCGGCATTCTCGTGGGCATCATGCAGGGTGCCGTATGATCCGTCAAATACCATCACTAGAATCGGAGCCTCTCCACCACGGGCAGCTAAGCTCCAAAGTCCCAGAGGCGAATCATGAAATAGTGACTGCTCCGTAACCTCAAATGATGAGATGGTTGCGGAGATGAAAAGGTGCCCATGTGAGGATGGAGCAGGCAGAACAGAGTTTGGTGGCGTGGCTGATTGAAACGAGTAACAAAGGGGAACATGACATGAAGCCTGCGTTAACCGTGATGACCTTGAGTGCCTTGGTCGCAAGTATTCCATGGCTAACCCCCATAACTTGGGCTGAGGGCGCTGATCCCGGCGTGGCGAAACCGACAGTTCTCGACTCGACCGACTCCGGTTGGGACATGCTGCAAGCCAAACCGGAAACTGTCAATGCCTGGAAGGATATGCGGTTTGGCATATTCATCTGTTGGGGGCCGGTCACACTTACTGGCCTCGAGATCGGCTGGTCGCGTGGCAAGGCGCGGCCCGACCAGAGGGAAGGCGGCGGTGGTCCAACGCCCGTTGAGGTCTACGACAGCCTCTACAAAAAATGGACACCGGAGAGATTTGATGCCCGGGAATGGGTGAATGTTGTACAGGATAGCGGCGCGAAATACATCATCTTTCTCGTAAAGCACCACGATGGTTTCTGCCTGTTTGACACAAAGCTCACCGATTACCGCATCACCGGCCCCGAATCCGCATGGAAGGTGGACGTGTTCAAGGCCATCGCAGACGCATGCCATGAAGCGGGCATCAAGCTGATCGTCTACTACTCGCAGCCCGATTGGCATCATCCCGACTACCGGACCGTGAACCACGCGCGCTACATCCCGTATCTACACGGCCAGATTCGCGAGATCCTGACCAACTACGGACGTATCGATGGCCTGTGGTTCGACCTCGGTGGCAAGCCCGAGGAGTGGGATTCCCCGAACCTATTCAAGATGTCACGCCAGCTCCAGCCCCACTTAATCATCAACAACCGCTGCGGGCTCCCGGGGGATTTCGATACACCAGAACAGAAGCTCGGCCACTTTCAGATTGAGCGCCCGTGGGAGACCTGTATGACCCTCGGTACCCAGTGGTCGTGGAAACCCGACGACAAGATCAAGTCTCTCAAGGAGTGTATCGATGCGTTGGTTACCTGTGCGGTGCGCGACGGTAACCTCGCGTTGAACACCAACCCGATGCCCGACGGCCAAATCGAGTTGCGACAGGTCGAGCGATTCCGCGAGATCGGCCAGTGGCTCAAGAAGTACGGCGACAGCATCTACGGCACCCGCGGCGGGCCATGGAAGTCAGCAAAGTGGGGTGGTGCCACGCGCCGCAACGACACCGTCTATCTGCACGTTCTTACATGGCCGGACGAAGGGCTACAACTGCCACCGCTCCCAAAGAAGATCCTCGCCAGCTCGGTCGTGACCGGCGGGACCGTTACGGTGCAGCAAACCGACGCCGCGGTCAAGGTCGACGTGCCGCCAGCCTATCGCCAGGAACTCGATACCATCATTGCATTGACGCTTGACGGTCCCGCGGAGGAAATCAAGCCCATCACGCTTCCCTCCGGCGCGCTGACCTTTGGCAAGAAGGTCACCGCATCGAGCATTTGGGGACCGGGCTACGAGCCCGAGATGGCGTTGGACGAGGACGACGGCACCCGCTGGGGCGCGGCGCCCGGCAGCCGCAACGGCTGGCTCGAGGTCGATTTCGAAGCGGAAACGACATTCGCCCGTGCTCTCCTCAACGAAGAAGGCTGGAACCGAATCGAAGAGTTTGAACTCCAGTCCTGGGATGGAGTCACATGGCACACCTTCGCTCAAGGCGCTAGAGCAGGCCGCTTGGAACTCACGTTCAACCCCGTCACTGCCCAAAAGGTCCGCCTCAACATCCTCAAAGCAAGCGACGTCCCCACCATCTGGGAATTCCAGTTGTTCAGAGACTGATGTAGCGGGCAGCAGATACGAACCGGCGACCATGAGCTTGACTCTTGGGTTCCTGCAACTACAGTAAGGGGAAATGGCAGAGACGAAGGCATCGACAGGCGGGCCGTTGTGGAAGGTCCCGCGGTTGTTGACTGGACTCTTGAGGAAACAGTGAGGCCTTGCTGCCACATTTCATGAACAACGACCGGAAATCCGCGACATACTAAGTTGGCCTGTTGGAGGCGGCACTTCGAATCGCATCCGGTGACAGGGAAGCGTGCTGGATTATGACGAGACCTACGGAGCCTTACCCGTAGGTCCCATATTCTTGAATCGCATCAAACATGGCGATTACGTTTTCGAGCGGCGTTTCCTCAAGGATCGTGTCGTGGCTGGCCCCGGCCACGTACCCCCCGCCCGGTTTCATGATGCCGATCGTGTCACGTGTCTTCTCCCGCACGAAATCCGGAGTCCCATTGATCAACACATGATGCGAGTCAATTGCTCCGTTCAAGAGAATCTTATCGCCAAACTCTTCCTTCAGTCGCCGGGGATCCATATCCGCGCAACTAGGCTGCAGGGCATGCAGACCGTCCAGTCCAACCTCAATCATGGCGGGGATCAACGCATGAAATCCGCCGCAGCAATGGAGCATTACCTTGAGGCCGTAGGCATGCCCCAAATCCACCAGTCGCGCCAAATGTGGCAGAAGAAAGCGTCGAAACATGGCTTCAGAAAGCAACGGCCCCTTCTGGCTGCCAAAATCGTTCCCGATAAAGAAGATGTCGATGGCATCGCCCGCCGCATCGAAGATGCTTTGACTGACCGCGGCATAGTAATCGACCACATGGTGAAGAGCGGCGTCAACCAACTCGGGTTCTTCGTACATCTTCACAAACATGGTTTCCATGCCGAGCAGGTCGATAAGGTCGTGCCAGTACGGCGACCAATCGCCGCCGAGGATGGCGTATTCTTTCCCATAGGCCGCAGCCTCTCCGCGAATATGTGAAACATCTATCCAAGACGGATCCGGCCACGTAAAACCATGGACTTCGTTCAGGGTGGCAGCCGCCAGCGGGTGGGACGTCGGCTGTCCCCAACCCAGCCCGATCCGCTCAACGCCAAACGGCGTTCGGCTGGTTACGCCTGGCGGCAACGCGATCTCAGGCCCCGTGTATTTGGCGAATACGCGGCGGAAATCATCACCGAATCGGAGCCGCAACTGTTCGTCGTCCAGCTTCAGTTCCCGCTTGGCCTTTGCCCAGAATCCCTCTGACGCACCACACCACGCAGGCACACGGTCGGGCTCTTCGTGTGCGAATGCCGTCAATACACGATTCCGTGAAGTCATTTTGAAACCCTGTTCTCAGAAACCTGATCACACTCCTGCGACGTATTTGTAAATAGGCGCCTCATCATGGGGCGCATTCCGCGTCAAAGAACGACGTTTCCGGCTAAGTTTCTCCCGGTTCCTGGTTCAAGGTGAACGGGGCTGCCATATCCAGACCAATCATGTTCTCCACGTGTTTCAAAATAGGGATGTGGTGGCACCCACAGCCGGAAATGCAAACACCGTCACGACCGCAACAAAAAAAGCAAGTTCTGTAACTAGGGTTGGTCTCACCATGCGCTTTGATTTCATTTCGCCTCCCCCTTCAGTTGTTCCGAGCGATGCCAAGTACTAATGCAATTCTGAGGGGTCATCAATCGAGTGGAACTGGATCAAGAATGGGTAACGATACCTTTTCCCCTTTTCGGATTCGTTCAAGTTGGTTCAAGTAACTCTCGGCAAGACTTCTAATAAAACCATCAAAGCCAACACTGTCGGGGTGGAGAGAATCGCGCACGCTCTTGAGTGCTACTATCGCCTGATCTAACGGGGCGTACAAAAAGAGTGCTTGTAACGCCACCTGACATAGAAACTCGCGGTGACCTCCGACGAAGCCCTGAAAACCGGCATCAACCTTGACTCCCAGGAAGGCGCGTGATGCGGATTTCTTTAGGAGTTCTATATCTTCACTTTTTCCCGTAAGTGCGAGAATTTCCAGCGCGGCACCAACTGCTATCATGGCCTCATCAGGTAGCTCAGCTGCGGTCGTCAACAATTCCCTGGCAATTTCCAGAATGCGAGGGTCGGAAACACCTTTGTACGCCGCTGACAAAGCGACGCAAAGCACCGGCCAATCTGGAGGGTCTTGCGCATACGCGTTCGTCAAGGTTGCAGCAATAAGGATTGAATCCTCTTGCTTTCGTGGCTTTCTATGCCAATCTGCCAACTCGCGCCGTCTGGCTTCATCTGGCACGACATAGTCACGCATGACAATAGACTCAAGTTCATCGTCCGTGTCACGCTTGAGTTCAAAAAGTCTCGGGTGGGACAGTTCAACTGCCTTGAGCTGATTCTGTGGAGCATCCTTCGGTCCAACATTCCTTGAGATTTCTGCCAAGAGCGGCAAACTTAATACAACCGATACAACTATGTATAGAAGCACAGCATGACTGGATCTCATATTGGATCCCTCCCCTCTTACTCAAAGTCGGCTACTATCCCCACTCAACCTTCAAGCATAGCGATTATGGAGTATTGTGTTACGGCAAAACATCTGGATCTTCCTCAAGGATCTGCTGGAAGTGCGTTTTCTGTTTGATTTTCCCATGAACCAGAACTTTGGTTAATCAATGCACCGTATTGAACATTGGGACAAGCGGCGACTTTGGAACTCATGACTTCATTGTCGATGCACCAGTCACCCTCGCATCCGCCATTGTGGCCCCACTCATGCCCGAGTGCTTTCACTACGTGATTGGCCATCACATTTGATATGATAGCTTTGCGACCGTTAAGCATGGCCCATGCCTCCCCACTCCACATATGGAGTACGAGTAGTGTCCTTCCATATGTGGTTCACGATGAAAACATTCTTATTGAATAAACCCCATTGTTGCGCCGTCCAGACTATCTTTATGGGCATACTGCTATCAACCGACACGAAGGTGGGCGAACTCAAATGGCAAGCGCCTTGTCTCCATCGGGTAACTCGATTATGCAAGAAGCGTGTAAATAACCACCAGAACTGCCAGTAAACCGGCGGCGAGAACTTTGTAGTTACCCAGACCCCGCCAGCCAGGGCTGGTCAAGGCGTCGAGGGGGTTTCTCCAAACAAGCGCCGCCTTCTCCTCCGTCAGCGGCTCGGGCGTGGCCACCGATACGACTATGTGGATGGCCGCGCACAGGACACAGAGCCAGAACGAAGCCACCATCCAGTGCATATCGACGAGGACATGGGCGAACGAGCCGCCGCCCAATAGGTGCAGCAGGCCATCGTGTAGAGGACGCAGAAGCGCCATGTTTTCCTGGCCCGAAAGACTGATCACGAACGCACAAACGCCCAATACAAACCCGCCGGTAAGCGTCACGATGGAACCCTTGCTCGACGCGCCCTTCCAAAAGACGCCGAGTAGAAAGGTGGCCGTGATGGGCGGGGCAATGTAGCAAATCATGGTGGCCATCATCCCGAATATGGACTGGAACTGCGAGACGAACGGCGACCAGGAGACGGCCACAATCATGCTCGCCAAGGTAACGATGCGGCCCACAGTCACGAGCCTCTGTTCCGGCATCGATGGGAACCAACGCCGAAAAAGATCATAGGAGAACAGCGTTGCCACGGAGTTCAATGCGCCTGACACCGTGCTCATCGCTGCCGCCAACAGTGCGGCGGCCACCACCCCGCGTAATCCAATGGGCATGATGTGTTCAATCATAAAGGAATAGGCGTCTTCCGAACGGGCTGGTTCCAGGCCGCCGAAAGCGCCTTGCCTCACCATGACGTAGCACATCAAGCCCGGGAGCACCAGGATAAACACGGGCAGGATCTTGATGTACCCTGCAAAGAGAGCGCCCACGCGCGCATGGTCCTCGCTCTTCGCGCCGAGGACGCGTTGCACAATCGTCTGGTCCGTGCACCAGTACCAGATGCCGATAACCGGATATCCCAGCAGAACCCCGTACCACGGAAGCCCACCCGGTTCCTGCGGCGTGCGCAGCATTGTCAACTTGACGAGTTCCCCGTTCGCCCGAAGTGTCTCCTCAATGCCACTCCATCCGCCCGAAGCCCGATACGCAAAGAAAGCAACGCAAAATGAGCCAGCCAGCAACACGATGGTCTGGATGGCCTCTGTTGTGACAACGGCGATGAGACCGCCAATAACCGTGTACAGCCCCGTCAATCCAGCGATAGCTACGATCGTCCAAACGATGTAGTCTTTTGGGATTCCTAACAATCCGTGCATTACCAGCGCGGCGGTGTACAACGTGAAGCCGATGTGAATGAATATCGCCGAAACAATCGAAACCACCGCCAACCAATCGCGGCTCGCCCGGCTATAGCGCTTTTCAAGAAAGTCCGGCAATGTGGCCACGCGGCTCCGCACATAGAACGGCGCAAAGAATAGGGCGAGCAGGACGAGCGTGAAGCCTGCCATCAGTTCAAAATTGCCAAAAAGCAAGCCGTTCAGGTAGCCCTCCTGCGCCAGAGCCACCAGGTGTATTGTCGAGATGTTCGTCGAGAACAGCGCCAGGCCAATGACCGGCCATCGCAACCTGCCCCCGGCCAGGAAATACTCTTTGCTTTGGCTACCTTCTTGCCTATGGCGAACACCGACCCAGCACCCCAGCGCCACGATGCCAACCAGGTAAGCAACCAAAACCGCCAGATCAAGCATTTCGATCTTTGCTTCCACGAATAATCTCCTTCCCCCCTAATCTCCTTCCCCCACCATGCTCCGCTCTTGACCCATATGAAACTCGGTTATCGTGAGCGCCACCTTTCGGAGCCTTCACTGTTCTCCGCCAGGGAGTCCTGGCATGCACCCTCAGCGCTTTTCAATCCTACAGGCCTGTCCGGTAAAGTAGCACCTGTTCGGAGTACTCCAGCCGCGAAGGAGCCAGAGGAGATAGTCGTGTAACGCAGAGATTTCCTCATGGCAAGTATCGCGATGGCCGGTACATGCGCACCCTGAATTCGTATTCAAGGTTCAGTTCTTGCCCGATTAGGAGAACCCAATATGCACATGGTAGCACGCTTATTCAGTCTGTTCTCCATATGCACGGTCTCGGCTTTTTCAGTAGGCACTGGGACGACTTCAAACCCGGCGCCGTATTTGGCCAAGAACGGCCAGCCAGAGGCCGCGATCGTCGTCGGACGGAACAGCGGCCCGTTCTACCAGTGGGTAGCGTCGGAAGTACAGCGCTACGTGCACGATCTCAGTGGCGCGACACTCCCGATTGTCGCCGACGACGAACTGCCGAACCGAATACCTCTGATTGTCTTGGGGGGACCGGCCAGTAACCCATTAGCTGCCGACGCGGAGGAGAAGCGTCTTGTACGTTTCGCGGGACTCAAGCCCGATGGCTTCGTTGTTGGGACCGCTGATCTGGAGGACAGGCCGGTGATCGTAGCGGGCGGCAACGATGAGGCCGGCACAATGTACGCGGCTTATGAACTGCTGGAACGGTTGGGGGTCGTGTTCCAGCTCACGGGCGACATCATTCCTGTGCAGAAACCTGACTTGCCCCTGCCGGACCTTGACGTCCGCATGGAGCCCGTGTTCAAGGATCGCGGAATGCACTGCTGGCATGGGATCCGGTGGTACATGGGATTGAACGACCTGCGCAAGGAGATCGACCAACTGGCCAAGCTGAAGATGAATGTCTTTCAGTTCTACTGGGGGATGGGCGGACCGTGGGCCGAGTTCTCTTACGACGGTAAGGTGGCTGAGATCAGTGCCCCAAAGGAATCCGGGTATGTCGCCTGGCCCGGGGCCAGTGGAACGGCAAATAGCGTGGTCGTCGGGCGCGAGTGTTTTCCAGAAGACGGATACATGGGACCGCCCGAGTTCTCCGGGGTCCAGTCACAGGAGGAAGCCTACCGTACCGCTCGCGATTTTCTCCGTGAACTCATTCGCTACGCCCACGCACGTAAGATCCGGGTGTGGTTGACCATGGGCGAAATCCCGTATGTGCCGGAGAACTTGGTGCCGCCGGATTCGAAACGGGGGCACAATTTCTACTGTGGCGTCGCGCTTTCACCTAGCGATCCGGCCGTGCTGGACATCTGGGAGGCCGCCGTGCGAAGCATGATCGAAAACTACCCGGAAGCAGACCGCTATTGGGTGGTTAGCGGCTCGGAACTCCTTGGGGGAACCCGGCCCGTGCATGGAGTTGCCGCCACCGACCCGCAGGTTCAAGCGTTTGTTCGTGACTACGGCCACCTACTCCCCTTGATTCCCCCAAAGTCTCAGGCTGCGGTGGACGCTGGATTGGCGTACCTCGACCTCGCCGACATCGCAGTGGCCGACAAGCTGGTACGCAGGATCCGAGAAGACAACGCCGCGGCCAGGCTGGGATTGGAGCTGATCTTTCGTGGCGGACAACTCCGCGCGCTGGACGCCGCGTTGCCCAAGGATGTCGCCTTGATGAACATGGTGAACTTCAAAGGCGAGACCGCCATGAACTTCTTTGACGGAATCCACGGACGCGACTTGGTCGTTTGGCCGAGGATTACGGACGACGGATGCGAACTGAATATACAACTCAATGCGAAGATGTACGACCATGACGAAGTCATCGCAGGCGGCGTCAAGTACGGGTTGACCGGTATCCTGGGGCAATTGAATAAATCCCGTGGCGCGGAGCAAAGCGCCCAGTACATCGCTGAAGGTTCCTGGAATCCGGAAATCCGCTGCCAATCGTTTTACGAACGTTACCTCAGCCGTTTGTACGGTCCGGATGCCCTGGATGCTCTCCTGAAGGCATTCCTGTCTCTTGAAGAGAACGAAAAGGAGCTGGGCTGGCATGGAAGGCACGGGGTACTCAGCACGTGGTCTGCCAGTAGCCGCCTCGGGATCAAGCTTCGAGCGGTGAACTACAAAGAGAATCCCTTGACGCTGAATTGGACAGATGTGGACAAGGCCATCCTCACCGCAGAAGAAGAGCGGCGGTTTTGGGACGACCGAGCCGCACAGTGCGGTCAAGCCCTCGAATTGCTGAGGCAGGTGCGCCCCGAAGTCTTGCCCGGCTCAAGGGAAGAGCTGGACTATGTGATTTACAAGACACAGAACCTCGTTACCGTCTTCCATCTACTTGGGCAGGCTCGGGAAGCCAGCGCCGCCTTCGATCGGGCGCTGGCGGCCGCACATGCCGCACAGCCAGACGAATCCAAGCAGCAGTTCGAGCAATGCCAAACGGCGTTGGATCGGGCAAGTGAGTTGATTCGGGAGGCTGCTCAGCAGATGATCCCGTACGCCCACATTCCCACCGAGAGACACATCCTATGGATCATCAACAAAGCCATCCCGACGTACGACACGGCGCGGGACTATCTGCACGAGGTGATGGCACTCCAAATGGTCAAGAGCTGACTTCGATCTGGAGTCTGTATAGTGAGGATAGAGAAAGCTTGGCATACGCCGGGTTACATCAGGTGTGCCAAGCGGTGTTCGACGGTCAGGCGTTGCCGGTAAGTCAAGGAGGTGTTGCTGCGCGCAGCTCCTTGTACAGCATTAGCGGAACCGAAGGTCCAAGCGCTACTTCTTGCTTTGGGATGAAGATATGAATCAGGCTTCAACTGATACCGGGGAATGGACTTTGGCCGTGATGCGAGTTGCAGTTTTTTGTGCCCCATGAGCGCGCACTGAAATCGTCAGGCACGGTGCGGCCATTACGTTGATTAAGGAGCTGGAAACCATGATGTTGTTCCTACTGTTTGTCACGTCGGCCGCCGCCGAGGCCAATACATCCACTCCTTCCTCCGACCGAGAATACGGTCTGCTCGCATACTCGGATAAGGACGGGGTTGCACATCGCGTTGAAAACGTCGAGGAATGGGCGACTCGCAGGAAGCAGATTCTCAGCAATTTTCAACTCGTCTCGGGAGCGCTCCCGAACTCATCTCGCAAAGTGCCTTTCGATATGCGGGTTGAGGAAGAAGCGGAGTTTCCGTCCTACTTTCGGAAGAAGATTACCTTCGCCGTCGAACCAGGCGATCGATTGCCCGCGTACCTGCTGCTACCAAAAAAGTCCCACGGCAAGATGCCGGCCGCGCTTTGCCTGCACCCCACGTCTCCCCTCGGCAAGCGTACGGTAGTGGGTCTGGGCGATCTACCCAACTGGGACTATGCCAAGGAACTTGCGGAGCGCGGGTATGTTGCGCTTGCACCCGATTATCCTGGTTATGGCGACTATGAGAACATCGATGTGTACGGCATGGGCTACGTCAGCGCCACCGCGAAGGGCATCTGGAACCACATGCGCTGTGTCGACCTGCTTCGGTCCCTTCCGGAAGTGGATGGCGGCCGAATCGCCTGTATCGGTCATTCGCTTGGCGGCCACAATACCCTCTTCCTGGGTATGTTCGACACACGCGTACGGGTCATGGTGACAAGTTGCGGATTCAATCGATTTGCGAAGTACTACGGTGGCGACCTTACCGGTTGGAGTCACAAGGGGTATATGCCGCGTATTGCGGCCCTCTATGGCAAGGACCCTGCGCGTATGCCATTCGACTTTCCGGAAGTCCTTGCCGCCCTCGCTCCGCGGGCGGTCTTCATCAATGCACCGGAAAACGACGAGAACTTCGAAGTGTCTGGCGTGCGCGATTGTATCCGCGCGGCGATGCCTGTATACAGACTATTCGACGCCGAGGATAAGCTCCAAGCCGCCCATCCCGAATGCGATCACGATTTCCCGCCCGAGGTCCGGGAACAGGCCTATGCATTTATGGATGCAGCTTTGGAGCATCAGCGCCCATGAACGCGGCCAAGAAACGTTTCCACTTTCCAGATTCACTAGTGATCGTTTCGCATCACTTTGAGGCGGACGCTGAAGATAGCGTCCGTCGGGCCTCGAGGACCCGGGGCACCGTTCCAGCCGTTGCCAACGCGGTCGTAGCAGATCAGGACCTCCTCGGGTCCTGTGGCCAGCATGCCGGTATATGACGTGCTCTCGGGCGGGTCGGTTCCTCTCGCGGCACAGAAGTCTTCCGTGTAGTGAAGGGTGCTGTCCTGCACGAGGCGGTTGTGATGCTCCGCGAGATTGAATTGCTGCCACTTCCTCCCTTCCCCGTCGGAGCAGACCCAGACGAACAACCCGGGCCTGCCACCAGAGAGAACCAGGACACCACTCTCCAAGCGCACGAGCTGCGGCTCAACTGACGAGACACCCTGCATCGGCTCGGGCGCACTCCACGTTGCGCCCTCATCGCTGCTTCGACTCGCGTGGTACGCCCCGCCGGTGCGGTAGACCGTCAGCAGCCGGCCGTCGGCAAGCCGGCACGTGTTTGATTCGTTGGCTCCTTCCGGCGCGCCGGCAAGCTCCTGTCCATTCGCGACAGTCGCCTGGTATTGCCAGGTTCTTCCTCCATCCTGGCTTGTCACTGACCAGCACGAATCCTTGGTATCGCCCGCAAACTTGCCGTATACCGTGGTGAAAAGCCTTCCGTCGCTCAAGGCCAGGATGTTTCCATTGGTGAGCAGGTAGACCTCGTTGACGTTGTACTCGGCCAAATCGCGCGGGAAACCCTGGAACTTCATGGGCGCCGGCTCCGCGGCAAGAACGCCGTCCTCACCCAACGTCACGGTAGTGCCTTCGGCCTTGGCATTGCGCTTGTCTTGGGGCGATTCCGGCCACGTTTCATAAGGCATGAGCAGGATCTTCCGTGGCTCCAGTACCGTTGAGGTGGGGCCATAGCAGTCAATATTCAGCACCGGCTTCCACGAAGCGCCGTTGTCACGCGACAGGTAAAGCGTTGCCGGCCACTTGCCCTGGGCTTTGTCATCGGAAAGCACGACCTCGCACAAAACATCTGAGCCGCCCATCGAATGCAACGACGCAAACCAGTGGTGTCCGGCTGCACGCCCAACTTCAACCGGGGGATCTGCCTCCAAGATGCATTCACCCAGTGTGTGCCTGGCTGTTGGCGTTGCGGGAAGTGCGGCACGAAGTTCGGTTGCTTTCTGTTTCAACGGACGATACGCGTATTCGGCCAGGGTAGCGACCGCCCCGCGATCGGACTGGTTCTTCGCGACGCTCGCCAAGGTGTCGATCGCCTGATACGCGCGCTTTTGGGCCGCGTCGGCGGGTTCGACGGCTTCGGTCAGCGCTGTGACGAACGCGACGTCATCACCTTGCTGCTTGGCATCCTTCGCGGCTTGCTCAGCAGTTGCAGCCTTACCAATGAGTTCCAGGGTATCGAAGAATCCGATGGCGAATTGAAGCCTGCCGGTCCAGTACGCGATGCCAGCTCGACCCGCTTCGCTCTGGGGTGCTGGCGCTTTCCGGAGCGCCGCCAGCGCCCGTTCATACCCCGCGCGGTCTTCGGCAAATGTATTTGGAAATGGGCCGGGCGTCCAGTACCGCATCATCATGTTGGGCACCGGGAAGCCCAGGCCAAGCCCGTGGTCCTCCAGACCAATCGTCACGGCCTCGATTTCGCGAAACACCTCGAGCAGGGACTCCACGGCTGCATCGCCAAATACGGCCGTGATATGGTCTCGATAGGCTGAATCCGGAGTAGTCGCCGGGTCCCACGCGGCCTTTGCCAGATACGCGACGGAAGGGTCAAGATCACTGATCATCCACTGGCGCGTGCAGAACCCTGCAAGACCGTGGTCGCGCATCAGGCCCACCAGTTTGTGCAGCGAGCCGGTCGTCAGTTGTGGAGGAACACCCACTCCGTCGTCTTGCAGCGTGACCGCGAGGATGGTCGGGATCTCTTTCGCCGGCAACTTGTCGAAGGCTTCCGGTCTGCGCAGCACGCGGGTCGGCGTATAGTCCAGGACGACAAGCAGCTCGGCGTCTTTCGGCAAAACGCGTGGCAGAATCGGGCAGAGTTCTTCGGCTACCTCGTAATAAACGAACTTCGCGTCCGGTTTGCGGGACTTCGGAAGAATGTCTGCGCTCGACCTCAACACGTCCAGGAAGCAGAGGCCGGCAAGGTCCCCTTTGACCTGCATCACCGCGCGTTCCGCGCCACCGGTGAATTCGGTTCGCTGTGAGGCCGATTCGAGAACATCGTCAAGCGACATCACCTCTTCGATGTGGTATCGGGCGTTCAGCTCCTGCCATGCCGATTGATACAGGTCTATCCAACTCGGCCATTCGGTGCCGACGGGAAACCCATAGGAGTCCGCATCGGGAAAGGTGTCTACCAAGGTCCGCAGCACGGTGCCCGCGACCTCGACCAGCACGGGGTCGTCAGGGCGCACCGATGGTCCGGGGCTGACGGTCAGTTCCCCGAGTTGTTGGACCGCCCGTGTTTCAGGAAGGACTCCGGCGAATTCCTTCGGAAAGTCCGTGAGCGAGCCAACGAAATTGGAGTCGATGCCACGGCTGTGCGCGTACTCGATCAACTCATGGCAGTGGCGCTCGCCCGCGGCGATGAGCGCATCGCTTCCCACATCCGGCAGTGGCAAGTCGGGATTCCAGAACTCGGTGGCTTCGCCGAAGAGTGCGCGTCCGGGCATGTCGTCGGTAATGGGGAACCGGGCGCCGTACCACAACGTCGCGGACGAGTTCTTGACACCCCGCACATTCAGTCCGAGAAAGGGTTGCGAAGGACCGCTGCTGACACGAATGCGGTTGAACTTGAGCTTGGCGAGCTGGTCTATGAAGGGGCGATACTCCGCCATGCCCCAGCCTTCCATCCCCATGGCGAAATCGCCCATGGTCTTCCACATGCGGATGCGAAATACGGGCTCGAATGTCCTGTCGATTTGAGGGATGAGAGGCTCTTTCGGAAATTCGGGGAAGACGTCGCCACTCAGCAAGTAGCGAACGCCATACCGCTCGACCAATTCGTAGACGCCCCACAGCGTAGCCACGGGACTTCCACCGACGACCGCGAAGGACGGTTTGACTTTCCATTGGAAGGAGCGTAGCAGAAAGCCCTGGTCGCTCAAGGGAATTGCCGCATTCGAGACCATGGTTCCGATATCATGAGTCGTGCCGACAAAGAACAGATTGTCTGCCGTCTCATCGGGCAGGGGCACGATACGGGCAGTGACGCCGAATAACTGCGTCAGGTAACGTTGAAGTTCCGATGCCGCATACTGCTCCAATGCGTCCGCATCATTGGCTATGACCAGCGCGACGGAGGGCGTTGTCGCCTGACCGTCCGCGCCGAAGGTCAGGACGCACGTAGCGGAGAAAGCCAGAAGCAGGGTACGGAGTGATCGCATTGCACGTGTCCTCCTTTGCGCGTTAGAACTGGAGTCTAGCATAAACACTTTCTGAACAATCGAGAGACGCGTCCAGAATCGGTTTGACGTCTCCACCATGTGTGGGTCGCGGTGGCGGAGGCGTTCTTGACGGCACGAGATGCTCGGGCTACATTCGATGAAATGCAGTCCAACTACCGTTTTCAGGTTCACCAAGCATTTGGGGAGCACGCACATGAATACAGTCCTTCTCATCGCAGCCTCGGTCCTGTGCGCGGCGGGAGATTTCCAGGAACGGACGGCTCTTGCGCAACGTCTGGACATCGGCGAGTCCGCTCCGGACTGGCTGGTAGATTCTGAGACCTACATCATCGGCGCGGGCGTTCAGGATTGGGCGGCGCTCGCGGAATCCAAGGTGGCTTTCATAACGCACTGTCCCGTGAATCGGGAATTCTTCACACGTTGCCACGCCCTGGGAATCCGCTGTTTCCCGTACGTTACCTTCTACCAAGGCTTCGCGAGCCAGACCTACGAAGACGTGAACCTCAAGGACCATCCGGACTTCATCGAGGTCGATGCCGAGGGCAATCTGAAGCGAACGGGATTCTGGGAGTCGGAAGACGCCAAGAACATGTACACCACCTGTCCCAACGTGCAGGCCTACCAAGACGCCATGGTCGCGTGGGTAACGCGAATCATGGAGACCGGCGCCGATGGAGTGTTCGTTGACAACCTGTCCAGCAGGGCGGAATGTTACGGGCCGAGCTTCGACAAACACGAGCACATCTACGAGGATCAGAATCACGCGTTTGCCATGCTCCTCAAGCGCGTGCGCGAGGTGGTCAAGCAGTTCCAGCCGGAGGGCGCGGTTCTGGGAAACTCGGCGAATCCGCCGTCGTTACCGCGTGAATTCTGGAAGTACCTCGATGCGGAAATGCTGGAATCATATGTATGCACGTGGGTGAGCAAGGAACGCTGGTTTGACTGGGAAACGCACTGGCACAAAGCGGGCATTGACCTGCAGGATTTCGTGCGTGCCGGAAAACAGATCCAGGCCTTGAGCTACCTCGGACACACGCCCTACGGCGTTCGGGAGGATGCCTTCTTCTGCTATGCAAGCGCGCGGCTTGCGGGGTTCGTCTGGAGCGGCGGCTCGCCGTCTGACCCGGAAGTGGCTGACCTCTACCGGCTGCGACTGGGCAAGCCCCTCGCGGAGGAACAGCAGCAAAACGGCATCTACTATCGCGTGTTCGAGCGGGGCATGGTGGTCGTGAATCCCGACAAGGAGAAGCCCGGAGAGATGGACCTGTTGCCGCTGATCCCGGGTACGCGCCTGTACGATGTCTTTGGAGGGGGCGCGCAGCACTGGGATCCATCAACTCCACAGGGGTACACACACATCACCGGTGACAGCCGCGGAGGGAATCGCCACATTGTTTGTACGACGGGAGATGCTTCCGAGTATGCGGGTGCGGTGCAGACGGTGCAGTTAAACCAGACCACGCCCGAGCCCGTCACCATCAGTGGGTGGAGCAAGGCGGAAAACGTGAGCGGCTCCGCGGACGCCAACTACTCGCTGTATGCGGACGTACTCTATAGCGACGGGAGTCCCCTCTATGGTCAGGTGGCGCCTTTTGATACCGGTACGCACGATTGGCAGTCGAGGTCCGTAACGATCAATCCGGAAAAGCCCGTCAAGAGCGTCACCTTGCACGCCTTGCTTCGGTACAAGACAGGCAAGGCATGGTTCGACGACATCTCGCTCGAGTCGGGCGGCATGCAATACTTGCGAAATGGAGGATTCGAAGACACGGGCAATCAGGGACGCATTCTCGACCTGACCGCAACGCGAACCCTGCAAATGCCCAAGTATTCGGGCAGAGTCTATTTGTTCGTGCCGGAGAACAAGGACGAACTCAACGTAACGGGACCAACACTCACCGTTGTCACGTCACCGGCACTTGGGGAAGTGCGGTTTCGCGTCGATGGTTTCGACTATTGGACGCACAGTGGACGTTGGACAACGGAGTATGTGCTCGGGCCGATGTTCGGCAAGTTTCAGATCGTCTTTGAAAAACCCGGCCCCCACACGATTGAGATAGTTGATGTCGTACCGGTCGATATGAAGACTCCGAAGGGATACGGTGGCGGCGAACGTCTCGGTCAGTTCATGGACCCGTCGAATCCCACTCGAGCCAGCGAAGGGAAGAGATTCCGGTTCCGCGAGTGGGAAGGTAAAGGGCCAGAGCCCCAGATTCAGCTTGATATCTCGAGCGACACGACGGTCACCGCACTCTTCGATGTCGAGACGGGGAAATGAAGAACTGTGAGAAGGCAGGCTTCCTTGCCATGCGAGTTGAGGAACGAGACCTGTCGCCCCATCTACTGGGGCGAAGAAGTGACTAACACTTTCGCAACGTGGAAGGTCGCACATGAGCAAGCGTAATCGACGCAGTCTAGCGGAGGACCTCGTTTTTCCGACGCTGCTCTTCATGGCCTTGGGAGGCATGACGTGGGCCGTTCGCGGCTGTTCCGGTTACGGGGGTTCCTCGGGCTGCATCTTTGCAGGGGTCACCTGGGGCGCCGCCTGGTGGTTTATCTCCCGCAATGCAGGCCGCGAGCAGTCCCGCCCTTACTCTTCAGGGTGGATCGTTCTTGCCATGACGGTCGGCATCGGTTTCGCGGGAAGCCGCGGGTGGGCGCAATGGCCGAACTTCTTTGAAGGACACCTCTCGACAAATGCGCAAGCCAACGAGTTCGTGCCAATCTCTCGGGCATACGGATTTCTCTGGCTCTTCATCGCCGGCATGCCGTGGGCAGGTCTCGGAGCTGGACTGCTGGCGTGGTGTAGTTCCCAGTCGCGCTTGCGCGGGTGGGAATGGTTGCTGCGCGTCGCCTGCGTCATTGGAGGGGGCCTGTCGGGGTGGTATCTGTTTGTTCGCTTGCCCGAAGTGTTCCTGCCGCTCTACAAGAGCATCCCGGAGCGGTACCATGACTTGAAAGCCAACCCCAGTCTTGGACGCCTGATCAACGACAATCGCAGCGCCATAACGCACCTTGGCCTCTACCTTGGTTTTCTCGCGTTCGAGGTGTTCCGGCGCGACTGGCGAAACGTGCGACTCATCTTGACGGTCGGCGTCGTGAGCGGACTCGGGTGGGCCTTGTTTCAGAACTGGAAATGGGCGGAGCACTGGTGGCCCGATGCACGGTTCAATTTCTGGCGGTGTTGGGAGTCGTCGGGTGGGCTCAGCATCGGGCTCGCATATGGGCTTGCCTTCTTTCTCGCCAATGGCCGGCTGTCGCCGGAAGAACTCGCCCAACGCGAAATCCACCTCGCCCCAAGGTTATCCCGAGGCGAATGGCTGACCGTGTACCTTGGACTGCTCCTCGTCTCTGTCTTGTTTCTGCTCGGCGAAATGGGCCTGTGGGGGATTCCCTCCTTTGTCATCCTCGCCGGGTTCGGTGGTGCCTATTACCTGAGATTCGCCAAGGAACCCATACTGCCCCGCGGTGAACCAAGTCTGGAACGCTTTGGCCTTTACATCGGATTACTCCTTGGTTTGGGTCTGTCCATCCGCAATGGCGTTAAGGGCTGGTTCAACATCTACGTGGGCAACGAGGATTATTGGAGCGCCGTCCTGTGGTGGATTGCCGGACCGCTATTCCTTGTCGGTTTCATCGTGCTGGCTTTGAATGCGCTCATGCGACCCCACCCGAACAATTGCGAAGGCGAGGTGTTCCCCCACGCCTACGGCCTGCTATGGCTCGTGCTGATTACGCAGAACATCCTTGCTCAGCTTGTGACTGGTCCGCTTACCAACTGGGGCGAAGTTGTCTTCAGTATTTACTACGTGCTGCTCTTCGCGCTTTCCGCGGTCATCATCCATCACTATCGTGTCCAGCAGACGTGCTGAGGCGTCGCTTCGACAAGGGGGGCGAAACACTGGCCATCTGGAATAGAGAGATTTAGAGGGAAAGTACAAACACCTCCAACTGCGCGAGTTCGTCTGCCGACAATGTCGACGTCCTCCCATGGCGGTCGCAAGGATTTAATTTCGTGAGAACCTCGCCGATGGTTGCCGCACGGCCGTCGTGCAGGTACGGCGCCGTGCGCCAAACCTCGATCAGCGACGACGTGTCGACCGGTTTTCCCCGATCGACGCCTTTCGACGTCCCAACATCGTATTGCTTCTGGTCCGTGTACAATCCATGCGGATGGCAGTCCGCGCATCCGGCGCGCTCGAAAATCGCTCGGCCCTTCGCGGCCGCAGCCGAAAGCTCGCCATTCTCCAAGCGCGGACTCGCGACCGGCACAAGACTTTTGAGGTAAGCATCGATCGCCACGGCATCCGCCTCCGGACGTTCCGTGAACTGGATGTACTTCATGCCCGCGCGCACGGCGTACTCCGCGCTGTCCCGCACGCCCAACGTCATCACGGGCGGCGTCCGATGGGAGAGGAGCATGCTCCGCGTGTTTTTCGCGTTCCCCATTCCGTCGTTCATGAGGTCCCAATTCAGGCCGTCGACCCGCGCGTCGGGATGGCACGACGCGCAGCTCTGCCACTGCTGGAAGCAGAGGTTGGCATCGTTGAACAGCATCTCCCCGCGCCGCACCTCGGAGGATTCACCGTTTGCCCCCAACGGAATCGAACGATAGCCCGGATCACCGCCCGACGGCAGGCCCACCGCGCACACGCTGTCGCTGAAATACTCGGCCACAAAGGCCGTATCGTCGGCAATCGTCAGCGCGCGCGGCCCGTAGCCGCCGAGCTTGACGCGGCGGCGCAGGCCTACCAGGAAGGCCAAATCGTTGGGCACGTCACTGGCGGTTGCCGAGACCTCCGATACCCGTGTACCCGCGGTGACCTTGTCCAGTTTTTCGTGCAGCCCTGGGCGGTCAATGATGCTCAACTCGTGCGTGCCCGCGTGGGTCACACAAAGGTACTTGCCGTCCTGCGAACACGCGACACCCCAAGGGTTCGCCGCACCCAAAGTCACATCGTCCATCAGTACTGTATTCACCAACGCCTTCTTCTCAACATCGATGACGCTCAAAGCGTTGGTGTTCATCCAGCCGCGTTCGAGTTGCATGGCCGGCATCTGAAAGCGCGCGAGGATGTGCGTGGCGTAGACGAACTTGCCGTCGGGACTCACGCAAATTCCGCGTAGACCGGTGCTGCCGTTGGGAAGCGCGATCGTGGCGGCCAGCTTGCAGGCGGCGGTATCCACGACAGACACGGCCGCGGCGACATAATCGCCGTCCGCCGGGCCGCCGGGTAGAAGATTGGCCACGAAGAGAAAGCGTCCGTCCGGCGTTAGCGCAGCGGCCACGGGCTCACGAACCACGGCGACGCGCGCAAGCTCGGTACGGGTCGCGCTGTCGATGACTGACACGTCGTTGTCGAACCGATTGCAAACGTACACACGCGTTCCATCCGCACTCGCAACCGGCGCAACCGGGCCGTGGCCGACCTTTGTCGCGCCGTCGATGCGGCCGCTTGCGGCATCCAAGACCAGAACATTTCCCGTTGCCGTCGTTGCATACAAGGTGTGACTGTCCGGCGAAAGGGCAAGCCCCGTCACCTCTTCCTGGACAACCAGCCGGCGCGCTATCGTGCAGTCGTCGCGACGAACGACGATTATGTCGCGGGCCGACGATCCCGCCACGTAGAGGTCGCGGCTATTGCCTGCGGCTGCAATCGCGATCGGTGATCGTGAGCCGTCGGCTCCGTGGGCCATTGGTGCGCAGCACAGCACCAACCCCACCGCGGTAAACCGAGCGAAGGTGTGCAGGATCTCCCCAACAGTGTTCTTCAAGGCGCCGCTCATCATCATTACCGCGTCGTGGGCCTTGGCGACGCCAAGTCGTCGTTCAAGATCTGGCATTGTGCGACCTGCCCGACCTGCGTTCCCGTCACCTGCCAGACCACACGCTTGTCGTCTGTCAATTGAAAGATGTGTGCCCCCGTCTTGCCGTCCGTATCCTGCGTGTTCCAGTTGCAGACGATGGTGTCGCCGTTGTCGAGGCGCTGAATGCCAGCGAAGACGCCGATCTGGATGTCCGGAATCTCGTGCTCGAGCAGCTCCCACACCACATGGTCGTTGCGGTCGTACTCCGTGATGGCGCGGTCCGCACTGATGAGTGTGTTGCCGTTTTCCAGGCGTAGCGCGCACACCGGCATCGGCCGCCGCGGGAACTCGTGGATCAACTTGCCGTCGCGGTCGTATTCGCGCACCGCACCTTCGGCCGTGAAGGGCACGAGGTACGTGCCTTCTGACGTCTTACGGCACATGCGGAACTGCGCGTGCGGCGCCGTCTCCGTTGTAGACAGCTTCACTTCATGAACGATCTCGCCCTTCCGGTTCACTTCGATAAGACGGCACTCGCCCACGATTCCGATCATCACGTTGCCGTCCGGGAGGGGTTGGCAGTTCGGTACTTCGTTGGGCGCCTCCGTGCGATACTCCCAGACAACCTGCTTCTCACGCGTAACCTCGCGCACGCCCCCGTAGTACGTCGTGAGGATGTTGCCGTTCGGCAGCATCCACACGTCCTGCGGGTGCGACACGCCGTACTCCCAGACGACCTCGCCGGCCTTGTTCCTGATACCCACGCGATCGTGGACGTGCTCAGAGAAGAGAATCGGGAACGGCCCGTACAAGTTCTCGTGCCAGAAGTTGTTCCGCAACCCCGGCGAGGTCCCGTCGATACCCTGCACATTCGCTGGGTCCACATCCATCGTCGGCCACACGAGCTCGCCCTTCAGTTGGGCGGCCTCGCGTACGTACGAACTCAGCCTCAGCGAGTTGCAGTCGAGCCAGATGATGATTTGGTGCCGGTCTTCGGGCGAGACCGCCGCCTTGTGCGTGTCGTTAAGCAACGCCTGGCCAATCGTACACGCCCGTGCGCCGAATCGGCCCGGAATCGTGCGTGACCCACCGTGTAC
>JADLGB010000076.1 GCA_020849535.1 Candidatus Hydrogenedentota bacterium
AAAAGGACCCCAGCAGGGCCAGCGCCACACCAATGGACGAAAGCAGCAAGTACTTCCACGACGCCTCAATCGCCTCCGAGGTGTGCCGGAAGTAGATGAGAGGCGCGGCCGCCAACGCCATCGCTTCGATGCCCACCCACATCATGCCGATGTGTTGCGCGTAGACGACCATCGACATCGCCGCGAGCAGCGCGAGCATGCAGGCACAGAACACGCGGTTGGACCGCTTCTCGTGCATGCCGAGGTACGCGGGCGCATATAGCGCGCAGCATGCGAACAGGACGCTTACCGTCATGAGCGCGATCTTGCCGGCCGGGTCGAGGGCGAACCAATGCCGCTGTGTGGAGTCGAAGGGGACCTGCACCGCGATGACGCTGACGCCGAGATGCGCGAGCCCCACGACGGGCAGTATCGCGGGGCGGAGCCGGTTCGACTTCAGGGCGTAGGCAGCGCCCGCGCCCAGCAACGGAATCAGTATGAGTATCGAAGCGGATACCATTAGTCTTTCAGGCGCTCCAGATGGACCGTGTCCAGCGAGGAGAAGGTGCGCTGGATGCGGTTGATAATGATGCCCATGATAAAGACGCCCACGAACACGTCGAGCAGCACGCCCATCTCCACGAAGAAGGGCATGGCCTCGATCAGCAGCAGGCCGAACACGAAGATGCCGTTCTCGAGGATGAGGTATCCCACGACCTGCGTTATCGCCTTGTGGCGGGCGATGATCAAGATGAACCCCGTGAGAATTGTCGATAGCGCAGTCGAAACGAAGTAGGCGTCGGGCGTTCCGCCGTCGAGGGGCAAGCGCCCCGCGAACAGCACGGCAAGCGCGGTTCCCAGACCACCGAAGAGCAGTGAGGGCACAAAGCCGAGGAGCGGTTCCACCTCGCGCCGGATGTGCGCATCGCGAATCGCGCGAAACAACAGCGAAGGAATGACCACTCCCTTGATCGCGAAGGTGAGCGTCGCCACGATGACCTGCCGGCTCCCGATGTGCTCGTGGGCCACAAGCGTCAGCAGGCCGAGGATCGCGCCCTGCAAGCCGGCAGTCCGGATGATCGCACGCATCCGGCTGGATCCCAGCGCGAAGAAGTTCAGGAATACGATGAGCGTTAGCAACAGCTTGAACACGATGACCTTCTCACGGACGTACCAGCATGACCACGGCAAAAGCCGACAGCAGACATGCACACACCAACAGCTTGGGGACGGTCACCAGCCTCACGCGGGCCATGGTCGACTCAATGACGCCAATCGCCACACTCAGGACCGCCATCCCGGCAGCAAACAGCACCCAATTGCCTAACGTGTGCCCGGAATCCAACGGCAGGGCGACATCCAATACCAGCGCCGCCATCACGAACAGCTTGATCGCCGCACCGTAAAGCACCATCCCGAAGCCCGGGCCGCTATGATCGAGCACCATCACCTCGTGAATCATGGTGAGTTCAAGGTGGGTGTTCGGGTCGTCAAAGGGGATGCGGCAGTTCTCGGCCAAGAGCACGAGAAACCATGCTCCCGCGATCAACACGAGAACAGCCATGTGGCCCGCGTCGAGCCCGGCCAGCATCGGTGTCAGGCTCAAGGACCCGCTTACGCGCGCCAAAGCGACGAGACCGAGGAACGTGGCGGGCTCCGCAAGACTCGAGAAGGTCACTTCCCGCGCGGCGCCCATGCCCTCGAACGAAGACCCGGTGTCCAGCGCCGCGGCGGCGGTCAGGAAACGCCCCATCGCCATGAGGTAGGCCAGGAGCAGCACATCGCCGGTGAAAGAGAGCGGTGCCGCGTGGTGCCCGAAAGGAACCAGAATCCCGGCGCCCAGCGCGGTAACTACGCCCGCGGCGGGTCCCGCCAAAAAGACCCACGTCGTCGTCCTGCTGAGCAAGAGGCCTTTCCGGAAGAGCTTGAACAAGTCGAAATAGACCTGAAGCAGCGGCGGCCCCATACGCCCCGCGAAGAAGGCCTTGGTTTTGTTGATCACACCCAAGAATAGAGGCGGCGCCGCGAGCAGCAGCACGGCATGCAACAGGGTATCGAAGAGGTAGGTCATGTCGACACCACCGCGAGGAGCGCCAGCAAGGTCAGCAGAATGTATAGTGCGTAGAACTGGACGCGTCCGTGTTGAAACATGCGCAGCGGCATCACACTATGCGCGGCGGCTTTCATGGTGGGATGCACGGCCCGATCCAAAACCACATCGGGTTGTTCGCTGTGAAATGCTGACGAAGCTGGAAACAAGCCCGTTACGTGCGGCGGTTTCGCGCGCGGAATCAGCAGCCAACGGTACAGTCCCACCAGCATCTGCCCGAAAGACGAGGCCGTATATTGCATCCGCGCGGACGGGGCCGCGTAGCCGCAGCCCCAGGTGGGCACGGGCGCGCGCCATGCCGCGCGGCCCTTGTATGCCAGCAACGCAAACAAGACGAGAGCCACCAGCAGCAGGCTTGGCCCCACCATAGAGAGCAGTTCCAAGGGCGCCAGCGTACCGAGGAGTAACGTTTCCCCAGCGGTGCGCGACGCCCAGGCCGCGCCAATCGCCTCCAAGCCCGGTGCGGCCAGCACTGGGAGGAGCCCAATCGCAAAGCACAGCGCGGCAAGCGCTCCCATCGGCCCCAGCATGCGCAGGCCCGCTTCGTGAGGGGGATGCTCGAACTCTTTGCGTGCTTCTCCCAGGAAAACCGCCCCGTGGACTTTCACAAAACACGCGACGGCGAGTCCGCCGATCAACCCAAGCGCGGGAATCGCGAGCGCGCCCAAGGACCAGCCGGTGAAGTTCGGCGCGATCACGACGCGGAAGTAGCCGACGTAAATGAGCAATTCGCTGATGAATCCGTTGAGCGGCGGCAGCCCGCAGATCGCCGCCGCGCCCACCATGAACAGGCCGGACGTCCACGGCATCCGTTTGGCCAGTCCGCCCAGGTGATCGATCTCGCGCGTGCCCGTGGCGTGCAGCACAGAGCCCGCGCCAAGAAAGAGCAGCGATTTGAACAATCCGTGGTTCCACACGTGCAGCATCGCGCCCGCGATGCCGAGCGCCACCCATGCGGGCTCGTGGCAGGCTTGCCCGAAGACAGCGAGGCCGAGGCCAAGGAAGATAATGCCAATGTTCTCGATGCTGTGGTACGCGAGCAGCCGCTTCAGATCGTGCTGGCCTATAGCGAAGACCACTCCGTAAACGCCCGAACATGCGCCCAGTACGGTCAGCAGCACGCCCCACCACAGGGGCGGCACGGGCAGAAGCCAGCACGCGCGCATCACACCGTATACGCCCAGCTTGATGAGCACGCCGGAGAGCATCGCGGAGACATGACTCGGCGAATTCGCGTGTGCGGACGGGAGCCACACGTGAAACGGGAAGATCCCCGCTTTGATTCCAAACCCCACGAGGGCAAGCAGAAACAAGACATTCGCAGTGGCGGGGCCGGCGGCCATCTCATCGAGTGGCCGCAAGTCGAAACTCCCGCTCGCCACGCGGTACAGCGCGAAGAACGCGAACAACGCCAACGAGCTGGCGTGGGTCGCCACGAAATACACCCAGCCCGCCTCGCGCACATCCTCCTTGTGGCTTTCCGTGGTGACAAGAAAGAAGCCCGCGAGAGCCATCACTTCCCAGGCCACGAGGAACAGAATCGCATTCGAGGCCACAACCAGCAGCGTCATGGCGCCGGTCATGAGTCCCCAGGAGAGGCGCAGCTTCCTTCCGTTGGCGGGATGAGCCGCCTGCGGCCAGTATTCCAACCCATAGACCGTCGCGAGCGCGGAGATGACGTGGATCGAAAGCAGGAAGCCCGCGGACAACGCATCCGCACGCAGACGGACGATGCCACCGGGCAGATTCCAGAGGTACGTCCGCTCCACCGCTCCTGACGAACCCAGGACCTGCACCGCGGCGGCAATGCCCGCCACGGAGGCGGCAATGCCCAGTATGGCGGAGACTTGTTGGCCTCGCCGCGACGCCGCACCGGCGAGCGCGGAGGGAATCCCACTCACGGCGCTGAGCAAGGCCGCTATCAGGATGAGTTCAAGCGCCATCGCCGAAACTCTCTGAACGGTGTGGACGGACGCTCCTCATGCGGGCCGCTCCACGCGGAACTCGCCAAGCACATTGGCCGCCTGGATGGAGCGAACGCGCTCGATGATCTCTTCCAGCCCCGCCTTGCGCTTCAGCAGCGCCTTGAACGCGTCGTCCCGGAGGACTCCGCCCAGTTGCGCGAGCAAGCCAAGATGCACTGGCGCCGCCGGCACGATCATCGAGAACAACGTCGTCACCGGCTTGCCGTCCAGGGACTCAAAGTCGACCGGTTGCTTCAGGTAGCAGAGCATCACGAGCGGTTCATCGACCCGCAATAGGATCGGATTGCGCGCGTGAGGTATCGCCACGCCTTCGCCAAACCCAGTGGATCCCTGCTTCTCGCGCGCGAGGAGCATTTCCAGAAGAAAGCCGCGGTCCACGCCGTCCGGCAGTGGCATCCGCTCAACGACGCTCGCCAGCACTTCGCGCTTCACACCGCCGTCGAGGTCGTGATGCACGCCGCCCCGGCACAGCGCCTCTTCCAGGGAAGGCACACCCGATTCCGAGTCGATCCGCAGGGGAATCCGGTTCTCATGCGCCCATTCCACCAGCCGCACGCGGTTGAAATGGTAGCGGTCCGAGAACTTCGCGGCGGGCATGCCGCTCTCGTGAATCCATCTGTACACGGTATCCGCCGACACATTGAACAAATGCGCAACGTCGTTGACCGACATTTCCATACAAATATAGTCTCTTCCTGCTCTGTCTTCCCACGAACTACCTGGGGATTGTGTGCCCGGCCGGGCAAATGCCGCTATACCTGCGGAGAATGCTCCTCTTCCACCTCGATTGCCTGGAGCATTTCGCTGGCCTCGGACAATTGCTGAAGGAAGTACTGCCGCATGATGTTCAGTACGTCCACCAACATCGGGTGCCTGAGGGAATAAAAGACCTGATTACCTTCCTTGCGATTGGACACGACGCCCTTGGCGCGCATCACCGCAAGATGTTGGGACACATTGGCTTGCTCAAGTCCAAGTTGCTCCAGAATGGCGCCTGCCGACAGCTCGCCATCGCGAAGAATCTCCGCGATGGCGACCCGGGTTGGATGCGCCAAGGCCTGGAAGATGCCCGCCTTGAACTCTTTGAGCGACTGATTTTTCACGAAGAAATTATATTCGAAGATTCGCATATTTGCAACAAAGACCCGCAGCCCCCATCTCACACCGCTGTATTAGATATGCTCAAGTGTGTGGAATGAAGCACAGCGCGTACTTGCTTGACACGCCGCCGGCAATACGCTCCCACTGCGTGCTCCCGGACGAAAGAGAAGTTGCGGGCGCACATGCACTCGGCCATAATCAACCCAGCAAGGTTTCTGAGGTAGAGCAGGTCCGATATGAGTACGCCGCTTCCAAACGTTGACGAGCCTTTCCGGTGTATCGCCAATGGTGACAGGCCGCGATTGCTCGATTTGTTGCGGAATCAGCCCGAGTTGATGGCGAAGCGAAGCGAGAACGGAGAGTCCCCTCTGCTATACGCGGCCTATCGCGGGCACCGGGACTTGGTGGAGGTCCTGATCGAGTTTGGCGCGGAACCCGACATCTTTGAAGCGGCGACTCTGGGCGACGTCACGCGCGTGTCCAGGATTCTGAAGGGGGATGCGTCACAAGCCCGCGCCCTTTCGGGCGACGGCTGGACGGCGCTGCATTTGGCGGCGCACTTCGACCAGCGCGAGGCCGCACTCCTGCTGCTCGACCGGGGAGCCAATGTAAACGCTTCTTCGAGCGACACCAGCCTTGCGCCGCGGAACACGCCGCTCCACGCGGCGTGCGCATCGTCTCGGTACGAGATGGCGCTCATGCTCCTGGAGAACGGCGCCAACCCCGACGCCGCACAAGCCAACGGGATGACCCCGCTCCATATTGCCGCGGCGGGCCCGAATCCCGCCATCGTGCAACTCCTGCTCGAACGAAATGCGGACCCTAACCTGACGGATAAGGAAGGGCGCACACCACTCGCGCTGGCCGGGCAATTGGACCGCCCGAACAACGCCGCTCTACTCCGGCCACATACGCGCGCGGACGATTCGATGCGGTAAGGGCCCAAGCCGCTGTGGTATGATATACGCCGTGGCGCACGTGTGGTGCCCGAACTGGATTCCAGGGACGGTTTCATGATCGAAGACGTGGACGGACTGGGGGTCATACTGGTCGACCACGGTTCGAAGTTTCAGGCGGCAAACGACATGCTGGTCGATGTGGCGCGTGAGTTTCAGGCGGCGACGGGCGTGTCTATCGTCGAAATCGCCCACATGGAACTGGCGGAGCCCACCCTCGAACAGGCGTACGTGCGTTGCGTGAATCGCGGCGCCAGACGCATCGCCGTTCAACCTTACTTCCTCGCCCCGGGCCGCCACAGCACTGCGGATATCCCGCGGATGACTGCCGAGGTCGCACGGCGTTTTCCGGAGATCCCCTGCCACATCGCGGAACCATTGGGGGTGGACCGCCGCATCGCGGAGATCATGGCAGCCCGGATCGCGGTGGCCATGGCGCGTCCCCAGTCGCCGGGGAGCGAGTCCACATCATGAAGGGCGCCATTGACGCTTGGCGGAGAGTCCTCCGCGCCGATCAAGTCGACGACTCGGAACCAACCTTGTCCCGCTACAGCCGGAGCAGCCAACCGCAGGGAACGCGCCCGTGCTGCGTGCTTTATCCCACGTGCACAGACGAGGTGCGGGGAATCGTCCGCATTGCTTCAGAACGCGAGGTGGTCGTCTACCCGATTTCACGCGGTAAGAACTGGGGATATGGCGATGCCTGCGCGCCGGTCGAAGGGGCCGCCATTATGGATTTGAGCCGCATGAACCGTATTGTGGAGGTCAACACAGAGTTGGCCTATGCGGTGATCGAGCCCGGTGTCTCGCAAGGCCAGTTGTTCGACTATTTGCAGGAACAGAAGACGGGGTTATGGATGGACTGCACCGGCGCGGGCCTCGATGCCAGCCTCGTCGGCAACACGCTCGACCGCGGTTTCGGCCATACGCGATACGGCGACCATTTCTTGACCTCGTGCGGCATGGAAGTCGTCCTAGCGGACGGACGCGTGGTGCGCACGGGCTTCGGCCACTATCCCAACGCGAAAGCGGGCAGCGTGTATCCCTACGGTGTCGGCCCTTACCTGGACGGACTCTTCTGCCAGTCCAACTACGGGATCGTGACGCAACTGGGTCTTTGGCTCATGCCGAAGCCCGAGGCTTTCTGTTTCTTTTACGTCACCGTGGATCGTGACGAGGACATCGCCGCCATGGTGGACGCGCTGCGCCCGCTGCGGATGGCGGGCATCCTTCCCGCGGCGCTGCACATCGGAAACGACCTGCGCATCTTCAGCAGCCGCGGCACCTACCCGTGGAAAGAGACCGGCGGCGTGACTCCGTTGCCCGAATCGGAACGCGTCCGATTGCGCAAGGCGTTGGGTATCGGCGCGTGGAACGTGGGGAGCGCATTGACGGGAACGCACGCGCACGTGCGCGCTTCGTGCGCCGCCGTCCGCAAAGCAGTCCGCGGACTGGGCAAACTCACTTTTGTGAGCGATCGAAAGATGGACCTGATCCGCTGGGCCGTGCCGCGCTTAAACCGGATGGGGTTGGCCAAGCGGCCCGGCGAACTGCTCGAATCGCTCGAGACGCTCTTTGCCACGCTGAAAGGAAAACCTACCAACCAGGCCCTTCGCGGCACGCACTGGCGCCTGCGCCGCGCGCCCGCGGAAGATTCCGATGACCCTCTGGAGGTGGGCGGCGGGCTCATGTGGGTGTCTCCGGTGCTGCCCATGACCGGGCGCGACGCGTTGCGGGTGATGGCGATTGTTGAACCGATCTTTGGCCGGCACCACTTCGAACCGCTTGCCACGTTCACCATGATCAACGAGCGCGCCATGATCGCCATCCTGAATGTCGCGTTCGACAAGGCCGAAGCCGAGGAATCCGCCGCAGCGGTGCGCTGCTATCACGACTTGGTGGATGCGCTCATGGCGGAGGGCTACGTCTTGTACCGATCCGGACTCAGCGGCCTCCCGAAGTTGGCGGATGAGGGGGATCCCTTTTGGCAGGTTGCCTCCGAGATCAAGCGCACACTCGACCCCAAGGACATCATCTCCCGCGGCCGCTACATTCCACCTCTGCGGCGCGCAGAGCACGATCTCTTGGGCGATGGCGGCCTGAAGCGCGCCGCTACCCCGCGGACTGACTGACGAGAGACTGCCCGGTGTCGTACATGGACTGGTCGGGCAGTTTGTCCTCAAACACCTGCACGTTGGCATCCTTGCGCAACTTATCCATCATTTTGGAGTAGAGGATGAGGCCCACCAGATCCTGCTTTGCCTCTTCGAGGCTCTTCTGAACGGGCTCCACGCGATCGGTGAGCGTGCACACCAGAAGACCGCTGGGGATAGGCTCCGCAACTTCCTGGCCTTGCGCGTTCTGACGGACCCGCACCCAACCCTGAATGAAAATGGGTCCGAGAATCGTGCCGGGTTCCGCGCCCGACGCCTGTTGCCAGAACCCTGCATACTTCATTTCCGCGGGGTTGTTCTCGAGTCCCGACTCAACGCGAACGGCGCCTTGCTCTGTAAGCGCCGCGGCAATCGCGTCCAGGGATTCCCCTTGCGCCAGCCGGGCACGCGCGCTCATGGCGGCATCAACGCTGCTTTGCTCCGACCCGGGCACCACGATGCCCGCAAACGCGGCCTTCTCCAAATGTTTTAGTTCATCTTTGCGCAGTTCATATTCCTCTTGGTACTCCTCGTCGGATACCTGCATGGCACCGCTCTGGACCGCCTCGCCTATGGCAATGTATACCGCTTGCTCCGCCTCCAGACGCTTGACCTCCTCATCGATTCCGTACTCCCGCTCCTGCTTCATGTACTCCAAGTCCTGAGGGGTCAGCTCGTAGTCCTGAGGGTTGTCCATTTTGAGGAATTCCTCGGGATGCTTGCTCCGGTACACCTGCTCGGCGATCTGGCGGTCCACATGGAGCTTGCCCTGCTCGCGGAGTTTGTCGGCCAGGTCATTCTTCAACGTCGCGTCGAGGTAGTTCTGGAGCGCCTTCAGCACGTCACCCTTGGTGCGGATGTTCGGCCGCTCATCGGGGGACATTTCCCGGATCACCTTCTCGAGGTCTCCCCGGGTGATGGATTTGCCGTTAATCGTCGCAATCTTGATACGGCTCTTGTCGGCGATGTATCCGCAGCCGGCGCCGCCCAAAACGACGGCCACAAGCAACCACTTCACGGAAACACAGAAGACGTGTTGCGCGCACTTCACGGGCATAATCTCCGCAGTAAGGAATGGTGAATTCACTTTCCATTAGTGTAGCACGCACCCGAAACCGGCACAACGCCGAGGCGTCCGACACGGACTGACACGGACTAACACGGACCGGTTTGCCAGACTCGTCCGTGCCCGTCCGTGACTGTCCGTGGCCTTCCCCGAGGAAACCCGGGCATTCCAGGCCTCACACCCCCGTCTGGTATACTGAAAGAGCGCGGCAAAGGGCCGCGGATGCTCAATCTGAAAGGCGATGTGACGTGATAGTGCACCGGTGCGATGGCTGTGGAAAAGAGATGAAGAAAGGGGCGCTCCGGTATTCAGTAAAGATCGATGTGCGGGCGGCCTACGACCAGCTCGAGATCAGCCTCGCCGATCTGGTGCGCGATCATCGCGCGGAGATCCTCGCCTTGATTGAGCGCATGAAGCACAAGGATCCCAAGGAAATCGAGGAAACCGTCTATAAGAACTTCGCCTTCGACCTTTGCCCGGCGTGCCAGCGCGCGTACATCAGGGAGCCGCTGCGGTTCCATCCGGAAATGGGCATCCCGGAAAGCGATATTGACATCGATGGATTTCTGCGCTCGCTGGGGGTAAAGACTGACAACGACGAGGACATTCCCCCTGCGTAAGAGGCTCTCACGGCACGCGCCTTTCTTTCTCAGCGCCCGGCGCCTTGCCCGTGGGGAGTTTCCCTTTCCGTTTATCCTTGGGCGTGTCGTCGCGGAGGGCGATGATGGCCCACAACACCAGCGTGAATATCAACAACGCCATGAAGAGATAGTAGGACCACATGGTGCCTCGCTCCGGTATCGGCGGATGCTCCCGTTGATCGGGAAGCGTCCTTCGCCAGATGATAACATCTGTCACGCGGGCGGGCAATGGCACCCCACAGTCTTGCTGGGTATCGGAGACAGCGCGTGATCCTTCCTCGAGTCGGCCAGCGTTATCATCAGGTGGCGGAACATTACGACGATCTGAACCATTGGTATCTCGAGATCTGGGGCGAGCATGTCCACCATGGTCTATGGGAGACCGGAAGCGAAGACACCGAAACCGCGACGCTGCAACTCACTCACAAGCTCATTGAGGCGATGAACATCAAGACCGGCGATTCGGTGGTGGACATCGGGTGCGGATACGGCGGAACCGCCCGCGTTCTCGCCAACGGGATCGGAGCGAAGGTCACCGCTTTCACACTATCCAAAGCGCAGTATGACTATGCGATGGAGCAGTCCAGCGGCGAAGGCAACCCTGCGTTCCGGCTGCAGAACTGGTTCGACAACGGGTTGCCCAGCGCCTCGCAGGATGCGGCCATTTCGATCGAGAGTTCGGAGCACATGGAAGACAAGCCCGCCTTCTTTAAGGAAGTGGCCCGCGTACTCAAGCCCGGCGGCCGATTCGGGGTCTACGCTTGGCTGGCACAGCCCAATCCATCCCCTCGCGAGATCGCGTGGTTGCTGGAACCCATCTGCCGGGAAGGGCGCCTGCCCAGCATGGGGAACGAAGCCGAGTACCGCGAGATGATGCTTGCGGCGGGGCTCGTCGACATCACGTACGAAGACCTCAGCCAGAAAGTGAAGAAGACGTGGCCCATCATCGTGGGGCGCATGACAAACCGGCTCTTCACCGACCCTGAAGCGCGCCGCTTTCTCCGGTACGGCCCGAACCGTGAGTTTGCGCGGACGGTGTTGAGAATCTGGATAGCGTACAATACGGGAAGCATGCGGTACGGTCTGTTTACGTGCCGGAAACCGTGACAGCAGAACTTCTGTAAGGAATAGCCCACATGACTTCAGCTCAGGCGATTGCGAAAGAAGCCGGGAAAGAGGGTTTACCGCGGCCCCAGACGGTCACTCTGGGTGATGTTCCGGTGAGCCGTTTCATCCTGGGCGCCAATCCGATTGGCGGCTACGCGCACCAGACCCGCGAACGCGACGAGGAAATGCGCAATTGGTACACCATGGAACGCGTGAAGGAATGCTATCGCCTTGCGGAAGCGGCGGGCGTGACCGCGCATCTGGCGCGTGCCGACGATTTCGTCATGCGGGCACTGCGCGAGCACTGGAACGGGGGCGGCAGCCTGACCTGGATCGCCCAAACCTGCCCCGGCGTGGGCAGCATCATGCATGGCGTCAACAACGCCATCCACGGGCGCGCGCGGTGCTGTTTCGTCCACGGCGGCGAACTCGACTACCGCGTCGCCAATGGCAAGACCGACGAGGTGTTCGACGCCATCCGCGCGATCAAGGAAAACGGCATGTCCGCGGGAGTCGCCGGGCACAGCACGGCCACCATCCGTTGGGCGGCGGAACATCTGGAACTCGATTTCTTCATGACCTGCTACTACAACCCGGATGACCGCACGCGCCAGGCGCACCGTGACTACGATTCCGAGGAGTATTACGGTCCCGAGCATCGCGAGGCCATGTGCGCGCTCATCCAGGAGTTGCCCGCGCCCGCCATCCATTACAAAGTACTCGCGGCGGGCCGCCATGACCCGCGGGAAGCCTTCGAGTTCGTGGCGGATGCCTACCGCCCCGGTGACGCCGTGTGCGTGGGCATCTTCACGAAGGACAGCGCAAACATGATCCAGGTCGATGTCACGCTGCTGGAGACGGCGCTCCGCAAGCGCGGAAAGTAAAACGTCAGCGGCTCAGTTCGTAGACGTGCACATCGAAACGGCGCCACGCGTCGGTGATGCCGCCGTTTTCGACCGGGAGCGCGCGATCTTCGCTCAACACGCGGCATGAGGCCCAGCCGTCCAGACCGGATAGCGTGGCCTTGCAGGGATTCTTGTCAGCATTGCACGTGAAGACATAGAGTTTGTCTTGATGCGCCTTCACGAGCCACTGCACACCATCGTCCACGGAGCGTCCCAACTCGTGGTAATCGGCCGAAAGCGACACCTCCGCCGTGCGCTCCGCGAGTGGTCCCGCGAGGTCAGCCACTTCGCGCACGACCCGCTTGATGCCGCTCCAGCAGTCCGACGGTTGCGGTGTGAACGTGGTTCCCCAGTAGATCAGGCCATTGGCCCCCTTGATCAGCGATTGGAAGGCCATGAAGCGGCTCTCCTCGTAGGTCGGATACAAGACCTTCTCCTGACGGCGTTCAGCCTCTGGCGTGAGCATCTCCCATGCGAACCCCTGCAACACCATGAACACGGGACGGTTGGGACCTGCGACGCGCCGCATCTTCTCGGCGTATTCGCCCACCTGGCTCAGGTAGGTATTGTTCAGATCGCCTTGGAGCGCATCTTCGAATAACGCGTACGAGTGCTTCAGACCACCGGGATTCACAGGGTAGATATCCACGGCGACGATGTCGGTGCCGGCGTTGTATTCCTGGAGGGTCTTCACAAGATTCGTCGGAGCGTGGTTCGTGTAGAGCAGGTGATTCGGATCAAGCTCCTTGATAATTGGGTACGCTTCGATCAGCGCCTGCGCCGGGATACGTGCTTCGGCCTTCATCCAAGTCCACGCGGGTTCATCGACCGTCTCGAGAAAGGCCAGGGATGGGTGGTCCTTCACCGCGTTCACATTGTCACGGATGGCCTGCGCGCTCTTTTCGCGGTCGTCCAATTTGATAGTGCCGGCGTCCGTCCACGTCATCAGGCCGGCCGCGTGGGCCAAGTCAAGATTCGGCCCGCTGGCGCGGACAAGATTGAATCCCGCCTCCGCAAGTTCGGCATACAGCTCCGCCGTGGGCTCGGGCGCCGTGAAGTTGTTGCCCGCATAGTAGCTGCCCAGGATCAGCGTGCGCTTGCCATTGACGGTGATGGCGCCGTCGTCGTCGAATGCGGTGATCAAGGGGGCCGCCTGGGCGGTGCCCGCCCCAATCAACGCCGTCATCAGAAGCATCGCCGGGGACAGTCCCCAGGTGCGGCCCATTCGTGTCGATCCCTCAGACATTGAGTGCTCTCCCCCTTCGTGGGAACGGCGCCGGCAGGCAGGTATCCGAATTGCCGCCGTATGTGCGTCCGTTCATGTTGTGGCTGTGTCCTTGCCGCCGATTTGTGCGCGACCGGTTTCGGGCGGCGTGTCATTTGATCAGGGGCAGCGCCTTCTTGAATTCGGGCGTGCCGGCTTCGCGCAGCAATTCGAACAAGGCCATTTCGGTTGTGACGAGCTGCGCGCCGGCCTTGTCCAGGCGATGGAGTCCCGCGGCATACTCGGGTTCCGCGCGCGAACCCACCGCGTCGCGCGGGATGAAGACTTCGTAGCCCCGGTCGAGGGCGGCCAGCGCGGTTTGCATCACGCAGACGTGCGTTTCAATGCCCGTGAGCAGCAGTTGCCGGCGATTCGCGCTCGTCACCGCGGCTGCAATCGCGGGGTCCCCCATGCATCCGAAGGAAGTCTTCTCAAAGACCGTGCAGCCCTGAAGTTCTTTGGCCACGGCCTCCACGGTTGGGCCCAATCCCTTGGGATACTGCTCTGTCCAGATAATGGGAAGGTCCATTTCCCGGGCGAAACGGATTAATTTGATCGCCTGCGCGGCGACGGCATCTCCAGCGTTGATCTTGGGCAGAAGCTTCTCTTGATAGTCGATGACGAGCAATGCCGTGGAGTTGCGATCAAGCATAGCGGGGCACAAGACTCCCTTCGTGAGCGGGCGCACGTCCCGTACGCGCGAAACAAGCAAGCGGGATTATAGTCAGGCGCTTGGAGGGGGTCAATGCGTGGAAGTCCCCTGGAGGGAGGACGGCGGACCTAGTCGTCGAACGAGCCGCGCCCGCGCTTACGCCGCTCGCGAAGCGCGTTGGCCTTGTAGAACAGGGCGGGATCGATGATGGGGTCGTGAATCCCCTGCGTTTCCACGTCGCCATAGCTCACGCGGCCACGGTAGGTGCGATTGGAGAGGATGATCGCGATTGCCTGGCGCGACCACTTGTTGCCCTTGCGGGTGAAGATGCCCTTCGAGTGGAGGTACGAAACCACTTTCCCGGTGCTGCGCGTGTTGAGGTATTCGCGGAAAATGATGCGGACCACCTCGGCCTCGCGGTCGTCCACCACCAGCGGCTTCTCGTTGTCCATCCCGCGGCGGTATCCGTAAGGGGCGGGCCCGGTTCCGTAACGCCCTTGCTGAACGGCGCTCAGTTGGCCGCGCTTCACTTTCGCGCCGTGGCTCAAGCGCCCCGCATGGTCCGCCACGTCCCCCGTGGACAAACGCGCTGCCCCAACAGCCCCTTCGTTTGCCTCGGCGGACCCAGGATGGTCCTGCCCGGCGACAGGTCTCGAACTAGCCGAGTGTTCCATGGATTCTATTGCGCCCATTTGCCCAAACTGGTACACGGCACCGCCTGGAATCCGCGAGTGGAATCGCACCCCACTTGCCCGGCGGCGGCGATGCGGCCGCCAACCGCAGATTCGGAGCCCCAAGTGCTCTGAATGGAGTGTATAGCAAGATCGCGATAATGTCAATTATTTTCTTGAACAGCAGGGGCGAATTAGCGGGCGCTTTTCTCATTCCTACCCACATCATGTCATGGATTGACCTCGGTACTTTGAAAAGCGCAAGGGCCACTCACTTTGTAAGCTATTGCAAAACAACAAGATACACCAAAAACAAAGAAACCGGGCACCCCCGCCGAGGGGATGCCCGGTTCTTGTTTTACAAATGGTCCGAATACGGACTTATTTCGCCTTCTTTTTGCCCTTGGCAAGCGCGACCAAGTTGTTCGGAGTCGTGCTGTACGGACCCGCTTCCGAAGCAAAACTCTTCTCCGCGACTTCCTGAACCTCGCCCTTGCTCATGCCCGCCGCCTTGGCTTCGGCGACCACTTCATGCATGCGGCCGATGATCCGTTTGCGGCAATCTTCGCGGCACTTGGCTTCGATGCCCTTGTTCACGAATACGCCCATCCCGCGCCGCGTATACAGCAGGCCCATGACTTCCAGATCGCGATAGGCCTTGGCAACCGTGTTCGGGTTGACGCCAAGGCGCTCGGACAACTCGCGCACGGACGGTAGCTGGTCGCCCGCTTTGAGGTTCCCGCTGGCGATTGCGAATTGCACGTGATTCTCGATCTGCACGTACACCGCCACACTGCTGTTAATGTCGATACTCGATAACATCTTGACTTCCTCCTCTTTTTGCCGCATCGTAACACCCAAGCGGCACCCAATCCTCAGCCTCGCCTGGAACGGCCAAGCGGGGCACGAGTGCTGTGAACGGATACTTCTACTGCTCGTTCTAGCAGGGCGTATTATAACTACTATATAAGCAGATTGCAACATAATTGTAGGTTCCGACCTTTGGGAGTATTCCATGAACACGACGCTGCCAACGACCGCCGCAAAGACCGGAGCGGCCCTGCTACTGGCCGCTTTGGCCCTGTTCGCCCCTCTTCCTGCTGTTGGGGTCGAGGGTTCCACTCCAGCCGGCTCGATCTTCGTGGAAGTCACCGATGTGCTGAAGCGAAACCTGCCCGGCAAAATTGAACTCGTCCCCGCTGGGGGCGGCACCCCCATTCCTTACCGCCTGAAGGATGGTAAGGTGAACGGCAACTGCGCTCCAGGTCATTACGTGGCTTATATTTACGTGTACGACTGGGATATTCCCATCCTCGTCGACATGCACGAAGTGACTGTACAAGCCAACGAAGTTGCCACGGTCCTGGTTGAACTAGTGGAGGGTTCTGGCGGCTCTCTTCCTTTACGAGCGTTCGATAGGGACTTCGATCTAGTCCTCGATCGCGTCGAAATCGCCGCGGGCACCCATCCCGGTGACCCGGACAGTTTCCCGCTTGCTGACATGATCCCATACGACTCCCCTGTGCTGTCCAAGGACGCGGGTTGGTACAAGGGAGATCTCCATGTCCGTTCGATCCATGGAGGAGGGAAGGAATCTGTTGCGGAACTCGTGGCTCGTGCGGAGAAAGCGGGTTTGGATTTCATCGCGATTACCGACCGGAACACGATGGATGCCTGCTTCGATCCAGGCTTTCAGTCCAAGAAGGTGGTGCTTATTCCCGCCATGGAGTGGGGCACCGACGAGCGGGGCGTTGCCTTGATCTATGGTCCCCACACGTTTCCGCGCCTGACGAATGACATTCGCGATGATCAGGGAATATGCCAGCGCGTCCAAGCCCAGGGCGGCATCTTTGCAATTGCGCATCCTTGTTTTCCCACGGCGCCTTGGCAGCGTGGACTCAGTTACGTCAACGCGATTGAAGTCTGGTGCCGGGGTTTTCGCGATATCCCCCCCGTGGGTCTTGGGTCCTTTGTTCCGGAGTACCAACGCCGCGTGAAGGACAAGCTGGTCTACTCGATATCCAAGGCGGCGTCTGTGGCCACCTCGTCAGCCAATGCCCAAGCGTGCATGTTTTGGGACTACGAGTCCGTGCAGGGCCTGAAGGCCTGCCCGATAGCGGGCAGCCTGTCGTCGGGCCCGGACGTGCCTTTGGGCCGGCCCCTGACGTGGGTCTACGCGCCGGAGAAGTCCGTGCGCGGGATCGTCCACGGTCTGCGTCTGGGCCGCACCCAGGTGTCGTCGGCCCCGGACGGCCCTTTCATCACGTTCACGGCTGACGCGAAAGAACCGCAGGATCAGTACATCGTAGACAGGCAGGCCAAGCTCACGGTGGGACATCAGGACGTGGGTATCGGCGGGGTGGTTCCCCTTGGGATGGCCGTGGACCTGCTTGTCCAAGTCCAGAACGCCAAGGGGCTGAAGGTCGAGATCTTGCGCAACGGGTGGCCGATTCTCACGCAGAAGATCGAGACGAACAAGGTGGATGTCTATCGCATCACCGATACGCCGTCCGCGTATTCCGTGTACCGCGCCCGCGTCGTCGGCACGCCCGGCAAGAAAGGGTATGGGCCATTGGACGTGAAAGCGATGACCGGAGCCATCTACGCGCAGGACATCGTGCCCATCGTCGTCGACAAGGAGAATCCTCTCGACATCTGGATCAAACTTGACGAGGACAGCCAACTGCCGGGTGTTAAGGCTACCGCGACCATGGAAGAGAACGGCAAGAAATGGGTGCGCACGCAAGGGGGCCCGGTCAATCCGGTGAATGAGCAACCGTTCAACGTTCCCCCGAACGCGGAAGTGAAGACACTGAATCCGCAGGGCCTGTAGGCGCGGCCATTGCCGGGGCGGACGCCGCCTTTCGCATCGGTGTTGCGCGCCGGGAGCTGCGATACTCGGGGTCCGTTCTTCGGCCGGCTGGACAGCGGGTGGTTCGTGGAGGTACACTCGACTCTACAAGGCGTGCTGGTGCGTGTGCCGGTTTTCGTCAATGAAAGAGAGCATTATTTTGTCGAGTCATAGTTCCTTGCGGGAAGAAATCGCCAACAGCATCACGCACGGCATCGGCTTCCTGCTGAGCATCGCGGGACTGGTCGTACTGGTCGTGTCGGCTTCGTACGAGGGGGATCCCTGGAAGATCGTCAGCTTCAGCGTGTACGGCGCGTCGCTGGTGATCTTGTATCTGGCGTCGACTTCCTACCACAGTTTCCATTCGCCCCGGCTCAAGCACGTGCTGCGCATCATCGATCATTGCGCGATCTACCTGCTCATTGCGGGCACCTATACCCCGTTCACGCTCTTGAATATGCGGGGCCCCGTGGGTTGGACGCTCTTCGGCATCATCTGGGGGCTGGCCGCGCTCGGCATCGCCTTGAAGGGCTTTCACGTCGACCGCTATCCGATCCTCACCCCGCTCATCTACATCGGGATGGGATGGTTGGGCACGGTGGCCGTGTGGCCGACGGTGAAGGTCATCCCGCCCGGTGGCATCGCGCTGCTGGTTGCGGGCGGCGTCACCTACACGCTAGGCGTCATTTTCTACGCGCTCGAAAAGATGCCTTACAACCACGCCATCTGGCATCTGTTCGTATTGGGCGCGAGCGCCTGCCACTTCTTCGCGGTTCTGCACTACGCCGTCTCGCTCCCTTGACCGCCGGCCGCCTTCCCTCCACAATGGGTGAAGCACCGTGAGGAGATGGCGGAATGGCTGAACGCGCCGCGGCCGCAGACGACGAATCGACGGATCAAAGCCGTTGGGTCATGGAGCGCGTGTTTCCGGACAAGCGCGGCGGCTATTTCGTCGAAGCAGGCGCCTGCGTCGGTGTCCGTGGGTCAAACACCTACCTCCTGGAGCGGGATCGCGGTTGGTCCGGTCTCTGTGTGGAACCGCATCCCAGCCTTTATGGCGAGCTGGTGAAAAACCGGAACTGTGCCACGGCCAATTGCTGTCTCACCAATGCCCACGAGGATGTCGAGTTCATGGTGAATCCCGAGTTGCCGGGCACCAGTGGGATTCGAGACACGCTTGCTCCCGCCGTGAAGGAGGCCTTCTACCGGGACGGCCAGCCGTACGAGACGATCCGGGTGCCGGGGCGGCCGCTCGGGGACTTGCTGCGCGAGCACAAGGCGCCGAAGGTCATCGACTACTTCAGCCTGGACATCGAAGGCGCGGAGTACGAGGCCATGCGGGAATTCCCATTTGATGAATACCGCTTCGCGGCCCTTACGATTGAGCGGGGATCGAGAGATTATCTCACGCTGCGGCGTTTGCTGCTGGCCCGCGGCTACCGGCTCGTGAACGTGCACGCGAGCGACGATTTCTGGGTACACGAAACGACTCCATATACAGTAAGCCTTCACGAGAGGGTGCATGTGGCGGCGCGTTGCGCGGTTCAGACCGCGAAGGCGGCGCTGCGTTCGCGTAAATGACCGAGACCATTCGGGGAGAAGAGACCTTGCCGTACACACCCATTCTTGCCACGCTCGGTTACGTGATGTCGGCGGACGGGCGCGAGACGTTGATGGTGCATCGCAACAAGCGCGAGGGCGATCAGCACCTTGGCAAGTACAACGGGCTGGGCGGGAAGCTGGAACCCGGTGAAGATCCGGTGTCGTGCATCCGGCGCGAGATCGCCGAGGAGGCGGGCATCACGTGCGACAGCCTTCTGCTCCGCGGCACGATCAACTGGCCTGGCTTTGGTGCGAACGGCGAGCATTGGTTCGGATTCATCTTCCGGATCGATCGCTTCTCCGGTGCGCCGTACCAGGAGAACCACGAGGGATCGCTCGAATGGGTGGCGGTGGACCGCATCTTGGACTTGCCTCTGTGGGAGGGTGATCCGTACTTCCTTCCCCTCGTCTTCTCGAGGGAGCCGCGGCAGTTTCACGGGGTGATGCCCTATGACGGCGGACGCCCGCAGGGCTGGTCGTATACCTGGTGCTGAAGCCAGGCCGCTGGCCTGGACCAAACAAGGACACAGGCGAGGGCGCCTATGCCACACGCGCCTGCCCAACCTGCAGATAGTCGCTCTACCACCCGGTCCCTCGTTTGCCCGAAGGCTTCAGGAATTCCGAAGAAACGACGAATTGGAGATTGTCGTGTGGCATAGCTACGCCTCAGCGTAGCTCTGCTCTTTTCTTGACACCCTCCAGCTTCACGAACATACGGAGCCAACGCTTTACTCTTTCGCCCCGATTTGACTAGAGTGGAGAGTCCCTGCGGCATGTCTAACGAGAGGAAGCTCCTTCCATGAACCAGCGCACTTTCGGAATCTCACTCGCAGCCTGGTCCCTGCATCGCACCATCGGCGAGGAGGCCGGTCGCGTTCCCATGCTCGACATGCCCAAGATGACCCGGCAAGACTTCGGCATCGATGGTCTTGAACTGGTCAGCACCATGCTGGCATCCACGGACGCGCCCTACTTGGCCCGCTTGGCCAAGAACGCGTCTGACAACAACGTTCGCCTCCTTTTGATCATGATCGATGATGAAGGCGATGTCGCGGCGGAGGATGTCGACGCGCAACACGATGCCGTGGCACGGCACAAGAAGTGGATCGATATCGCCGCGGATTTCGGGTGTCATTCGATCCGCCTCAACTGGCGCGGAACGGACCCCGACGCCGCGAAGAAGCCCCGTGTCTGCCGCGCGATGATCGAGCGGTCGGTGCTGCCGCTTCGCACACTCTGCGACTACGGCGACAAGAAGGAGGTAAATGTGCTGCTCGAGAACCACGGGGGGCCGTCGTCGTATCCCGAAGCTGTTGTGCCGCTGGTGCTCGCAGTCGATCATCCGCGCTTTGGCACGCTGCCCGATTTCGGCAATTACCCCCCCGATGTGGACATCTATCTTGCCACGGACCTTCTGATGAATTTCGCGAAGTCCGTCAGTGCGAAGTGCATGGACTTCGATGACGTGACCGGCCTCGAGTCCACGATGGATTTTGAACGGCTCATCGAGATCGTCGTGGACAAGCACGGCTATCGCGATTACATCGGCATCGAGTACGGCGGCGAGCGCCTCACTGAGGCGGATGGCATCCTGGCGTGCAAACGCCTCCTTGAACGGCTGCGCGACAGCGCGTAGACCGGGACAACAACAAGAAATCGACACAGACTACAACGGCAGGAGCACAGCATCATGGACACGAAGGCATCGCGCAGGGAATTCATCAAGGCAACAGGAATGGGCGTGGCCGCGTTGGGCGCCGCATCGGCGGGATTGTCACGCGTGCAGGCCGCACGGGACTATCAAATTTCGCTGGCGGGATGGTCGCTGCATCGCACCATCGGCAAGGGCGAGGGCAAGACGCCCATGCTCGACATGCCGAAACTCGCGCGCGAAGAGTGGGATATCGGCGGCATCGAATTGGTGAACCAGATGCTGGATCCGGTGAAGGAAACGTTTGCGAATATGAAGCCGTATCTGGACGAGTTGTCCAAGAACGCCGCCGCTCACAACGTGAAGATCCTCCTCATCATGATCGACGGCGAGGGTAACATCGGGGGCGAGGAGCAGGCGCAGCGCGACGAGGCGGTCACACGGCATTCGAAATGGATCGATGCCGCGGAGTACCTGGGCTGCCACTCCATCCGCATGAACTGGGCGGGCGCGCCGAAGGGCGTCGAGAAGGATGCGGCCGGATTGAAGGCCTTCATCGATCGCTCGGTGCCAGGTTTCCGCAAGCTGGCCGACTACGGAGACGCCAAGAATATCAACGTCATTATCGAAAACCACGGTGGGCCTTCGTCTTATCCCGGCGCGGTCGAGCAGTTGATGGCGGCGGTGAATCACCCGCGCTTCGGAACCTTGCCCGACTTCGGGAATTTCCCCGAGGATGTGGACAAGTACGACGGGATCGATCGGCTGATGAAGTTTGCGAAGGCCGTGAGCGCAAAGTGCTACGATTTCGACGATACCACGGGCGATGAGACGGTGCTCGATTTCCCGCGCCTGATCGAGAACGTGGTCGACAAGCACGGCTACCACGGCTTCATTGGCATCGAGTACGAAGGCGACCGCCTCAGCGAGTTTGAAGGCATCAAGCGCTGCAAGGCGCTGCTGGATAGATTGAAAGCGTAGGCAAAACATCGCAGGGACAGGCGCCGTGTTTCGCTCCGCGAGGCTTCGCGATAGACGGCGTCAGGGATTGGTGCCCCAGATATCCATGTCGCGAAACAGCGTGCGGCCTGGCATGCAGGCGAGGTGCACGATGGTGGCCGCCAGATCCGCGGCATGCAGGTGGAGTCCCTGGCCCTGCGCGGGGCCGGTGTCTTCTCCGGTATCCACACTGCTCGGGTTCAACACCATGACGCGGATGTTGTTCTTCCTGACTTCATACGTGAGCGCTTGAGAGAATCCTTGTAGGCCGAATTTGCTCGCGGCGTACGCCGCCGCGCCGGGATCTCCTTTCTTGCCGCTCATGGAACTGATCATGAAGATGTCTCCGCGATTCTTCGCGATCATACCGGGCAGGAAGGCCTGGGTCGTGAGAAACACGCCGGTTAGGTTGCAGGCGAGCACCTCGTTCCATCGCTCCACCTGCATGTCCACAACCGGGGCGCCCAGAAACATCCCTGCGTTGTTGACGAGAATGTCTGGCGAGCCGAGGTCCGCGATAACCGAATCGGCCATGCGCCGGATCGCGGCGGCGTCGCGCTGGTCGCACGCGTAGGCTTTGCAGCGCGTTCCGACACTGCGCGCGGCCGCGGTGATCGAATCGCGGCTGCGTCCAGTAACCGCCACGGTGGCGCCCGCATCGTGCAGGGCGCGGGCAATGTGCTTGCCGATGCCGCGGCTCGCGCCGGTGACGACGGCGACTTTGCCAGTCAGGTCTTCATTGCGCATTTTGGACTATTCCTCCGCCCCCGGATTCTCGGGGCCCGCGTTCAACGCCTGTACGAGGTCTCGTGAATCGAATACAAAACCGAAGAGCAAGGCCACACGCCAGAGAGCGACTTCCTTAGCCAACTGTGCGCGGGCGGTTTCGCGCGACTCGATAGCCGTCGTCGCGTCGCGGATGATGGAGCACAGCACGCCATGGCGCTGCATGTCCACCATGCCGCCGGGCGACACCAGCAGGCAACCGTCCACGGCGAAGCCCGCGTAGATGAGGTGGTTGATCTCGCGCTCGCGGCACATTGCGAGGAGCTGGTGGCTGTTTTCCGCGATGGGTTCGTCGCCGATCGGGCGCGCTTCAGGAGCGAAATCGATGCGCGCGAACCCGCGATCGATGTCGGGAATGTTGTGAACGCCGGGATGGACGTGCTCCTGCTTGAAGGACAGCAGATGGTCGCGCGCGCGGTCCGAAGGTATGGCCTCGGGAGGTTTCGGATCGGGGCCCGCCAACTCCTTCGTGCGCAGGTAGCCCGGAAGACTCTTGTAGTAGTCGCCGCCGCCTACTACGTGAAACAACGGCACCTGTGAGCGGCGCACGGCGGCCAGCAGCTCCGGAAACACGCGCCAGCAGATCTCCGCGGAGCGAGGGATATATGGCACCGCGCGGTGCCAGCCCGGGTATTTTTCTTCGGTGCCACAGTCCCAGGCGTGCATGACCGCGACGGCGGTGTGGCTGGCGGCAAGCTCTACGGTGGCTTGCTTCCACCCGCCGAACCCCTCTTCGGGCACGTCCCGCGTGAAGTCGGCATCAAAGTGCTGGTAGTACTGCGCGGTAACGCGATAGACCTGCGACATTTGGAGTTCCTTTTCCTGTGGAGCCACCGCCACCATTTCGCCATGCCCGCGCGTCGCGGTTCAACTTGCCGCAAACAGGAAGAGAAGATTTAACCACGGGGACACGGGGAACACGGGGTAAAGAGTCGGACGGATCGGGCCGATCGGACCGATCGGACGAGCGCATGTGAAGATGATGTCTGTGGCACATATTACGGATTCTTCCCCCGTGCTTCCCCGTGCCCCAGTGGTCCATTCTGGAAAGGCCCCGGTGTTGACCTGCGTTGGCGGCTGCGACAGAATGCCGGGTATGCTCGACAGGCAGACACCAAGCGCCTTTAAGGACAGTTCGGGGGAAAAGGACTCCGGCGCGTTGCGCATGCTCTGGGAGTATACGCTGTGGACGGCCGTGTTTCTCGCAGGCGTAGGAGTCTTCCACGTGTTGAGACTCCAGGCCATCGCGGGGCATGCCACGCCGTTTTATGCCTATCTGAAGCCTTTGCATAACGCCTGGACCGCATGGATCGCGGTCGCACCCCTCATCACAATTCCCGTGCTGCTCATGCGGCGCGTGCTTTGCGGGCAGTGGAACCTGAACAAGGCCTGGATCGCCGCCCTCGTGCTGAGTGCCCTCGCGCCGGCGCTCTTTGTCGCCGAGGTCTATCTCGCCGGAACGGGTGGCGACGAGCGTTCGTGGGTACGGGCCACGCCGATCGCGGCGAGCGTGATGTTGCACGACGCCATCCCGCTCCTCATCGCGGAGGCCGCGCTCGTTGCCGCGCTGCTGTCTTTCCGCAGGCTTCGCGTGGGCGATGCGAAGCCTACCCCCCTCTTCCTGTGTGTGGCGCTTGCGGGCGCCATGGTGTTTTTGTTCGTGTTTTCGGGCGCCGTGGCGGAACTGCGCGGCGGACTCTATGGTATCACCAAGGCGTACCTGCGCTTGGATCAGGAGTACATCAGCGATATCGGCGAAGGTGACAGCCTGCGTGGGTTCATCGGCCACTTCACGAACCTGCATCCCAGCCTGTCTCACCACGGGCGCGTGCACCCGCCGGGCCCCACCGTGTTGCTCTGGTTGCTTTCGTTCGCGGTAGGCTTGGACGCGCAGTCCCTCTCGCTCGCCACAATGGCATGCGCCACGCTGCTCTTCGTTCCCTGCTACCTGTGGGCGCGCGAAATCGGCGGTCCACGCATGGGTCTCGTGGCTTGCGCGCTCTTCACGGTGTCGCCGGGCATCGTCGCGTTCACGGCCACCAGTGCCGACATGCTGTTCATGCCCTTCACGCTGACGACGCTCTTTCTGTTCGAACGCGCCGTGCGCAAGCGGTCGTGGCCCGCGGCGATCGGCGCGGGTGTGTTCTATGCCCTCATCTCGTTCTGCTCGTTCAACCTGCTGTGTGTCGGGGCCTACTTCGGCTTGGTGGGATTGAATGAACTGCGCGACCCGGATCGACGTCTTGCCATCGTGCGCACGGCCGCCCTGATGTTCGCCGGATTCCTCGCCGTGTTTGGCCTGCTGTATGTGTGGTCTGGATTCAACATGGTCGAGTGCTTTCTCGTGAGTTGGCGCGAGCAGCGCTTCGATCTCGCCGCGCAGACCGACCGCTGGCCCGCGCCGTACTGGCGGGTGCTGCACCCGGTGTCGGTTCTGTACTATACGGGTATTCCTATCGCCGTGCTCTTCTTCCGCCGCCTCCTCAAGCCGGACGCCCTCCAGCATGAGACTTTCGTCTGCATGGCCCTGGCGCTCCTCTTTCTCAGTCTCATCGTGCCGGCGCGCGGCGAAATGGAACGGACGGGGCTTTACATGTATCCGTTGCTCATCGCGCCTGCCGCGCACCTGCTGACGGTGCGGTGGCAACAGTCGAAATCCGAGGCGGTGCTGGCCTCGGCACTGGGTTTTCTGGCGTTTCAGGTCTGGCTCACGGAATACCTGTTTCAGGGGTACTGGTAGGTAGGCGGTGCGAGAAAAACGGCATTTTGTCGATCTTTTCTTGATTTCGTTGGAAATCCAGAAAAGTACACTATATTGGGGCTTGACGGATCCGCCCTATCCAATATATTGTGGTGAAGTGCGGTGGCCACGCCGCACGCGAAACGGTACGCGCTGGGGTCTGGCCCGTTTCTGGGGACCGTGACGGGACAGGAAAGACAGGGTTGTTTGCTGCGGAAGGGGGGCTCATGTTTGAGCGCATTCGCAAGAGGGATGGAAACACAGAGCGGTTCCATGCCGAGAAGATCACGTGGGCCATTTTCAAGGCGGCCGCCGCATGCGGAGGTAATGATTTCTCCCGCGCGGAGGAGTTATGCCGGCAGGTGCTGGAGATTGCACACGAGCAATACGGCGCCGCGACGCCCGACGTGGAAGGGGTGCAAGACATCGTCGAGCGGGTCCTGATCAAGAACGGGCACGATCGCACCGCCAAGGCGTTCATCCTCTATCGCGAGAAGCGCGCGGGCGCGCGCAACATGAACGCGCTGATCGGCGCGACCATCGACATGTTCTCCGGCTACCTCAACGATCGCGATTGGCGCATCAAAGAGAACGCGAATACCCAGAAGAGCATTAACGGGCTGAACAACTACGTGCGCGAGTTCTTCACGAAGAATTATTGGCTGCACGAGGTGTATCCCGCGGAAGTGCGCGACGCCCACGAAAGCGGCGACGCGCACATTCACGACCTGGGGTTCCTTGGACCCTATTGCGCGGGATGGGACCTGCGGCAACTCCTGATGGATGGGTTCGGAGGCGTGCGGGGCAAGGTCGAAAGTTCGCCCGCGAAGCACTTGCGGTCGTTCCTCGGGCAGATCGTGAACTCGACCTTCACGACGCAGGGCGAGACGGCCGGCGCCCAGGCCTGGTCGAGTTTCGATACCTATTGCGCACCATTCATCCGCCATGACAAGCTCACCTACGAGCAGGTCCGTCAGTCCCTCCAGGAATTCGTGTTCAACATCAACGTACCCACGCGCGTGGGTTTCCAATGCCCATTCTCCAACCTCACGTTCGACCTGACTGTGCCGGGCACGCTGCGCGACCAGGCGGTGATCATCGCGGGCAAGCTCCAGGACTCCACCTACGGCGAGTACCAGGAGGAGATGGACCTGTTCAACCAGGCCTTCTGCGATGTCATGATGGGGGGAGACGCGAAAGGGCGCGTGTTCACGTTTCCGATCCCGACGATCAACGTGACCAAGGATTTCGATTGGGACTCGCCGTCGGTCGACGCGTTCATGCGGACGACCTGCAAATACGGCATCCCTTATTTTGCGAACTACGTGAACTCCGATCTGTCACCCGAAGACGCCGTGTCCATGTGCTGCCGCTTGCGCCTCGACACGAAGGAACTGCGGAAACGCGGCGGGGGACTGTTTGGCAGCAACCCGCTGACGGGGTCCGTCGGCGTGTTCACGATCAACCTTCCGCGTATCGGTCATCTCGCGTCCACCGAAGCGGAGTTCCGATCGCGCCTGTGGCGTTTGGTACACATCGGCAAGACGTCGCTCGAGATCAAGCGCAAGATCATCGAACAGCAGACTGAAGGCGGGCTGTATCCGTACTCCGCCAACTATCTGCGGCACGTCAAGGAGCGCACGGGCGAATACTGGCACAACCATTTCAGCACGATCGGCGTCGTGGGGATGAACGAAGCGCTCCTCAACTTCATGGGGAAGGACCTCACGACGCGCGAGGGCCAGGCCTTCGCGGTCGAGACGCTGGGGTACCTGCGCGATCTTCTGACGGATATCCAGGAGGAGACCGGGCATGTCTTCAACCTGGAGGCCACGCCCGCGGAAGGTACGGCGTACCGCCTCGCACGTCTCGACAAAGCGCGCTACCCGGAGATCATCGCGGCGGGCAATGGCACGCCGTACTACACGAATTCGTCGCATTTGCCGGTGGGTTACACCGACGACCTCTTCGAGACGCTCGAATTGCAGGACGAGTTGCAGTCCATGTACACCGGCGGCACGGTGTTGCACGCGTATCTCGGTGAACGCATCGACAGTGTCGAAACAGCGAAGCGGCTCATTCAAAAGGTGTTCGCGCGGTACAAGCTGCCGTACCTGTCACTCACGCCGACATTCAGCATCTGCAACGAGCATGGGTACCTCCTCGGGGAGCAATTCACCTGCCCGCAATGCGGCGCGGAGACGGAGGTGTGGTCGCGCGTCGTAGGTTACTTGCGGCCCTTCGCGAACTACAACGACGGTAAGAAACAGGAGTACATGGACCGGCGCAAGTATCGCCTGCCGGAATGCGGTTCGGCGGATGATGCCGCGGTGCTGCCGGCCGTCTTGGAGATGTCATCATAGATATCACGGGGTTCCAGAAGTGCTCGCTGGTGGATTGGGATGGCCGCATCTGCGCCGTCGTGTTCACCCAGGGGTGCAATCTGAACTGCTGGTATTGTCACAACCGGCGGCTCATCGCGCGCACATCGGAGGATCCGTTGATCCCCGAGGACTTGGTGTTGACCGAACTTGAGCGGCGCCGCGGGTTTCTCGACGGCGTTGTCTTCAGCGGGGGCGAGCCTACGCTGCAGACGGACCTGGCCGAGTTCATCCAAAAGGTACGCGGTCTTGGTTTCCCCGTGAAGCTCGACACGAATGGCACGAATCCCGGCGTGCTCGCGATGCTGCTGAGTCAGGGCTTGCTGGATTATGTCGCCATGGATGTGAAGGCGCCGCCCGAGAAGATCGAATTCATCTGCGGCGGGATCGACGAAACGGCGGCGATAGAAACCTCCATCAATCTGCTTCTGCTAAGCGACATTGATTATGAGTTCCGCACGACGGTGGCGCCCCAGCTCACCCACGACGATGTGCTGCGTATCGCGCGCCACGTACGCGGCGCGCGCCGGTACGTGCTTCAGCAGTGCCGCGCGAATGGCTGGCCCGGGGCGGACCGCATTCAGCGCAGCGGGCCGCGTCCGCATTCCGACGCGTGGCTGATGAACGCGGCCGCGGAAGTGCAGCGGATCATCCCGAACTGCAAGCTACGCGGGTTAACCGACACGGCCGCCGTCGCCAGTTCCGGGTGAGTGCACGGCGCGCTCGGCCTCTGGCGCGGAATTCAAGGAACATCCCCCTTCACCCCCTTCAAAGGGGGACCTCTGCAACACCACAACTATAATTCTATAAAAACCGCGGGGGCAATACTGTGGACTTTGGGCACGCAGAACGCGCGGCCCGAAGGGCACGCGTAACGGGTCCCCCTTTGAAGGGGGCCGGCCCGCAGGGCCGTGGGGGATGTGACGCGCCGATAGCCGCCCCATTTGAGTGCAGCAAGAACCCCGCCAGCCGCCCCTACCGCAAGGTCAGATTGACGGTCACGTTGCCCTCGCCACTGACCTCGACAGGCTGCGAAGCGATCCTCATATTGCTGAGGTCCTCCGGTTGGCCGGGGTTGCGAACAATCGCAAAGGCGCACAGTGTGTATGACCCGGGTTCGATGCCTCCGAAGGAGAAGGTGCCGTCCGGGCGGACTTGCCCGCCTCCCACCACTAGATTCTGATTCGCCATCCAGAACTCTCTATCGAATGTCGTGATCTCGACTTGTCCGCGCAGCAGCACGACGCTTGAGTGTTCCTCGGGCGAGATCCCGCCGACGCTGCCCGTGACCGTTGCGCCGGCCATGATCTCCACGTCTTTGCGCGTCGCCTGTCCGTCTGTTGTTGTTACTTGAACCATACGCGTCTGCCAATCGTTTTCGGCTGCCTGGAAAGACACGTGCATGGTGACCGCGCCCGCGGGAAGACCTTCGATCCGGTAGTATCCCGTGGGATCGATTTGGCTGCTGAAACTCTCGCCGCCGCCTGAGGCTGGCAAGACGGCACCGACCTGTCCCTGGGTCAACGGCTGCCCGTTCATGGTGACGTGTCCTTCAACGACGGCGGTGCCTCCCGCGAAATCGAAATCGACAACGGTGGTTTGGCCTTCGGCCACTTCCGCAGTCTGACTCGAGTGCCGCGATCCGCCGGGCTGCCCGGGTCCCGCCGGGTTGATGCTGGCCGAAACGTAGACCTGCCCTTCGGGAATGCCGTTGATGGTGTAGACGCCGTTCGCGTCGGTCTGGGCCTGCCGGGGTTGGCCGCCACTGGTGGGGGAATGCACGCCGACGTACTGTCCCGCGGCGGGCGCCCCTGCAACCCGCACGGTGCCCGTGACCGTGCCGCCGCCTCCGAGTTTGATAGTCACTTGTGTGACATTACCCGGCGTGAGCGTAACTTGGGCCGAGCCGGGGCCGAAGTCGGGGTGCACGGCGGAAACCATCGTGACCTCGGTGCTGAGCGAGGAGACCTTGAAGTTGCCGGTGGCGTCGCTTGTCGCCGCGCTGCCCTGTTCCATGCGCCACCGATCGTATTCGCCCGGGGCCTGGCCGAGAAAGATGCGCGCGTTGGCCACGGGCTGACCGTTTTGATCAACCACCAAGCCTTCCAGCGATGCGCCCGGATCCAATCTGAAGAGCACGCCCGAGACCGTCGTGCCCTCACTGACACCCGGCACCTCCTGCTGAGCGGGCGCGTAGCCTTCCGCACGCACCAGAAGGTGGGCCACTCCGATTTCGACATCCTCCAGCTTGAAATTGCCATCGGGGTCGTAGAAGGCCGTGAGGTTTCCATAGCCATAGGGCTGCTGAAGGTCCACGCGGCCCGGCCCGGCGCCGAGCTGGAAATTCGCGACAGGCTGGCCGGTCCGGTTGTCGATGACCCGGCCCTCAACCGTGCCGCGCCCTTGCAGCATGAAGTTGATGTTCGTGCTGCCCGCTTCTGCCTCCAGCTCCTTGTGCGAGTAGTCCTGGTGGTAGGCGAAGACGGTGTAGGTCCCTTCCTGCAGGCCCGCAACTTCGTACGCGCCGTCGTCCCGGCTCATCGCGTTTCCATAGCCGCCGCGACCGGTTCTCGTGTGCGCGTTGATGTTGGCATTCTTGACCGGTTTGCCGGTTGCATCGGTGACGTACCCGGAAATCGTGAGGCCGCCCGCGCCTTCGTAAACGAGCTGCACGCCCGTGACCTCCTGGCCTTCGGCGACCTTCACCTGGGTGAGGGGTTTGTTCGAGTCCGAGTACGAGCGCATCGGACGGACAGAGAGACTGTAGTCGCCGGCCATAAGACCCTGGACCTTGAAACGGCCGCCGGAGTCCGTGCCTACGCCCGTAGGCTGGGCATTGGGATTGCCCACGCGGGTGGCAATAACCGTCGTCTCCTTCATAGGAGCGCCCGTCTTGTCCACGACGACGCCGGCGATGCTGCCACCGGATCCCATGACGATCTCGATGCCTTCAAGGTCCGTGGTGCCCAGATCCAGAGGGCCCACCGGCGCGGCGGAGTAGCCCGCCTTGCGCGCCGTGATCATGATCTTCTGATTGGGCGAGTAGCCCCGGTGCTCGAAGGTGCCGTCTTCCTTGGTGTTTGTATCCTCGCCCTCGTCACCATTGTTTACAGGTTGGCTCGACACAGCAACGTTGTCGATGGGCTTCCCCTGGGCGTCCACGACGTGGCCCTTCACGCGCAGCCCGTACTTCATGGGAAAGTCAATTCCGGTGACGGTCTTGCCGAGGATGATATTGACCTTCTTATCTTCGCGCCGCTCGCCGTGTAGATAGCCTTCAAACCAGGCGCGGCCAACGGTGTGGGGGCCTGCACCGAGGCCTTCCAGTTTGTAGAGGCCGTTGGCGTCGGTGGTTGTTTCACGCGTCTGACGGTCGCTGTCCGAACGCCCTCGGATACGGACACCCTCCAGTGGATTGCCGGATTCCACGTCGAAGGCCTGACCCGTCACCACGCCGCCGACCGCGGCGACTAAGCGCAGTCCTTCCACGTCCTGCGCGCCCGCGATGGAGAACTCGGGCGCCTTGCCGGTCAGAACATGCGTGGGGTCGTCCAAAGTCAGCGTGTACTTGCCGTCGGCCAGCGCGGCGAAGCTGAATTGCCCGGCCTCGTCTGTTGCTATAGTTTGCTTGGCGCGGAACGACTCGCCGTTGATGGCAACCTTGATGTTGGCGATGGGCTCACCGTTTTCCGCGGCGACAACGTCGCCCACTACGCCCGCACCCTTTGTGAGCACAAGCTCGACATCCTCCGATCCGATGGAAAGGAAGGGGGACACCAGGACGGCATACCCTTCCGCCTTGACGGTCAGCTTCCAGTCGCCCGCCCAGAGGTAGGCAAGCAGGAAAGACCCGTCTTCGCCGGAGACACTCGACAGCGCCGTGGCGCTGTTTCTACCCATTCGTGAAATGTCTTCGCGTGTTTCATCCGGGAAGATCTGCGCGCCTGCCACCGGCTCGCCGGACTCATTCATGATCCGGCCCGCGATGAATCCCGCGGGGCGCAGGTCGATGTCGACGGTGGCATCGGGCTCATCGTCGGTCAATGTGGCGCCGCCGATTCCCAGGGAATCGTCCGTGGTTGCGATGACCGCATAGTTTGAGATGGGCAATCCGCGCACTCGGAATTTGCCTGCCGAGTCGGCCTCAGCCGTCCACTCGGGTCCTCCCGGCGTTGGGTCTTCGCCTGGCTTGGCGCTGATGAGGACGATGCGGATCTCCGCACCCGGCACCGGGGTCTTACCTTCATTCTCGGTCACGGCGCCTTTGATGCCGCACTTGCCGGACGGACGCGACTTGGATGCGGCGTTGTCCCCGGCCGCGCGACGCCCACTCACCTGAAAGGCGCTGGTGGGTCGCGCGATATCTGTTTCTTCCGGAGCGGCAGTTGGGGCCGTCGTCTCCTGCGCGGGAACCGGAGCGCTCGGAGTTCCCGGTATACCGGGCGCGTCGGCTTTACGGCCGTTGAGAATGAACCAGGCCCCGCCCACCAGGGCTACCACCACGATTATCAGGACGGCGAAACGGACGTTCTCTTTCATGTTTCACCTCTCGCTGTCTTGCCTTGCGTGCCGGTACATGGCACGAGGTTGGCGAACCGATCAGCGTACTTGGTACCGCGCGCTTGTGTCTTGGTCTTTCATGGTACTAGACCAATGAACGAACCGCAAAAGTGCCGCAAACGGCAAGAATGGATACCCGCTTTCGTGAGAATGGGCCAATGGACAAGACGGTGCACAGATTCGCAGCCGGTTGCGCTACCCGGAATGCTTCACACGACGATCTCGTGCACGATCCGTCCGTGGACGTCGGTGAGGCGGAAGTCGCGGCCCGCGTAGCGGTAAGTAAACTTCTCGTGGTCGAAACCGAGCAGGTGCAGCATGGTGGCGTGCAGGTCGTGGATGTGAACCTTGCCCTCGACAGCCTGAAACCCAAACTCGTCTGTGGCGCCGTGGATATGGCCGCCTTTGACGCCGCCTCCCGCGAGCCATGCCGTGAACCCATAGTGGTTGTGATCGCGGCCGTTGATCTTGCCCGCGTTCGCGCCAGGGGTGGGCAGTTCGACGGTTGGCGTGCGCCCGAATTCGCCGCAGCACAACACGAGCGTATCGTCGAGCATGCCCCGTTGTTTGAGGTCTTTCAGCAAGGCCGCGATCCCCTGGTCGCACTGCTTGGCGAGTCTCTCGTGGTTTTCTTTGAGATCGTCGTGGCTGTCCCACGGCTGGCCCGCGCCGTGCCAGAGCTGAACGAAGCGCACGCCGCGCTCCAGCAAGCGTCGCGTGATCAGGAGCTGCCGCGCCTGAACGCCGGGGCCGTACATCTCGCGGACGTATTCGGGTTCGCGGCTGACATCAAAGGCGTCGGTTGCGTCGAGCTGCATGCGATAGGCCAACTCGAATGACTGGATACGCGCGTCGAGTTCCGCGTCATGGGCGCGCGTTTGACGATGGCGCTCGTTCAAGGCTTGCAGCAGATCAAGCTGGCCCCGTTGCGCGGCAAGCGAGGTGTAGTCGTTCTTGATGTTCTCGATGAGCTTCTCGATATCCGTGTGCTGGGTATCGATGTAGGTGCCCTGATAAATGCCGGGCAGGAAACCCGACTGCCAGTTTTGCGATTCCTGGATCGGATAGCCGTTTGGACACATCGAGATGAAGCCCGGCAGGTTCTGGTTCTCCGTGCCGAGGCCGTAGGTCACCCACGAGCCTACGCTGGGACGCACGAGCCGCGCATCGCCGCAGTTCATGAGCAGCAGCGAAGGCTCGTGGTTGGGCACATCCGCATGCATGGACCGCACGACGCACAAGTCGTCGGCGCATTCGGCGACGTGGGGAAACAGTTCACTGACGGGGATGCCGCTTTGGCCGTGCTGCGAAAAGGCGAAGGGCGAGGGTAACGCCGCGCCGGTCTTCCGCTCCGTCCTCAGATTATCCATGGGGAGGTTTTGTCCCGCGTACTTTTCCAGTGCGGGTTTCGGGTCGAAGGTATCGACATGGGAACAGCCGCCGTTCAGGAAGATGTGCACGACCCGCTTCGCCTTGCCCGCGTAGTGTGGCTGTTTCGGCGCCATGGAGGTCGCGCCGTCGGCTGTGGCGATAGCGTTTCCCAGCAGGGTCGTGAGGCCCAGGGCTCCAAAGCCCATGCCCGTGCGATGAAGAAACTCGCGCCTGCTGCAGACACAGTCGTCCAACGTATGGGGATGATGGCTCATGCGAATCGGGTCCTTTGTCACACGGTAAGCATGATACACGATTCTTGGCCGCACGGACGAACACGGACCCTCACGGACCCTCACGGACAGGACAATCGAGTCTGCTGAATATCCCTCAATCCACAAACATGAATTCATTTGTCAGCAGGAGGACCTGTGCGTACTGCTCCCAGGGGTGGAGCGGTTCGGGCGGCGCTGGCGTGGGCCCGGCGAAGTCGATGCGGGGCAGCCACTCGCGCTTCAGGACGTCCGTCTCTGGCGTGTCCGTGAGCCACAGGCGGGGGTGCCACTCGAATCCGTCCCAGCCGGTGTCGCCTGCCGAGTCGACCACAAGGTCCAAGGTGTCGCCCCTTTCGACGGAAATCGATGCGGCGTTCGTATCGATGGCGCTGTTGTGCGCGCGGCCGGTCCACACGATGCCTGTGCGGCTCGACACCACATAGCCGGTGACGCCGTTGCCTTTGTCCGAGCCGTGGCGGAGCTGACCTTCGATCGAGAGCATGCCTGACACGGGCGCGACCCAGCGGCGGATCGCCGCAAACTGTGTCTCACCGGGATGGCCGCCTTTCGCATTCAGACTGACCCACCCCAGCGTGGGGTCGGGCAACACGGGTCCGCCTTTCCACGTGGCGTCCGAGAAGTGCGGCAAGGGCGCGAACGATGCCACACGGCCTGCGGCTTCATCCACATGCCCGTAGCCATACAACCAATCCGGGGGGCGCGGCGGATCCGGCGGCCCGCTGGTGGCGCTTTTCGCCAGGAATGCGAGGCCCATGGCGATTTCATCAGCGGCGGGTTCGCGCTGCTGAATGAGCGCATACAGCGCGCGGATGCGCTCTTCGTCGGGTTTGCCTGCCGCCAATTCTGGGCGCGCCATCAGGGCCCGGGCCTGCTCGATCACGAAGGGGCTGTTCATCAGGAAGAGCGCCTGTTGCGGTACGGTCGTGAAGTAACGCTTGGGGCTGTGCGTGTCGGGTCCAGCGAAGTCGAACGTGCGGAACATGCCCGGAAGATTCTGACGCTCGATCTGGCAGTACACCGTCCGGCGCAAGGAAAACGGCGGTTCCACGATCTGCACCGAGGGACCGCCCATCGTTGTGTCAAGGTGTCCCGCGGAGGCGAGCAGTGCGTCGCGCATTGCCTCGAAATCGAGCCTGCGCCGGTTCTGCCGCCACAGAAGACGGTTCTCGGGATCGGCGGCTCGAGCGGTCGCGTTGTCTGCGCAGGATTGCTGATAGGTCTCCGTCAACAGCATCATGCGATGGAGGCCTTTGATCGACCAACCATTCTCCATGAACTGCCACGCGAGGTAGTCCAGCAGTTCCGGATGCGAGGGTGGAGTGCAACGCAGGCCGAAGTCACTGGGCGTGTCCACAAGCGGCCTTCCGAAATGATGCATCCACAGCCGGTTGACCAGGACGCGCGCGGTCAGGGGATTCTCCTTGCTCGCTATGGCCTGGGCCAATTCGAGGCGGCCGCTGCCATCGGTGTAGGGGGCGCGCTCGTCCCGTGCCAGCACGGCCAGGTAGCGCCGCGGCACGGCCGGGCCTTTGTTCTCGGGCTTACCGCGTTCGAACACATAGGGGTCAAAGAGGACCTCCGAATCGAAGAGGGCCATGGCGCAGTCCGGCCGTCCGGGGTGCGATGCCTTGACGCGCATGACTCCGTTTCGCAGGTCGCGTACCCGATTCTGCGTAGGGACGTCCTTCAACTCCTCGACGTCCCCCGCGGGGATATTCGCCGGACTGTCCTTGCCATACAAGACGAGGCGCACGGACTCTGCGTCTAGATCGGGCAGTGCCGCGGGCAGGGCCACGGATTCAGCGCCTTGTTGCGCGGCGATATGCGCCTGAGAGGCGAGGTACTCCGACCACTCCTCGTCCACGCCGCGCAGGAGCGCCCCGTATCGCTCGGCCACCGCGGCCATGCTCTTCGGAGTCTCGCCCGCGAACGCCGCGGCGATACGAGGATTGATTGGGCGATCCTTGTCTTCATTCGCCGCGAAACGCGCCGCAAGCGCGGCGGCTTCGGCCTCGAACGACTCCGGCGCCAATGCCGCAAATACGGTCCACGGCGCAAACACGGGGTCGTGCTCTCCGGACTTCGCCTTCAGATACTCGCGCCAGCGCTGGAGCAATTGCCAGTGAAGGTCTTTGTCCCGCGCCAGGGCGCGCAACGGTTCATCCTCGGTCATGCCGCGCGCTTCCCACGCGGCAAGCAGGTAATCTCCCGCACGGCTGCGCGCCTGCGTCAAGAGGTCCACATGCAAGCCGTTCAAGAAATCCTGGACCGCTTGCTCCGCCGTGTGCAGGGCCTTCTGGTAATCCTGGTATTGGGGATCGCTTGGGTCCGGTTCCTCGATACGCGGCAGCTCTTCGGGTTCGACGCTGCTGCGGAAGATACCGTAGAGCGAGTAGTAGTCTTCAATGGGCACGGGGTCGTACTTGTGGTCGTGACATCGCGCGCAGGAAACCGTCAGGCCCTGGAGCCCGCGCGTGACGACATCGATGCGGTCGTCGGTGATGTCGTGGACGTTCCCTAGGAAATGGCGGCCCAGCGTCAAGAAGCCCAGCGCGGCCAGCGGGCGCTTGTCGTCTCCAAGGTCCAGACGGTCCGCGGCGAGTTGCTGCATAAGGAACTGGTCGTAAGGCAAGTCCTCGTTGAAGGCACGGATGACGTAGTCCCGGTAGGTGTAGGAGAATGGGAAGTCACGCTCCATCTGGAAGACGTATCCGCGTGTGTCGGCGTAGCGCGCCACGTCGAGCCAGTAGCGGCCCCAACGCTCACCGTAGCGCGGCGACGCGAGCAAGCGATCCACGAGCGTTGCGTAGGCCTCGGGCGAATCATCGTTCACGAAGTCTTCCACCTCCTGCGGTGTAGGCGGAAGCCCCAGTAGATCGAAGGTGACGCGCCGGATGAGCGTCCGCCTGTCCGCGCGCGGAGAAGGTGTGAGATTGGCCTCTTCGAGCTTCTTGAGGATGAAGCGGTCGACCGCGGCACTTGACGACGCCGCGCCGGCGACTTCAGGAGGCGCGGGATTGGTCACTGGCTGGAAGGCCCAGTGCGCTGCACGAGCCTCCGCTATCCTCTCTTCCATTGATTTGGGAGAGAGCGTGGTGCTTTGCCCAGCTCCGGCGGGCCATGGGGCCCCGACGGCGATCCAGTGGCGCAATGCCTCGACGGCCTCATCAGGCAGTTTGCCCTGCGGCGGCATCTGGATGTCCCCCGCGTATTCGATGACCTGCACCAGGAGGCTCGCGGCAGGATCGCCCGGTGCGGCGGCCGGTCCCGAGACGCCGCCTCGCAGTACGGCCTCGCGCGAGTCCAGTCGCAACCCATTCTTCTGCTTATCCGGTCCGTGGCAGGAAATGCAGTGCTCAGCCAACAATGGGCGGATTTGACGTTCGAAGAATTCACTCAGTTCCGGGTCTGGCGGGGCCTGCGGCGCGGAGCCTTGCTCCAAGGCGCGGAGCAGGTCCTGCACCGCCTGCGCCGGCGCTGACGCGTTGTCCTTCAGTGCGTCCCGGGCGGCCTCTCGCGCGGCGGCATCAGCCTCCAGGCGCTGGACGAAACCGGTCAGCTTGTCAACCAATATCTCCGGCCCTGCCAGGGGCTCCTCCGCCGCAGTGGAAATGGCCAGAAGTAGCGGTAAATAAACCCTTTTGAAAGAAGGCACGGATTGCGAATCCTCCACCAACGAACCAGGACAATCGAAGGAATCGGGGCGCCGCCGGACAGCAAAAGAACTATAGCAGGAGTCGCTTCGACGGGCAATCCTGCAGATGGGTGGATGGTTTCACGGAAAGCTATTGCAAATAGAACACAAATATGACACCATTGGAATTAACTTACGAGGAATTCGCGTCTCTCGCAGTGGCGCGAAGGGGCATATGCAAGGGTAGCCGTAAACGTGACGCACCGCTGAGTGCTGCAACGTAAGGAAGGGCCGTGGGGCCGCGCCGTGCAGGGCGGTGCGCAGGGAGGATGAATCCATCATGAGAGGCCGATCGCTGTGCCGAAGAGTTTTCTTGCATAGTTCAGTATCCGTCGCCGCTGTGCTGCTCGTGTGTGGGGGTTCCGGGTGTCCATTGAATCCCGGATCCAGCGGAGTACCCGTCATCGACCTCGCCGTAGGTGATTCCGGCTCCGGATTCTTCCTGAAGGGCGACGCGGAGGTGCCGCCGTTTGCGTCTCCGAAAATGTTGCTCTACTTTGACGTGCTGTCCGGAGATAACCAGCAGGATCCCGATGTCGTGCTGGACGCGGTGGATGTTCCCAGCATTGCGCGTCCGATCAGCACGGTGCTGACGGAAGACGATCTCTATGTGGCCGGAGACGATTCGTGGGTTGTCAGCATCTGGCGTGACTATCGCTCCTTGGCGGACAAGGGCGATGGCGCCTTGGCGCCGGACGTTGAACTGACGGGGCTGGAGACGCTGGCGTATCCCCACCAGATTATCGTCAGCAGCAACCGGCTGTTCGTGCTCAACCGGAATCCGTTTATCGATGGCGGCAAGGGCAAGAACGGGTTCACCTACGGGGTGCACGTGTTTTTCGATGCGGCGGGGATTACCGAAGATCGCGCGCCGGATCGCGTGTTTGCCGATGCAATCGATCCCATGGGGATGGCCGTCGATGGCGATGACTTGTACGTGGCCGACTCCTTGGGCGGCCGCGTGCTCATTTACCGCGACATCGATGAGGAACTACTGCCCCCGAAGGCCCTGCTCGCGTACGACGCGGAACTGGCCGGTCCATCCTGGGCGTATCTTGACGACGATGGCCCGCTGCTGCCGCTGCGGGTGGATGTATTCGACAACACGCTGTACGTTACCACCGCATCGAACTTCCTGTTTGTGTTCGACTCCGCGGATACGCTCGTGAGCCTTGCCGAGCCCAGCGCGGTGATCGCCGAGTCCAACGGCGCTCTGGCCACGCCGTGGGGTGCGGAAGCCGTGGGCAACCGCCTGTTCGTTGGAAACCTCAACACGTACGCGATGCCCGTGCCCTTCAAGGGGGTTGTTCCCGGCCTGTCGGGCGAAGCGACCATCGGCATGGTGGGCTTCGACGGCGCCCCGGACCTCGCGATCGGCCAGCAGCCTTCCGTCGTCTTCGATGCATCGAACGCCCAAGTGCCCGCCGTGCGCGACATGAGCGTCGAGGAAGACGTGCTGTTCGCCGCGACGGCCGTCCCGGGAAGCGCGGTGCTGTTCGACTACGACAATAAAGCCGCGGAAACGCGGCCCGTGCCCTTCTTCGCCTCGTACTATGCGGTAGGGGACGTCCATATCTACACCAAGGCGGACCACATCCTCTTTGGGCGCCCCGGCGGGATCGTCCTTCCCGCGATGAAGGACTTCTTCGGGCCGCTGAGCATTGACACCAATCGCAAGTTGACGGGATCGAATTGAGCATCTGGGAATGCGAGGGGCCAAGACACGCGTGATGGCCATCGCTTAATGGGAGGAGTCGCAATGATGAACGTGAAATGGAAGGCGCGCCACGGCGCCCTGTTGGCGGCTGCATGCATGATGGTGCTGATGACGGCGGGGTGCCCCATCAATCCCCCACAGACCTTGTCTGTCGTCGATCTGGCCGTGGGCTCACCGAACGGCATTATCCTCGACAAGGACATTGCCCCCGGTCCTTACGACACGGCCAAGGTGCTGCTGTACTTTGACGTGCTCCAGGGAGACAATCAGCAAGATCCGGAAGTGGCCATCACCAGCGAGGAGATTGAACTCGTCTATCCCGCTGACCTCGTCCTGACGGAGAGCGATTTGTACGTGGCGGATATGGTCACGGATCGGGTGTTGATCTGGCGCGATTACCGGGGCCTTGAAGCCAAAGGCGGCAGCGCGTTGGAGCCCGATGTAATCCTGGCAGCGGATATCGAGAATCCTACTCAGATCATCGTGGAGGATAACCGCCTCTTCGTCCTGAGCGACGGGGATCCGGGCGGCGTGGCGATCTATGCGGATGCGGCGGCAATCGCAGCCGATGTGCCGCCCGACACCTTCGTCGAATTCGGCGAGGCCCTCGCCATGGAGTACGAGGATGATATCCTCTATGTGGCAGGTTTCGCGTTCACGGTGGGCAAGGTGAGTGAAGAGCAAGCGGTGATCGTCTACCCAAGCGTGGCCGATCTCCTGGAACCCGATCTGAAGGGTCTGCTCGCGGACGAGATTGTGGTGCTCTCGGGTCCGTCCTGGGCCGATCTCGACGACAGCGGCCCGGTCATTCCGCAAGGACTGCGCGTTGTGGACAACGAGCTGTTCGTGAGCACCGCCGTCAATTTCCTCTTCACGTTCAGCCCGGCGGACGCTCTCGTTGACGAGCAAGTACCCGACGCCATTATCTCGGAAACCAACGGCGCGCTGTTGAGCCCGAAGGCGATGGAGGCCGTCGGCAACCGTTTGTTCGTGGGCAACTCGGGTCTATCCTCCATTAAGGCCACGGAAGAGAAGTCGAACTCTATCGGCATGGTCGCCTTTGACGATGCCACCAACGTGGTGACGGGGCAGGCCCCGGATGTCCTGTTTGACACCTCCGGCGCGCAGATTTCCGCGGTCATGGACTTGGCCTCCGAAGAGAACATCCTCTTCGTCGCCGCCTCCAATGCCTCGCCAGTGCTGTTCACCAAGCTGTTCCCGTTTAGCAGCTTCTATACGGTAGGCGACGTCCACATCTATCTGGACGCGGACGACCTTCTCTTCGGGTGGCAGGCGGACATCGTGCTGCCCGCGATGAAGGACTTCACGGTGCCGACGGCTATCGATGTGAACGCGCAGTTCACTGGCAACTAGACGACGCGGCGCGAAAGGGGACGCCTATTCGTCCCCGCGCGCGAGTATTCGGAAAGCGGGGACGCACCCATGCGGGGGCGTCCCCGCTCCGTATTTGAGGCATCTCAAAGAATCACCATCACGTCCCCATAGGAGTAGAAGCGAAATTCCTCGCGAACGGCATAGCGATAGGCCTCTCGAATGAGTTCGGTGCCGCCGAAAGCGTAGACCAGTGCCAGCAGGCTGGAGCGCGGGAGATGGAAGTTGGTTTGCAGAACGTCCACCGCCCGGAATGAATAGGGCGGATAAATGTAGATTCCGGTCGCACCGCGTCCGGACTGATACGCATCGTTGCGGAACTGAAACTCCAACACCCGCGTCGAGGTGGTCCCCACGGCGATCACCCGCCCGCCTCGAGCACGGGTCTCATTAAGAAGCGCGGCGGTTTCGTCCGGCAGCACAAACTCTTCGGCTTCGAGGTTGTGCGCCTCGACGCGTTCGGCGCGGATGGGGCTGAAGGTGCCGTAACCCACGTGCAGCGTCAGCGTCGCGCGCGTGACACCCCGCCGTTCCAGGTCCGCGAAGACTTCGTCCGTGAAGTGCAGTCCCGCCGTAGGCGCCGCAACGGCCCCGGGCGACGCGGCGTAAATGGTCTGGTAACGGGACGCATCCGCGGGTTCTTCGTGGTCACGGCGGATGTACGGGGGCAGAGGCACTTCTCCCGCGTCTTCGAGGAGCCGCAGGACTTCGGGTTGGTCGAAGCGCACGCACCGGCGACCCTCGGGGAGTTTCTCACCGATGTTCACCTCGATGCCGGAACGCAGGCGCACGCGTGTCCCCGGGGAGACCTTGGCGGAAGGACGCACGAGTGCATCCCAAGCGCCTGCTCCGCGGTCGTGCAGCAGGAACACCTCCACGTGGCCTCCGGAAGCCTTGGTCGCGTGAAGGCGGGCGCGAATCACCTTGGTCTGGTTGAGAACGAGGCAATCCCCTGGGCGAAGGTAGTCTCCAATATTTCGGAAAACATCCTGTTTAAGGGTTCCTGAAGCTCGATCCACGACCAGTAACCGCGATTCGTCGCGCCGCTCACAGGGGTGCTGGGCGATGAGTTCAGGTGGAAGCTCGTAGTCGAGTTCGGCGATATCCATGTTGCGCACGATACCATCACGGGCAGGCGAAGAGAAAGCTGCGCGTCAAGCATAACCCCGCTATTCTCCGTGGATTACGTGTCCCCTTGACGCCTGTGGGAGGAACGTGTAGGATGGCGATTCAGACGTCAGGCTTTGGTGACGCCAGCAAACACGTGTGGTTTAGAGAGGAGCTATTGGACTCTATCCGAAAATCGACCTAACGGTAGGTCCGGCCCTGTTCGTAAATGCGTCCGTTCTGCATGAGTACTCTTTGCGTTATAGTCCGCGTTGTGGGACGCGCGGTGCATGCCCAGCGCGCCGTGGAAGGAGTCGTGCCATCATGAGAGAAATCAGTCGCGTTGCCGTTTTGGGCTCAGGCGTGATGGGAGGAGCCATCGCCGCGCATTGTGCGAACTGCGGCATCCCCAGCATCATGCTCGACATTGTCCCGCCCAACCTGCCGGAAGCAGAGCGAGGCAATCGTGCCAAACGCAACGCCTTCGCCGAGGCGAGCAAGACCGCCATGCTGAAGGCGAAGCCTTCGCCCCTCTATTCAAAGTCCGTTCTCGATTTGATCGAGGTGGGCAATTTCGACGACGACATGGCGAAGATTGCGGAATGCGATTGGATTATCGAGGTTGTGAAAGAAGACCTCACGATTAAGAAGAAGGTTTACGCGCAGGCCGCCAAACACCGCAAGCCGGGAACGATTGTTACGAGCAATACCAGCGGCATTCCGATTGCCTCGATGCTCGAGGTGATGGACGCGGACATGCAGCGGCATTTCCTGGGCACGCACTTCTTCAATCCACCGCGCTACTTGAAGCTGGTCGAGATCATCCCACATCCCGGAACGGACCCCGAAGTGATGCGGTTCATGGCGGGCTTCATAGAAGACGTGCTAGGCAAAGGCGTGGTCTACGCCAAAGACTCGCCCAACTTCATCGCCAACCGCGTTCTCACGTTTGCATCGCAGTTCATTCTCCACGAAATGACGAAGGACGGCCTTTCGGTAGAGGAGGTCGATGCCCTAACCGGACCCGCTGTGGGCCACGCCTCGTCAGCCACGTTTCGCACCTTCGATCTGGTTGGACTCGATACGTACATCCACGTGCTCGGCAACGTGGCAAACAACTGCCCGAACGACGAACGCTTGGACCTCATGGTGGCGCCGGACTGGCTCAAGAAGGTGGTGGAGAAGGGTTTGTTGGGCCAGAAATCGGGCTCGGGATTCTACAAGGCCACGGATCAGCGCGATGAGAAAGGCAAGCGCGTCATCCTGGGACTCGACCTGAACACGCTTGAGTATCGGGACCCCATCAAACCTCGCTTCGATTGCACGGGAAAGGTACGGAACGCGGGCAGCCTCGAAGAGAAGTTGAAGATCATGTACACCGGCGAGGACAAAGGTTCGGTCTTCGCATGGAAGCTCTTCGCAAACACGGCCATTTACGCGGGCAATCGCCTTGGCGAGGTCGCCGACGACATCGTCAATATCGACAACGCCGTGAAGTGGGGCTTCGCGTGGGATGTGGGCATCTTTGAAGCATGGGACATCCTGGGCGTGAAGTATGTCTGTGACCGGATGCGCAAGGAGGGATTGGCCCTGCCGCCGATCGCGCAAGCGTTGTTGGACTCCGGCTGCGACTCGTTTTACACGGTCCGCAACGGGGCGCGTCACTACTTCGACGTGGCGTCAAAAGGATATCGATCGGTCACGGCGAATCCGAATCTCATCGTGTTGGCCGATGCCAAGAGTGCCGGCAAGAAAGTGGCGGGCAACGAAGGGTGCAGCCTGGTGGACTTGGGCGATGGCATCCTGTGCGCCGAGTTCCACACGAAAATGAACAGTCTCGATGCGGACATCGGGCAGATGTTGACCGAGGCGCTGCGCCTTCTGAACGAAGGGGCCTTTGAAGGCATGGTGATCGGCAACCAAGGCGAACACTTCTGCGCGGGAGCGAACATCTTCGTGATTCTGGGCGAAGCCATGCAGGAGAATTGGAAAGCGATCGACGCGGCGGTCCACGCGTTTCAACAGGTCAACCAGGGGATTCGCTTCTGCAAGCGCCCCATAGTGGCCGCGCCGCACCACTACACGCTGGGCGGCGGAACGGAAGTGTGCATGCACGCGGCGAAAGCTGCCATCGCAGGCGAAACGTACGGTGGTCTTGTCGAGGTGGGCGTGGGTCTCATACCGGGCGGCGGAGGGTGCAAGGAGATGCTGCGCCGCGCGCTGGCCTATCTGCCGGAGACCGTCATCGATGCGGACCCGTTCCCTTACGTGCGGCGCGCCTTTGAGAATATCGCCATGGCGAAGGTCAGCACCAGCGGGGCTGAGTACATCGAGCTGGGCTACCTCACGGACGACAATCCCGTCGTCGCGAGTTTCGATCAACAGGTGAAACGCGCGAAAGACCTGTGCCGCGGCTTGATCGCAGCCGGGTACCGTGCGCCGAAACCGGCCACGTTGACGGCGCTGGGTGAGTCCGCGCGCGCGGCGTTTCGCGTGGCGCTATACGGATTCCAACTCGGTGGTTTCGCGTCGGAGCATGATGTCGTCATCGCAGAGAAGATCGCGCACATCCTCACCGGGGGCGAGCGGCTGCCCGGTACGAAAATGACCGAACAGGACGTGCTCGACCTCGAGCGCGAGGCATTTCTGAGCCTCGTGGGCATGGAGAAAACCCAGCAACGCATCCAGCACATGCTTACCACCGGTAAGCCCCTGCGCAACTGATACGGAGGAGGACAGCGCATCATGGACAATGTCTACGTGGTTTCAGGGGCGCGCACGGCGATTGGCAAGGCGAAGCGGGGCACGCTCGTGAACTACCGCCCCGACGACATGGCCGCGGAAGTCATCAAAGCGGCCGTGCAGCGTGCCGGTATCCAGCCGGAGCAGGTGCAGGATGTGGTGATGGGGTGCGCCATTCCGGAGCAGTCGCAAGGCATGAATGTAGCGCGGATCGCCGCGTTGCGTGCGGGCATGCCCGATTCCGTGAGCGCCATGACGATCAACCGGTTCTGCTCGTCGGGACTGGAGGCGATGTCCATCGCGGCGGCCAAGATCCATGCGGGATCCCTTGATATCGCCGTTGCGGGCGGCACGGAATCGATGAGCCTGGTACCCTCGCCCGGGGCGCGTTTCTCGCCAAACCCCTACCTCACGGCGCATCACCCCGAGATCTACATCGGCATGGGCAACGCAGGTGACAACGTGGCGCGGGATTTCGGATTCACCCGCGCGCAGCTCGACGCGTTCGCCCTGGAGAGCAACCAAAAAGCCGTGGCGGCGATCGACCGCGGCAGTTTCGGCGATCAGATCGTTCCCTTGGAAGTGCCGGTCAACGGGAAGAGCACGACCTTTGCCGTCGATGAAGGGCCGCGCCGCGATACGACCCTGGAGGGGCTCGCCGCGCTGAAACCGGCGTTCGCGGTCTCCGCGGAACTGGGCTTTCACACCGCGGGCAATTCCAGCCAGATGAGCGACGGCGCGGCGGCCTTGGTACTGATGAGTGGCAAGGCCGTGAAGGAAACCGGTACGAAACCGCTGGCGCGTTTCCGCAGCTACAACGTCGCCGCCGGAGATCCGAAGTACCTCGGCCCGGCACAGCTCATCGCCATCCCGAAGGCTTGCGAACTGGCAGGGATCTCGATTGCAGATGTGGGCCTGTTCGAGATCAACGAGGCCTTCGCATCCGTGGCGCTGCTGGTGATGCGCGAACTCAAACTCGATCCGAAGAAGGTCAACGTGAACGGCGGCGCCATCGCGCTCGGGCATCCCTTGGGGTGCACCGGTGCAAAACTGTCCGTGCAAATCATCGACGAGATGCGCAAACGCGGCGAGCGTTACGGCGTGGTCACCATGTGCATCGGCGGCGGCATGGGCGCGGCCGGGGTCTTTGAGTTGGTGGACTGAAAGTGCGAGCGCTACTCGCGACTCACTTTGATGACCGCCGGAGTTGCACCGGTGTCCGATCCGTCCGATCGGTCTGACTGGCAAGCGCGTGTGGGACAGGCGCCCTCGCCTGTCTCTTCAAATCTTGATCTCCTCCCTATCTTTTGCACGCTTCACGCGCACCATGCGATAATCCGCCTTCCAACCTGAAAGGAAATCCGATGAAAGCCGCTGTCTTGGAAGGGTTAAACGAGCTGGTCGTCAAAGAGGTGCCTACGCCGGACGTCGAAGACGACGAAGTGCTCGTGAAGGTCGCGGCGTGCGCGGTGTGCGGTTCGGACATTCGCATGCTGCATCATGGCAGTCCGCGCCTGACGCCACCCGCGATCATGGGGCACGAGGCGGCGGGGGTTGTTGTCGAGGTAGGCAAGCACGTCACGAAGTTCAAGACGGGCGATCGCGTAGCCATGGGCGGCGACGTGCCCTGCGGTGAGTGCGTGTTCTGCGAGGCGGGCATCGGCAACAACTGCCAGATCAATTACGCGCTGGGCTACCAGTTTCCGGGGAGTTTCGCGGAGTATGTGAAACTGAACCGAACGGTCGTGAACTACGGGCCTGTGCACAAGGTTCCCGATCAGGTGTCCCTCGAAGAAGCGGCGCTCGCCGAACCCCTGGGCTGCGTGTTAAACGCGCTGGAATTGTCCCCCGTGAAATTCGGAGACGCAGTCGTCATCATCGGCGCGGGACCCATCGGACTCATGATCATCGAAGTGGCCCGCAAGATGGGTGCGGGCAAGATCATCGTCGTGCAACGTTCGCGGCCGCGCCTGGAGATGGCACGAAGGTTCCCCGCGGACGTGTTTGTCTGTTCTTCCGAGGAAGATGCCATCGCGCGTGTGAAGGATGAGACCCACAGTCTCGGCGCCGACGTGATTATCACGGCGTGTCCGTCGCCCGATGCGCAAGTGGACGCCATCCAGATGGCCAAGAACCGCGCCTGGGTGAATTTCTTCGGCGGTCTTCCAAAGGACAAATCCAAAGTGACACTCGACACAAACATCATTCACTACAAGGAACTGTTTGTCTGCGGGTCGCACGGCTGCATGCCCCGCCACCACCAGAAGGCCGTCGACCTGATTGCGGACGGCGTTATCGACGTAAAGCAGTTCATCTCTCACCGCTTCTCGCTGGACCAAGCGCCCGAGGCCTTCGCCGCCGCGGAGGATCGGGCGGGGTTGCGCGTGGTGGTGGCACCCTAACGCGGCTCACTCCGCGTTTGACTTCCTCGCGATGGCTTGATCCGCCGGCACAGTGGTGAATGCGGCATGGGCCGTCTCGCCAATTGCCACTATGCTATTAAAACAAAGCAAACGGCGATGGGTGCGAAAACCGCGCAACCTGGACCTTGGTCAGGAGAGTTGTCAAAGCGCGAGCGAAGGATTAAGCTGGTAGCGCAGCACCGGGAATGGTCAGGCGACTACATTCGGGGAGAAACGTGCTATGAAACGAGTTGTGCGCGGTTTGGTCTTGGGGATGGCGCTGCTGTCCCTGGTTCTTCTTCCAAAAGCAGACGCGGAAGTGACGATTTCGATCACGCTTACCGGTTCCATCGAAGAGATACTTCCTATCCTGCAGCAGCTTCAAGGTCTTGGCATTGGAGTCTCGGGGCAGGATCCACTCAAACTTAACGTTCACAGCGTGATGGGTGCTGAAGCAGGCCAGGTGACCGCGCCCGTTGAACCGGCGCCCGAAGCTGTGCCGCCTCCGCCCCCGCCGCCCCTGGGCTTCACGGGGGTCGTGGTGGCGCCCGCCGCGGCCAAGGTGGGAGAGTCAATGACGTTCACCGCGACGCTGTCGGATCCGGACCATGTGGTGGACACGGTGGCAATCTCGGTGGGCGAATTGAAGTTTGACCTGTTCGACAACGGCGCGAATGGGGATGTGACGGCCATGGATGGTACGTGGTCACGCGCCTACGAACTGCCCGCCACCTTGACGCCCGGCACCCATACGGGGGTGATCCAGGCCTACGATGTGAATGGCGAACCGGTAACGGTAAAGGAAGAAGGAAAAGAACCTGCACCCCTTTCAACAGAACTGTCCTTTACCGTGACCGAATAGTCACTGCAAGCCATTACGAAATAGGACCGGAAGTAACGCAGTACCGTGGCGTGCCCACGTTGTGCGCGGTGCGCACTGACATGGTTTGCGTATCATCGGGAATGCATACCTTGTGGAGGCTGTCTGGAGGGTCGTTCTTTTGTCTCCCGAACGCCGAGGGAGATTCCCGCTCCGGACACATCATCAGAGTTTTCTGAGGCCCCGGAGTCGCGCTAGGCCATGCTGCAATGCCGATGCGTCCGAATCGCTCCTTTTCTCGTCCCCATGCTCGCCCTGTCCGCGCACGCCACGGACGGCAATGAACTCATCGGCATCGGCGCTGTGCAGAAGGGTACCGCCGGCGCCGGCGTGGCCGCTCCCCAGGACGCGACGTGGGCTCTTTTGAATCCCGCGGCCATCGTCGATCTGGATAAGCGTCTGGACATTTCCGTGGAATACCTGGATCTCTTTCGTGGCTCCGAACCGGACGGATTCGGATTGGTCGTGAATCCTCGCGCATTTCACCTCACGGATCATGGGGCTATCTTTGTGCCCTCTTTCGGGATGATCTGGCCGTTGGAACATGGGACCCTGGGCTTTGGCCTCTTTGGCGTGCAGGGCAACAATGCCGACTACGACCGTCCCCGCACGACGCTCGGCTTGTCTCGCGGCAACGACCGCCGCTCCTCGCTTTCGGTCGCGAAGCTCCCTTTGTCGTACGCGTATAAGTTCGACAACGGTTGGGCAGTGGGCGCCTCGCTTCTGGGCGCGATCACGGAATTCCGAACGGATTCACTGACACTGCGGCTGCGCCCCGCGGAGGGCAACTATGAGAAGGACTATGCGTTCGGCATTGGCCTTCAGCTCTCACTGTACAAGGAATGGGAGCGATTTCGCTTTGGCGCGACGTGGACGTCGCGTCAGGCTGTGCAGCAATACGAACATCACGAAGATGTGATCAAGTGGAACCTCGACCTGCCCGAAAAGATCCAAATAGGCGTGGCGTGGAAGGCCACGCCCAAACTGGAACTGCTTGCCGACTACAAGTGGCAGGACTGGTCGGAAATCAACCAGTTCGCCAAGAAGACCATCGAGGGCGGACTCGGCTGGGTCGATCAGGACATCTATAAGCTGGGGGCGATCTACAGGCCCAACGAGCGTTGGGCCTTACGGGCTGGATTCTCGCATGGAAACGCGCCGGTGACGGAGGAGTTCGTATTTGCCAACGCGTTGTCTCCGGCCATCGCGGAGGATCACATCACCTTCGGTTTCTCCCACCGTATCAACGCCCACCACGAAGTCCACTTCGCGTACACCCACACCTTGGCCGTCGACATGACCGACAACGGGCACGGCGATCTCTTCTCGATCATCGGCCGAGGCACCAAGGTGGAGTACGAGGAAGAGGCCTACACCGTTCAGTACACCTACCGCTTCTGATCCGCCGGCAGCCTGGGGCGAAGCCAAAGATGCGAGGCTGGTGCCTGGCGTTCCCAGGAGGATGAGACATACTCCGGCAGGCCAATCGCATTAAAACTGCGAACCTGCATGGAGGGGACCCATGTGCCCGAACGGCCTCAGTACTCACTTCCCAGACATTCTATGGGGAAATGTCCGGCAAGTTGTCAAGCCACGGGGGGGGCGAAGAGGCTACCCGAATGCCGCGGAGCGCTGAAGCCGACGGCCTATTGAGCTCTTATGGCCTGAAAGGCCAAAGTACTCAAAGCCCAGCGCGGCAGAGCCGCAGCCAAACGAGGAGAGTGATCCACCGATTTCACCATTTCCGAAAGGAAATGCTGAGGTGGCATAGGCATCCCTGCCCATGGTCTTCAATTAACTCAAACGCAGAGGCGCAGAGTCCGCAGAGAAACGCGGAGAATCGCGAGAGC